>NZ_JBFIIH010000031.1:0-35756 GCF_041601355.1 Neptunomonas sp.
AGGTCTTGCAAATAACCGGGGGCAGAGCAGAATGGTGCACCGAGGGCAAAAACTTTACCGGACTCGCTTTCTCAATCACTTTGGCACGCAACGAACCAATTAATAATAAATAAATATCTAATATGCAATCAGATCCCAAAAAACTAGTAGAAAAAAACAAAAACCTTACCCACTCCGAATTAATGAAGGTGGTCTCACATGTTCAGCGAGAGCAGGGCGATTGGATTTTGCATTCCTTAATGGTAGAGGGTTGTGATGTACCTTTTAAATTTAAGCGCAAAGGTAATTATCAAAGCTTAAAAGGTGCCAGAGTGAATATGACGTATTACTCAGAACAGGAAACTGTCGCGGGCATGAGTTTTGAAGTGATGAAAGTCGTACGAATAAAAAGAGGGTGATCTGGGTCTTTCATCTGCCCCCACTTTTTAGTTAACAATGAGTAATCTCCTGTTGGAGACGTATAAACTGTTTGCTGAGTTTATCTTCATCTGCACAAATACTTAATAAGTCGTCAATAAAGTGATGAAGTGCGCGATGTTCAATCTGTTTTATTTGCGCTTGTTGTTTTTCATTAAGCATGTGATACATCGTTGCTGCACCAAAGTCGCCAACAATGAGGTTGGCTTCATCATCAAACAGGGCGTTATGTGCGTATAAGTCGCCATGGCATACCTGGTTTAGATGTAAATGTGTAAACACCTCTTCCATTTGAGTAACAATTTTACCAATCTGTTCAATTGATAAAGAAAAACCAAGTGGGAAGGTGTCACGTGTACAGCTTTGAAAGCAGGGTGGTAAGCCTAAATTCTTATAGTGAGGTGGTATCAAGCTCATAATTAACGCTAAATATCCATCTTCCTTCACTTGAGCCAAAGACTTAACCAGGTTTGGATGGTTGCCTACTTTCAGGCACGCTTGTAATTCATCTTTTGGATAGCCGTCGCTGGTTACTTCGCCTTTAAATACTTTCACGGCAATATCATCAGGGAAGAGAACTTGATGGTGATTCCACTGTGCTTTTGAAATAACACCAGACGCGCCTTGCCCAAGTACATCTTGTAATGTGAAGCTGGTTGATGGCATTTCTGGAACTGATTGAATGTTGACATCGGACTGGCTAAATGGATTGCCGGAAAACGCAAACCAGGCAAGTTTAGGTAGGCTTAATAATTGATCAGGACACTCAACCAGCTGGTTAGCTGAAATACGCACTAATTCAAGGTTTATCGATTGCGCTAAGGTTTGAGGCAGGTGGGTTAAGCGATTACCCGCTAATGCTAATTTTTGTAGTCTGGGCCGCTCGCCCAACGAGTCAGGCAACGCGCTTATCTGATTATCAGTTAAAATGAGCCAACGTAATTTTGCTGGTAATGAGTTTTCAGGGACATGATTGATTTTATTTGATTTAAAACCAACCATTTCTAAGTTGAGGCATTGGCCAAGTGCTTCCGGTACTGTCTCAAAATGATTGTTCGAGGCAAAAAATATTTTAAGATTTTGCAGCTGTGTGACTTCTTTTGGCAACGACGTTAATTGGTTGTTGGACAGATCAAGAATTTCTAAGCTATCAGCCAGTGATAAAATTTCCAAAGGAAATGATGTTAAATTTTCTGATAATGTTAAGTGCCGAATACCAGAGAGTTCGCCAGATTTAAGTTGAGAAAGCGTATGCAAAATGATGAGTTCCTACTTAATTTGATACAAAACTCCGCTAGTTTACTCGAAACGCAATGTGAGGGCCTTATAATGAAGGGCGGGGTATACGACCCTTTGTTCTGCATTGGGTAAGATTCTGAAAATGGGCAGCCCTGGGCGCTAGTGGGGCAGTAGTTTGGTCCATTTTCTATACCCTTTGCATTTTATGTTCGCCCAAAAAAATAGCATGTACAGGCAGTGCTGCGGGCAATAATAAGTCAATGTTGTTCGAAGCTTTCGGTTGCCGGACGCGCTGATGCTCATCGGAAATTGAAGCGCCTAAGATCGTAATTAAGGCCAGAGCCTGTGGTATCCCCACGCATTTAAGACACTACTGGATGGCCTGAATAGCTCCTCTGCAAACTCCTGAATGCCCTCTCGTCATTGCTGAAGATTGACTTTCATATTGATTGAGAGGGCTCTTGTTCCAAGATGAACGTGTGAGACCACTCAGCGTTTGCGTTTACTATTACACTGAAAACGATAGGGTAACCCGCCAATTCAATGGCTTTCCCAGGAAAAATGAGCACCATCGTCGCCGGCGTTCTCAGAAGCACTTAGTTGGCGCGATCTTTCAATTTTATAATCTTTCCTCTCGTTGAACACGCCGACCCTGAAGTGCCGATAACTCTATGCTGAAACTACACCTCACCAAGAATGATAAGGTGATGAATCATCCAAAATCTGGTGCGAGGAAATAAAATCCGTAAGCGAGAATCATGGCGGGAATAGTAGAATAGAGCGTAGCCATCAGCGCAGCCTTGGGGTTGAGCGCGATGGCGGGGAACAGAGCGTCACCGTCGTTTGAGATCGCGTTCCCCATGAGCGCTGCGAAGGGTATTATCCCATTCACATAAAGCGTCGTCACCAGCACTTGCGGCCCACAGCCAGGGATAAGGCCGATAAGCACGCCCATCAACGGCAAAAGAGGTGCTACGGAAGCAAATACGTATTTTAAATCAACACCTGAATACATCACTATATAATCATAAGCGAGGTAAGCGCCGATCACCCAGACCGCGATGAAACTTGTTTCTTCAGTGATGCGGGTCAGCGGCCCGTCCGCAGCGTTGGTCATGGCCTGTACAGGCGAAGCCGCCCAGACAAGCAGCCCAATAGCAGTACCGGCAAGCCCGGTAATGGGAAGGATGATGCCCCATGTGGCTTCGATATCATATTGAAGCAGCTGCGAAGCGCCAATCATTAGGCCAGGGATAACGAAGGCTACATAAGCGAAGTCACGCTGGCGGAGTTTGCCAATACGCGGGGCAAGTTCACTAGAAGCCGCGATATTGCCGCAGTAATCAGTTTTATTGACTTTATCTACAATAAATCCGGTTAGTGCACCCACGACAAGCGAAAGCGGTAACACGATGAGTGCGATTTCCGGGCGCGCAGCGAGCAGCAAAAATGCGGCATCACCCATGGTGGCTGTGAGCGCAGCCACAACGGCACCGAACGATACATTACCTGATGTGTATGCCGCGACAACTACAACAGCACCTCCGCAGCCTGGTGTCGATCCGAGCACCGCGGAAATGGGAATTTGCCACCCTTTAGCATTACGCAGGGCGGCACCAAGCTCAAAGTTAAACAACCTCTCAACGCCATAAAACAAGAGCAAAGTCGTGGCAACAAAGGCAGCAACTTGCGTATAGGCATCGATCATCAACCCGCGTGTAACCTCACCCAGTTCACCGGGCCATATGGCTAGCACCAGTAGAATCAGAACATAAGGAAGCCGTTCACTTCGGAATTGCCCGAATTTCTGCAAGCTCAAAGGCGGATTCATTATTATAGACTGCATGCTAGTCCTGCCAGATTATTGTAAATGAGAGAAATTATCAGAACGTCCTTCCTCAAACCGGCAAGCATTAACCCTTCGCACTCAAAATGATTTGGTACTTCATAGGCCTGAGCATCTTTAAATCGTTTAATTTTCACCAGACGATCCTCACTAGTACATTATTATTTTAATATAGAGAACCATATAACGATACATGTGTATCTTATTGCGGTCAATGAGCTATTTAAGTTGAATATATCATTCTGTCCAGATAGTAAAATACTTGCTGATAATTATTTTGGAGGGGAGCGGAGAAATGGAAAAGTAAAAGGATTAAAAAAACGATGATAATTAATGTGTGACCTTTTCACGACATCAGAGCAAACCGGTTAAATGAATACATCCTCTTTATGTATCAGTGTCCACGTATCAGGCACAACTGGCCTGCTGTATCGATTATACTGTTGATCTTCTTCTGTCCGTGGGCGGCGTTTGTAAGCACGCTTGATCAAACTACTTTCAATCTCGCGTTTGCAGGGCCACTCTTCATGCTCTGCTTCGAAAAGCCCTGTCGGCATAGTCGGCTGACTCATGACCACTTAACAGCCCGGTAACGGTCACGATGAAGTCACCAGCATATCTCACGACGTGGATTTTAAACGAGGACGTGGTTTATCCTTTGGGGGTGGGCTCATATTGACTGCCTGTTCAAGTCCATGCAACGTCAAATTCGCCAACACGGGGGAGGTGATTAGGTAGTAGAAGAGAAAGCTTATAACCGTTCGGTCTATATTCTTGGTTAAAATTTTAAATATTAATCTGGGGTTATCAATCAGGTAACCCAAGAGTATTTAATTCAGGTGCAGGTGTGTCATCGATGAGATGGCATTATCAGCTTCAAGTAAAGTTTGGTCGTTTCGATAAATTTACTTTTTCTCCACGCAAGTGAGTTTTTTGATTTAGAAAAATGCCTTGAGGGCCTCGGTTGCCTTAAGGATATCAGCGATTAGTAGCTTTTTTTTCTTTTCAAATCGGCTACTAGGTACCGGAATAGATAATGCATAAATAGTACCTCCTGGGCCAATGAATGCAGTGCCTATAGCGGATATGCCTTCAGTGTGTTCGTTTATATCGAGAGCATAGCCCTTAGTTTTTATGCGTTCTATTTCGCGAATAATGTCAGAGGTGGTTATAGTGCAGACTTCATTATACCGCAGCTCTCTTGAAATCAGTGTTGCGGCAATGTCGTCGTCTAATAGGGCGAGTGTTGCTTTACCATTGGCTGTGTCTGACATGGTAAAAGTATCGCCTATTGAAGAACGAGTCATTAATCTATGAGAGCCCTCCACCTGATCAACAAAAAGCATATGGGAGCCTTTGAATACAGCCAAGTCGGTCGTTTCTCCGGTTTTTTCTGAAAGCTCGGTAAGAATTGGACGTGATATGACAGCTATATCAATACGGCCAGCTGAAGCGAGTGATTGAATCTCTGGGCCTAAGCATAATCCACCTTCTGCTGACGTCATCATAACTAACTGCTCTGCCAGCAGTGCATTTACGATTCGCTGTACCGTCGAGCGGGGTTGGCCTACGCGCTCAGCAATTTTTCCCAGACTTAAACCTTTGTTATCTTTTTTAAGGACTCGCAATATATCTGCTGCTTTTGAAATAACCTTAACGCCATGATTTTTATGGTTTTTAAGTTCTTCATTGTTTTCCATTCGCCAGTTCCTATCCAAGATAGAGTTGTCACCTGATTCTATCTTTAATAATAGTTATATTCAATTTTAATATTTTGGCTTGATCACCATGAGATACAGATGTATTGTTATGTGGTTCGCTGTAATACAATAACAATTTTTAGCGAGGATCGCTCCAGTGAAAATAAAACGATTAAAGGATGCTGAGACATATGAATCAGCAAATCATTTTGAGTGTAAAGCATTAAGGCTTGCGGGATTTGAGGAAGGAAGTTCCGAGAATTTCTGGATAGGCTGTTCACATTTCCTACCTGGTGGTAGCGCTGGTCCGGATGCTTCACCTCTTGAAAAAGTTTATGTGGTTCTTTCCGGTGACCTGACAGTCATTGTTGACGGGGTTGAAAGCATAGCTTCAGCGATGGATACAGTGGTTATCCCTGCGGGAGAGATCCGAGAGATTATTAACAAAAGTAATAACGTTGTGACCATTCTGGTTGTGATGCCTTACCCAGATACAGTAAAAAAAGGAAGCTGATTATGAGTATTACTTCTAACCCTCAAAGTGTTTTTAATATAACGGGTAAGGTTGTCTTAATTACTGGTGCGTCTGGTGCTTTTGGTGTTGTTGCTGCACAGGTGTTTGCAAGTGCAGGTTGTAAGCTGGTGTTGGCCGCCGGTAATAATGATCAGCTGATAAAAGTGGCTGATCAGTGCCGCACGCTTGGTGCCGAGGTTGTAGCGATTAATGCGCGACCTAAGAATGAAGAAAGCTGTCAGAATTTAGTAAAAGCTGCGGTCGATGTTTTTGGTGCGGTAGATATTCTGGTCGTCGCTAGTGGTATGAATAAAGTGGCACCTATTGAAGAGATGCCAGTAGACGTATTTAGCAGTGTTATGGACGCGAATACTACCCAGTCTTGGTTGTTAGCTCAATCCGTAACCAGGCAGATGAAGAAGCAGGGCACTGCCGGAAAAATTATTTTTGTATCTTCTGCCCGAGGCCTGTTAGGGCATCCAAATGGATATACAGCTTATTGTGCCTCTAAAGCCGCTGTCGATGGTATTACTAAGGCGCTGGGTTGTGAGCTGGGGTCTTCAGGCATAACTGTTAATGCTATTGCGCCAACAGTATTTCGTTCCCCGTTGACTGCCTGGATGTTCGAAGATACTGAAGAAGCAAAAAAAGTTCGGGATGGCTTCCTTAGTCGTGTACCACTCGGTCGTTTGGGCGAGCCCGAAGATTTTGTCGGCCCTCTGTTGTTCCTGGCGTCAAAAGCATCTGACTTTTACACCGGTCATGTTCTCTATGCTGATGGTGGTTACACTGCGGGGTAATAGTTATGTCGAGTAAAAAAAATATTTCAATTATTGGTGCTGGCCTTATGGGGCATGGCATTACTTTAGCTTTTGCCCGGGCGGGATATCCTGTTTCAGTTTTTGATCCGGATAATGCCACACTTATAACGCTCCAGGCGCGAGTCAAGACAAGCATGATCAGTTTGGGTGAGTCTGAGCTTAATATCTCGAATGCGGTAGCGCGTATCTCCATCTGTGACTCATTAGAAGCCTGCGTAGCTCATGCCGATTTTGTGACCGAAGCTGCCCCCGAGCGCCTAGCTATTAAACAACAGATTTTTGCTGCGGTTGAAGCTGCAGCTCCCGCACATTGCATTCTGGCATCAAATACTTCGGTTATTCCTATTACTCAAATTATGGACGATCTTAATTTTAAAGCTCGTACAGTGGGTACTCATTGGTGGAATCCGGCGCATCTAATTCCTCTGGTTGAGGTTATTCGTACAGAACATACATCAGAGGAAACGATGTCTGATGTGATGGAGCTATTAGCAGATATCGATAAGACACCGGTTCGTGTTGAGAAGGATGTGCCCGGATTTATAGGTAATCGCTTGCAGCATGCTCTATGGCGTGAAGCCATCAGTTTGGTGGAAAACGGTATTTGTGATGCGGAAGCCGTCGATACGGTCGTGAAATCGAGTTTTGGTCGCCGATTGGCGGTGCTTGGGCCGCTGGAAAATGCAGATCTGGTGGGTACAGACTTAACGTTGGATATACATAACAACGTACTACACGATATTGAAAGAAGCAGTGCGCCTTCACCTTATTTGTCTGATTTAGTTGAGCAGGGACGACTGGGTATGAAATCAGGCCAAGGCTTTTACCAATGGCAGGACGGCGAAGCTGATTCACTTCGACAAAAGGTAAATAGCCATCTGATGGCACTGAAGAGTATGGAAAGTGATTGAGGTGGCTTAAACACTTTAACGCCAATTTGTATGTTCGTAGGTTGTTAGCGGAATGAGAAATTTCACTGTTAAAACGCGTTTTGTCAGATAAACTTAAACGAGGAAAGTAATAATGGCTCGTAAAAAAAATAAAACAATAATCTCTTGTGCAATCACCGGTGCTATTCATACTCCGACTATGTCAGATGCACTTCCTTACACCGCGGAAGATATTGCTAAACAGGCGCTTGATGCTGCTGAAGCAGGTGCTTCTATTCTACATTTGCATGCTCGAAATCCCTTAAATGGTGCTGTCTCAATTGATCCTGATCATTTTGCAAAATTCCTGCCTGTTATTAAGGCAGAAACAGATGCTGTCATAAATATTTCTACTGGTGGTAGCTTGCTAACGACCATGGCAGAGAGAATTGCGCCAGCTAAATGGGCGTCGCCCGAAATGTGTTCGCTGAATATGGGATCCATGAATTTCTCCATGCATCCTCTTGCGGATCGTTACGATGATTGGAAGTTTGATTGGGAAGAAGAATACCTTCGTAATTCCGACAGCTACATTTTCAGAAATACCTTTGCAGATATAAAATATGTTGCAAAAGAACTTGGTGATGATCTTGGTGTTAAGTTTGAGCATGAGTGTTACGACGTTGGGCACCTCTATAATCTGAAGTTTTGTTTAGATACGGGGATGTTTAAAGCGCCGATATTCATACAGTTTATCTTTGGCATTTTAGGTGGGATTGGTGCTGATATGGACAACCTCATGTTTATGAAGCAAACCGCAGATCGATTGTTCGGGGATGACTATCAATGGTCAGTTCTAGGAGCGGGTAACTCGCAAATGTCATTTGCGACCACAGCTAGCCAGTTGGGTGGTAATGTTAGGGTCGGATTAGAAGATTCTCTGTTTATTAAACGTGGAGAGTTGGCTGAGTCAAATGCTCAGCAGGTGACTAAAATTCGTCGTATTGTAGAAGACCTTGGTTGCGAAGTAGCTACACCTGATGAAGCACGGGAAATGCTTGGTCTTAAGGGTCCAAATCAAACCGCTTTTTGAGCTGATAGAAAAAAGGCTGTTTCATGATGTACTCGAGCACCTTTGCCAGTTGATCTGCTGGAAGGGAGGTAGCTTGCGGAAATCCTGAAGAGGCGGAAGGCTTTGATGAGAAAAATCAGATTTTTCTGAAACAGATCTCTCTTTTTTTTTCTGTGCACAAAGCATTAGGCGCAGGGTGAATGATTCCCGTGATTACATGATCAGCACCGTTGGTTGGAAGTATGTCTACTTTAACGGGTTTCCATCGCAATTGTTGGATTTAGAAAATGATCCGAATGAGTTTTTCGATCTTGGCAAAACGGACTCTGATAAAGAAGTTTTTCTGACATCAAACGTTTGTTATATGACCGATTAATAAATCGTAAGAATTGTGTGACGATGCCGGATGAAGGAGCAGAACTACGTCGAGGTGATGAAGGTAAAAGTGGTTTACTTATCAGCCATTGGTAAGTATGTATTTTGACGAGGTGGCTATAAGATTTTTCTGATTTATAGCCATTGTTAATATTTCTTTCTATTTAATTTCAGATCTTCCGAGATGCACAATGTTGTTTTTTTAAGAGATGAACCTGCGTGTTATTATTAACGTTTATAATATTATTTCTATGTTTTGTCCTGCCTGATAATTGGAGAATAGGATGAGAAAGATAATAAAAATATTAGTTATTAGTGAAAGTAGTCTTTTGGTTGAGGGGTTTAAGTTATTAGTCGCTAATCATTTTATTTTTTCGTATAATGCACAGATTTCTAATAGTGAAAAACTGTGCGCTGATTTTATTGTATCGGGGCATTTTGATCTTGTTATAGTGGAAGATAAGAACGTCGCATTATCTGAAATGGCCAACATAAAAAGTATTATTAAACTAACAAGTATTTCTTGGTTGGTTTTTTCAAAAAATGTACCAAGTAAAAATATTGAAATTTATAAAAAAATTGGCTTGAATGGCGTGATATTTAAAAGTGAAACATTACCTGTTTTATCAAATAAGATAGTAGATGCCGTTAACGGATATAGTTGTTGGCCTACAATAACAAGTGAATACAAACTTGATTTGTTGAGTTTTTTTGATATTGGTAACTTAGAGAAGAACTTGACGATAAGGGAGTTTGAAGTGTTATCACACCTAAAAAATGGACTACTTAATAAACAAATTGCATACCATATGAAAATTAAAGAAAGCACAGTAAAAACTTACGTCTCTAAGATAATTAAGATGTTTGGTGCCAGGAATAGAACTCATTTAGCCTTTGTTCTTGGGCGATTGCCTGTATGAAAATAAGTATTATGTAGCATAGGTATTGCTATAGGGCTCCCTATAGCGTCGAGAAATATTTTCTGGATTAATTTAATATAAAAACTAAAAAACTATAGATTTTTTAAGGGTGCGTTAGTGCGATTTTCTTACGAAGTTTTCAAAAATACTTTATTTACTATTTATACTTTTTCTTGATCTGGAAGAGCGATCATATTGTATATAAATAATATGACGAACTTAGATGCGTCACTTAAGGATAGGTTATTAGATGAAAAAACTAGTGCTGATTCATTGGGCTGGTGTAAGAAAAATTAACAGATGTGGTACTACGAAAAAGGATCATAAATTACCAATACCTTGTTGATATTAATTTGATACAGTTGTATTGTTATGTGGTGCGGCTTGTTGTGTTGATATACTTCTAAGTTGCTGGGAGGTAATTGAAAGTGCGTTGTTAAAAGCGTTGCTTGCAAATGAGTCTTCCTAATACATGTTTCTTGAATGCATCAATAATAATAAGGAGATGCAAAATGAACACCGTAGTAATTCTGGTGCTCTTCTATAACGTCGTCGTTATCGGCGGAATTGGTTTTTATATCTGGTGGCGCGAGCGTCATGAACATACAACTATCGATATGGCCTTGGGTGGTCGTAGTGCTGGCGTTGCCACTATGTCAGTTACGCTGGCTATTACCTACTTAGGTTCGGCCCATGTTTATGGGCTGATGGAGATGTCGTTTATCATGGGTGCAGTCGCACTCTGGTTTAGTTTTGCGCATACTATTCTGATGTGCGTTATGTGCCTTGGTACAGGTCCTTGGATTCGCCGTATTGGCGTTTCAACTATTCCAGAACTGTTGGGTCTGCTCTTCGGGAAGCGCATACGGCTAATATGTGCTTGTGTTGCGGGTATGGTTGTCTTTGGGCTGGTAACACTTGAAACCCAAACGTTGGGTATCGGCATATCATCAATGTCCGGCTGGCCACTAGGTTGGTCTGCTGTCCTTGGGGCCGGTATCGGTACTGCTTATGTATATATGGGTGGAATCAAACAAACCATGTGGGTTAATTTGGTTAATGCCTGCGTCATGTATGCAGCCATCATTATCGCTGCCATATACCTGACATATTCTCTACCAGGAGGGTGGGAAGCAGTCACTCAGCACTACGTTGATAATGGAACAGAGTTCAAGCTGAGTGTATTTGGAGAGCCGACTCTTCTGGCTTCTTTCTCATTAGCAGCGATATTTTCTGTAGTCTTCGCTCAGTCGGTAAACCAGCAAGGTATGCAAGCTTGTATGTCAGCAAAAGACGAAGGAGTAATCCGAAAATCTTTATGGATTGCTGCTCCAGTGAATGGTCTATTCGGTATTTTTCCGGTTCTAGTTGGCCTAGCCGCTGCCACAATTCCTGAGTTTGCCGAACTGGGTCCTAAGCTTGCTGGCGCTACTTTGGTTGTGACGCTGCTGCCGACATGGCTGGTGGTATTAGTTCAAGCGGGTTTCATCGGAGCCCTTTTATCTACTTTTGCAATGTCAGCGCTGGCACCTGCAACTATTTTTGCCAAGGATATTATCGGTTCGTCAAAGAAAGAACCTATGACGCCAGAGCATGAAAAGTCCCTCATTCGGCGCACAATACTGATCATTGGTATCATTGCTGCTTTTATGACATTCTTTCTTCATCCAAATATCGTTTTTGCAATCACCTGGCTTTTCGCTTGGTTGGTTCCTTTCTTCTTTATCATTATTGCAGGTTTGTTTTGGAAACGAAGTGCAACTGCTGCATTTCAAGTCATTATCTGTTGCTGGAGCGTTAATATGGTCTGGTCATTTATTCCTCAGGTGAAGCAGGTAATTGGTCTACAGTTTCTTGAGAATCCCCATGTTGTTTCTATTGTTGCCTTGGTGTCTGTATTTATTTTCAACTTCATTGCCAATGATGCAAAAGAACCTTTTTTTGCGAATGGCAGGTATGAAAAAGTAGAAGGAGTTACACAATGAATCTTCCAACTGAGCTTTTTCTGACGTCTGTTGTTCTTATTTTTGGCATTGTGCTGCTTGCAGATATTGTTGTTAGTATTATTGAAAAGAGGTGGTAACTATGGAAAATATTGATCCAACTCAACTGTGGATGTTAGGTGTTATCGGGTTTGGTGTGGTTTTTTATATTACTTATAAGATCTATCATTAATTAATACTTATTAAAACCAGTGTAAAACTAAAGCGACATAAGGTAGGCAATGGGCTGATTTTTATGTCGCTTTTTCTATGTTAAACCTTATGGTAATCCGCGAATTCAACTCCCAAGTGCAACACTCGCCTATGGAGCCTGACAGAGTTCCTCAAAAATCTTCTGTGGCTGCTTAAAACCAAGACACTTTCTCGGTCATAAATTAATTCTGCTCTGCACCTGTTTTATTCGTTCGTCGCTCACTCCGCGTAAATCGGTTCCTTTCTGAATATATTGCCTGAGCAGACCATTAAAGTTTTCATTTAAGCCACGCTTCCAAGATGAATACGGATGAGCAAAGTACATTTTGGCATCAAGTATCTTGGCTATCTTCTCATGCTCAGCAAATTCACCGCCGTTATCAAAAGTGATGGTATGCACATTATCTTTGTACGGTGTCAGCATGTCGATAATCGCCTGAGTAACGGCGTTCTAATGCTTACTGTCGCCCCGTTGTACTAGGTAAAGACGACTTTTTCGTTCAGCCAGCGTAACCAGTACCCCGTGCCTTGTTTGCCTAATACGGTATCGGTTTCCCAATCACCTATACGTTCTCGCGTATCAACAATAGCGGGTCTTTCATCAATAGAGACGGGGTTGGGAATCGGTGAACGTTTAGCATGCTGACTTCGTCTATACCGCTTATGACCTTGTCGTAAGTGCCAAAATAACTGCCCGCCAGACGCTTTGTCTGCCGCCACATGGCGACAAATCCACTCATGGCTAACAGGATTGCGTATTCTGCCTCAACATGAACACCCATTCTCCCGCTGTGTCAGGCTTGCTGTCGCCTCATATTTTAATCCAAGGAGACAATAATGCCGGCACATGCAGTAGACTTAGAAACTAAACAACAAGCTCAAACGTGGTTGTTACCACCTTGCTCATATTCACTTAGGTAAATAGCTGGTGAGCTTGGTGTAAGTGTAGGCAGGAATTGTTGATAATAGGCATGGGTTTGAAAGTGATCAACAAGATAGTAGTGACTATTCAGCCAACCAGAAGTTTGCAGCTGTTATTGCAACAGCCAT
Organism: Neptunomonas sp.; assembly: GCF_041601355.1. Lineage (GTDB taxonomy): Bacteria > Pseudomonadota > Gammaproteobacteria > Pseudomonadales > Balneatricaceae > Neptunomonas. Next base: position 13,019 of record NZ_JBFIIH010000031.1, read on the forward strand.
GAATTAGCGAGATATCGCTGTGAGCACTGTTTGTTTGTTGAACACGTTAAGTCTTGGAAGGCTTTATCCATCGCGGCTCACCGACCGTCTCAATATAGCCAGTACAAGTTAGATACTGTCCGACGAGCGGATAAGAAGATCAAGGCACTTGAAAAAGAGTTGCTTAGAGAAGATAAAGCACTTTCAGAAACGGCTGCATAGTTGGTGTTGCGGGAAAAGTACAATGCCCTTTGGGACAACAGCGAGGAAGATTACCCCCTCTCCCTGAGCGGCACAAAATAATTAAAATGATTAATGTAGCTTCCTTAAATGGCGCTAGAAAATCGATAGCATGCAAAACACTTGGGTTATCAATATGCACTATTTAGCACTGGTATCATGAGAAAAGTGGACAATTATTTGAAGATGCGCATTGACTCATTAAAAATCACACTACTTTTGCATCAATATTAATTTTTCGGGGGGATTATCATAGCATCCTCTCCTAAGTCAGGAAGTGCAATATCTCAGTGGGTTTGAGGGTTTTTACATCAGAAGTTTAAATGAAATTTTGAGAATAAAAGTAATAAGAGTTAAATCAACCAGCTATTCAGTATGAGTGAATAGCTGGTTTCTGGCTTTACATCAGAATATAAGGCTTAGTGATCGCCGTATGGATAGGTGCGTGTTGGTACGTCGTTAAGGTCATCTTCATCAATCTCTGCTACCAAACGAACCATTGAACCATCACCTTCCAGCCAACGGATAGGGAAGCCCATGATTTTAAAGCGTTTGTTAACAACTTTTTCCAGATCACCGCCAACGTTTTCGTAACCGGTGATACCGTTACCAAGCATCATTTTATGGCATGGTTCCCATGTGCCTATTGTGCCGGCTTTATCTTCGATTTCACCATAAAATTCGGTATAGCGTTCTTCACCAAAGTGCTTAATGAACAGTTCTTTATTGAACCATGCGTAAGCCTCTTCGCCGAATTTCTCAGTAAACTCTTGTACAATTGGTTTGCCGGATTTGCCAACAAGGTTCATTGGGATGCCGTTGAGTCCCATCGAAGTGTGAAGAGGATGATCCAAGGCCTGCTGGTCCATGCCAACAGTTTTAACTTTATGTTTAACAAACCAGTGACCCGCTTCAACACCGCAGCCTGTTGCGTAGTGAAAATAGTCTTTCGAGTCATCCCACTTCAGGTGCATACCAGTGCGAAGAATAATAATGATCCCTTCGAGTTCAGCATGTGTCATTCCTGCACGTGCAACAGCATCATCCAGATCTGCTGCCGTAATTAGACCCCAGTCATGCGTTTTAATATCCAGACATACGGCATCACCATAGTATTCCTCCAATTCCATCTCATGGGTATAACGGGCACGTTTGCCATCAAACTCCCGATCCATAACATGACGAGGTGAGTCGGCGTGGGTGCCGCAATGCATAACAATCTGGAGCGATTGGGTTAGTACGCCGGACTTAGCAATACTGTGTACGGTGTCGATATTTGGTTTTTTGAAATATGGCCAAACCGGCATGTTTGGACCGAATGGATGACTTAAATCTACTAGTACTTTCTTACCCATTGTCTTACTCCTGTTGAGGTATGAAACATGTCGCTTGAGTACTGTGTAAGGGGATACACAGAAATTCATTTGATGTAGTCAGCCCTTAGATTCCTGCGTACAAAATATCATTTGTCTATCTGCATGTACTCAAGATGGGTTTGCTGACTTATGGCTCTTACTATTTAGCGACATGAAATTTTATTTTTCTTTTCTTGTGCCTTCACTTTGAGGTTTAAATATAAACCATGCGTATCTTTATACAGTACAGTGTATCGAAAAATCAACAAATAAAATATTTTGTTTTTATCCATAATTCCTCCTAACTTATTTCGATATGCATGTTTTTGAATTTATAAATAATTTTATTGTTATTTATCAATAATTTATATTTTTATTTCTTAAGTGATACATATAGTGAATCGATTGGGTTTGTAAAATAAAAATATATTCAATTAAATTTTATTGACCGCAATGAGGTGCGAGTGTATCGTTTTTTGGTCAGGGTAATTCTGATTTACAAGAGTGTGATTAAAAAGCCCAGTTAGTAGGTTAGTAGGTGTCATTTTTCGGTGAGCTTTGGTTTTTGCGGGTAGCTTTACTTTTTCGTTCATGCCTTGGCAGGGGTGTTATGTGAATGCTTTAGCCATTAGTGCCTTGATCTGTATGAGTAAAGTCTATTGGGACCTACTTGACGAATTGTTTCAGATTTACAATCAAAAAATAAGAAAGGTATTAACATGAAGTTAAAAACAGCTTTGATATCAATGGCGGTGGTTACATGCTCCGTTCAACCAACCATTGCTCAGGCCGATGGCGGGCCGGTACTGTTTGGTAACCTAAATGCAGGTATTCAGAAAGTACAAGGTGAAACTGATCTTGATGGTCAGGCGTTTGAAGCCTCTATAGGTGTTAAAGGAGCTTATAAAAAAGATGATTTTTTGATGCTTTATAAGCTGGAAGCTGAGTTTACTGAGGCAGTTAATAATGAGGAAGGTAAATCAGATCTGGAAATCAAGAATGCTTCCATCGTTTTCCCTACGAAGTATGGTGTATTTGTAATCGAACCACGTGGAGAATCGGCTCATCAGCGTGACTTGTATGGTGCTGTAGATATTTTCGAGAATAATGAGGCTGATAATTCTACTTTATGGGGGCAGCCAGACGAGGGTAGCTCTGTTTTTGCCTATGTTACCCCAGCTTTTAACAACATTGTGGTGAAGGCTGCAGTATTGACTCTTAATTCAGAAGGTACACCTAATTCAAATTACAACCAAAATGATGTGGATGTTTTTGATATACGTGTTCTTTACGAAAACGAGGGTTTGCGTATAGGGCTCGGTAATTCAGCAGCCTCTGCTAAGCAAACTGGCGCAAATGACACCTTTAATACTACAGCCTTTACGTTGGGTTATGAACTAGGAAATACTCATCTGGGTTTGACTTGGGAACACCAGGGAGACCATCCTGCACCATTTGACTCTGACACTGATGTTATCGGTGTGGTTGCAGATGTTAAGTTGAATGATGGTTGGTCTGTGGGCATGGGCTATACCGATAAGGATTCTGAGCATGATGCATGGGATGATTCTGCGACAACTGTAATTGTGCGTAAGCAGATTCTAGAGAATGTCTACGCCTATGCTGAAGGCGCAGACTATAAAGAAAACACTGTATCAGATAATTTCTCAATAGGTATAAATGTCAGCTTTTAGGGAAGCACGGCTTGGTAATTCATGCCCCTCATATCTTGAATGTGATAGTTAGGTATGATCGTGGTTGAGGCTAACGAGTCCTGTTAGCGCATAGGTTTGCTCCAAAAAGTATGCTACGGATATATCCCTTTCCCAGGCTACTCTTTGCCTCACCAAAATGGTGGGGCTTTTTTTGAGAAGATACCCGATGACTATGGTTAGTATTAGGCTAAGCACTGGGTTACTAAAGTGTTTAGCTCTTTGAGTGTTCGTGCGCGTACATACGGCTAAGCTAGATTTCTTAGGGGCCAGACAGGTTAACACATGTTACGGGATGGCCAGTGAATGTAACTATCCCAAGATTAATATTATCGTGACCGATTTCTGTCAGTAAGCAACCAGCATGATGGTAATTAATTAAGCGTATTAATCCTGTTATGCACCTGCATTAATAAAAGGCTATTAGATGCACAACACCACCAAATCCAGCGGTCCAAGTCAGGTTCAGTTTATTGCATTGATGGCTTTACTGACTGCAACCGCGGCCTTGAGCATAGACGCTATGCTACCAGCGCTGGGACAGATTGGGAAATCGTTGAATGCCGACAGCAATCAGATCAATTAATCATCGGAATGCTTTTTCTGGGGCTCTCAGGGGGGGCAGTTCGTCAGCGGTATTTTGTCAGATAGCATCGGGCGCCGCGGCACTGTGTTTGCCTTTATCGTGGTTTTTCTAGCTGGAACTGGGGTATGTGTGTTGGCTGAAACAATGCCACAGATTTTGTCGGGACGCCTGTTGCAGGGGGCGGCGCAGCTGGCCCGCAGGTGGTTGCGATTGCCATCATTCGTGACCGGTACGAAGGTCGCCAAATGGCGCGGGTGATGTCGTTTGTTATGAGTGTGTTTATTCTGGTCCCGGTGGTTGCATCTCTGATGGGGCAGGATGTGTTAATGATCGCTAATTGGCGGGCAATTTTTGGCGCATTAGCTGGTTTGGCGTTGCTCTTGGCTGTCTGGTTTGCGGTTAGACAAGCCGAAACGCTGCCCGTACGCCTCTGTCCGTTTCTGCTCTGTTGGCCAATATAAAATCTATACTGCGGGTGCGTGCTCTTTTAATTTATACCGCTGTACAGGGTCTGCTTTTAGGGGCCTTTATTGGATACCTATCTTTAGCTCAACCGATTTTCAAGGTATCTATGGGCTGGGGGTATGGTTTCCAGCTGACTTTGCACTTTTGTCCTTAGCCATTGGCGCGGGATCAGTGGTGAATGGCAATCTGGTGATGCGGGTTGGAATGCACCGCATTACTGCGGTCGCCTTTGTAGGGTTATCTGCTATTTCTGTATTTTTTTAGTGCTGATTTGGACAAAGGATGAGCAGGTATCACTAGTTGGATTTATGTTCTGGTTGGCTGTCGTCATGTTTTTTGAAGGCATCGCGTTTGGCAATATAAGTGCCATGGCGTTGGAGCCCTTGGAAGACAAAGCGGGCATGGGTGCCACAATATTTGGCTGTAGTTCAACCTTGATTTCCATGCTGATTGGCACCCTGATCGGTCAGGGGTTTGACGGAAATTTGTGCCTCTTGTCGTTGGTTTTGCTATTGCGCCTGCCGCAGCCGTTGCTCTGATGTGGTTGGATAGAGGAGCACCTTGGATATAACGTGCCTGCTCTACAACAGACAATCAATAACTTAGAGCCTTCCGACTCAGCTAGTTACGTCCTTAAATTAGAAATTTTAAAGTACCCAATCTGTTAACGGAAATTAGTGAAGCTTAAAAAGCCAGCGATTTTCAATGACATAAAATCGCCGAGGCAAGTTGGGGTTGAAAACCGGGAAGGTTTCTTCAGCTATGGGAAGGATCAATTCTGGCAGCTTGCGATCACTTAAAAATAAATCACAAACGTAGGAGTAAACTCATGAGCACGAAACTTACAGGGAGCCACGGGTCTTCACTTTGGCGCTTATCAAAGAAATTCGACTTTGCAGCCGAACGAATCATTCCCGATCCGTTGGTCTTTTGCCTGATTTTCACAATCCTTATCTTTGCAGGGGGCGTGCTCGTCACGGATAACTCTCCTATTGCGATGGCCCAATACTGGTATGATGGCATCTGGTCTCAGGCGGCATTTGCCTTTCAGATGGCCTTTATGGTGGTTTGTTGTGCGGTGACCGCGCGTTCGCCACAGGTGAGCCGTGGCCTTGATCGGCTCGCGAATGCTGTGAAGGGGCCTGCAGCAGCCATTCTGATGTTGATGGTGTTCGGCTATCTGGCAAGCTTTTTAAACTGGGCTTTTGGGCTTATCGTGACACCGGTCCTTGCCATGGCGCTAAGTCAGCGTATCCGCGGGTTACATTTTCCAATGCTGATTGCCGCCGGCTATTCAACTATGGTTCTTGGTCAATGCTTAAGCCCGACCGCTACAATCTATGCTCTTCTCGCCGGTAACCACTCGCTCGTGGATAAAATCGGCGTGTTACCTCAGACAGTGACAACTTACAATCCGGCTAATATCATTCTTTGGGTCATTCTTGCCTCGATGACAACATTGATCGCGATGTGGACACGTCCTTCGGCATCAGAAATCGTTGAATTCAAACAAGACTTCGCCTCAGTTGCAACCCAGTCAGAGCCCGTGGTTGACGAGTTTAAAGGATCAATCGCCCACCGCCTAAATAGCAGCCGCTTTCTGGCGTGGGCTATTGGGCTTCTTGGGGTCATGATGATTTGCTATACGATATTGAAGAACGGACTTTTCTCGTCGCTGTCTCTGAGCTTTGTTATTTTTATCTTTCTGATAGCGAATTTCTTTCTCTACAACACGCCTGCTCGCTTTATTACCGCTTATCGCGACAATCTAAAACTGGCGACAGATGTAATGATTCAGTTCCCCTTTTATGGCGGCATTGCAGGGATGATGGCAAGCTCTGGTCTGGCTGCAGTGGTAGTCGGGTTTTTTACGTCGATATCAACCGCAGGAACCCTGCCATTTTTCACTTATGTTTCAAGTTCTCTGGTGAATTTATTTATCCCGTCCCAAGGAGGACAGTGGATCGTACAGGGTGAAATCGTTATCGACGCAGCTCTCCAGACAGGGGCGAATCTGCCATTGATTATCAATGCCTTTATATTGGGGGATGAGGCAACAAATCTTTTGCAGCCTCTTTATGTAATCCCAGCGCTTGCTGTTGTCGGTATGCGCTTGCGCGATGTGTGGGGCTATATGGCCTTCCTCTGGTGTGCTTGGTTCATAGTAACATCAATCGCGCTGTTCATAATCCCTGCGATCCTCTGAAATGGCCTACCCCGGGGGGTATGCTTTCGGGGACTGCTGCAACCATATGACCGGTATAAATATGCTACTGAGAAATTAATTCCTGTTACGGGATATTCACGGATGAAATCACTACAAGATATGATCAAACGACATTGCTTCACGTCAGTGCTTACCAGGTATGTCGTTTGGTTGTACTACCGTTTGCCTTTGCTCATAAACACCTTTATTTGAATTTAGACTGTAACTATTAAAAGTGTCTAGCAAAGCCTGGGAAGTCGACAACGTTGTATCAAGTAAAGGTGATATTGATAGAATGTATGAGTTGATATGCACTTTTGATGCGATAAAAACGTCAATGCTTGTCGATAAAGAGAAAGGTCGGCCACTGGAGTTGGACAGTGTTTGTGGTGCGGTGTTATGTAGAGCATCCATGCTTGGTATTGATGTGCCGACTACCACGCTTGTTAACGCACTTCTTGTTCCACAAGAATAAAATAAAGTGGTTTTGTGTCCATGTATGTAGCTTGGGCATTATTAACATTAACGGTAAGACCGGCATGGTTATTCAAAGTATTTCAAGAATTTTTACGTTCGCGGTTATTCCTTTGTTACTTGACTTCCCGGTTGCCATCATCGCTTATCGTTTGTAGTTATGGCATATGGGAGTCTCCTTTCAGATCATTAAATATACAGGCTATTCTAGTGCGGCGGTACTAGGGCTAGCGGTATTGCTAGGGCTGTTCGCGTTATTCAAAAAACAACAGGATGTAGTAAAAAGCTGTACTTTTGTTGTGATTTTATCGGCAATACCGGTGACAGGGTTATTAATGCAAGCCGTTAAAGCTAAGTCTTTACCTTTCCTGCATCAAGTAAGCACCGACACAGTTAATCCGCCGCCATTTCAAGCCATTGTTGCATTGCGTGGTGAAGGCTCTAACACATTGGAATATGCCAGCGAAATGCTTGCTCCACTGCAACAAGCTGCCTATCCAGAGGTGCAACCCATCATAAGCGAGCTGAACACAGAGCAAGCTTTTACTAAAGCTGTTGAAGTTGCGAAGGGCTTAGGATGGGAAATCGTTGCGAATAGTACCGAGCAAGGTATTATCGAAGCCGTTGATATGACTTTACTTTGGGCGTTCAAAGATGATGTCGCTATCCGTATCCAGGAGACAGATACTGGAAGCAAGATAGACTCGCGATCAATTTCTCGTATCGGCGGCACTGATCTAGGCGCCAATGCAGATCGCATAAAAAACTATATCTCTAGGCTTTCGTCCCACTAGTTACTATATATATAATAATAATTCCTTAAGCACCAATCAAGCCAAGCGCCACCATCGGGATTTCGTCATGAACCCCATAACCGCTGCGTTCTGCAGCCATCTTATATGAAGTACATGCCATTACTTTCACCTGGGCCTTCGGTCGTGTCTTTGGCCAGCAGCATGGTGATGCCTAAACCCTTAGGTCAAAATTTAGGCGTTGTTTAAGCCTGTCATTAAGTATTACTAAAGGACTGTATGTTGCACTCAAAGAAAATCATTATGCTAGGTGCTACTGGTGCTGTTGGCAACCACACGGCATTAACACCAGAAAAGATGGCATTTGTTAAGACGTTTACTTTACTTGGCAGAAGGCCTATCGATAATGTTCTTGGAGAATCTATTTTCCAACATGAAATCGATATCTTTTCACCGAAAACATACGAGTCTTTTTTAAATGGGCATGACACTGCAATTTGCACACTGGGTGTTGGTCAGCCATCAAAAGTGAGTAAAGAAGAGTTCGTAAAATTGATAAAAATACTGTTTTAGACTTTGCCCTTGTGTGTAAAAAAGCAAGAGTTTCTTATTTTGAACTCCTAAATTCCGTTGGCGTGAGTTCAACATCATCTTCATTTTATTTGCGTACTAAAGGGGAACTTGAGGACGGTCTAAAAGAACTTGGGTTTGAGCGACTGAGCCTGTTTCGTCCATCAATGATTATGACCCCCAAAAATCGTTACGGTTTATCGCAGGCCGTTACTCTTGCTGTTATGCCACTATTTGATCCATTGTTTATTGGTTCTTTCAATAAATTCAGGAGTATTTCTGCTGCTAGATTGGGCGCTGCAATAGCCATGAATCTATATCAAACTAACCGCACTATGGGGAAGCACATACTGCATTGGAGTGATTTTATGGAATTATCGAAGGAGTAATAAGTAGTTGAGTAATAAGTCGGTGAATAGTAGCTATATGTAGACTCAATAAACATAATTACTGCATTTGATGTTGCGGGAAGCTTGCAAACTGAACACCTAACACCATTTGAGCCCATAGCTTTCTGGAAGCCGCGACTTGCGCACAGTCATTGTGGTAACCCCCTTGGGCGCACCACATTTCAAGTTGCAGCATCTCGGGGCTGTTATCATGATTAACCGCAGCAACCGCGAGTAAAGTTGAGCCGTTGGTTGCCAGCGTTTCAAAATAATACTTATCTGTCTGCCACATCATGCCATTAAAAATATTACGATAAATCGCCTTACGGTTAACCGTCACACCAAACTGAGATATCGGTGTTAAGTAACTCCAGTAGGGGTCTGGAAAAACTTGTGAGTAGCTATCCAACTGGGTCAATATATTTTCAAACTCGATAGAATAATATTGCGCTTCGTTGAAGTTCTGAACACGCCAAATATTAAATACCATTTCCATGCGTGGATCGCCCAGCGCGACAGTCGTAAAATTATCCGCTTTGCTGATATCAGCGCCCATTGGCACAACGATTGTAGCCCCTGAGCCTAGGTCCTGATAAATATCATAGTTAAAAGCATAAGGATTAAAGCCATTAAATAAAGAGGCAAGCTGGTTGAGGCCTAATTTATCATCCGCTGTTTCAGCGAGTTGCTGAAAAGAACGGCTTCGTAATTTGGTTAAACGAATATCTCCTACCAACTGCGTTTTTCCAACATTGGCATCTAAATCAGCAGCGAACAGCTCAGTAATGCCTGGTGCATTAGGTAGCTTGTTATCTGTTGATTGAGCTAGCTGCTGTAACTCGCTTGCCGGTATTCCCCAGCTTATACCAATAGCGCCATTTTCCAGCCCTCCATCGACAATACCTACCACTTGTCCTTCGTTATTCACAATAGGGCCGCCCGATAATCCAGGCACTAAATTACCTTCCAGGTTTAATATTTTCAGGGTAGTACTTGGGTATTCACCAATCTTTTGCAGAACTTTGGAAGGCAGAATAGAGCGTAACTGATCTCCTCCAAATCGCACTTTAACTTCAGTACTGCTATATCCGGCAATATTAAGCGGAAAACCCACCGCATCAAGAGACTGTTTAACTTTTAAGGGAGACGCATCTGCATCTAGTACCGGCCGTTCCAGTGGGTTCTCGAGGCGTAACAATACCAGATCAGATTTTTTTAAAACGCGATCAACCACTGCCGGAGACGAGGCAACAATCTGCCCGTTAGCATTCACATAGTTAGCTGTGATGTTTCGCTGACCATCTATTACATGTAACGACGTCACCACAAACTGAGTTTCTTGCCATATAAAGCCAGTAGCAGATGAAGTGCCCGCTTCTATCTTAACAACCGATTGACTGACTCGCTCCAATACCTCATGTGCCGGCTGCGCAAAAACTGCAGCTGAGTACAGTGATATAAAGAAACAAACAAAGCCACAAAAATAACGGGCTATTCGGGTGTGCATATGCCTGCCACTGTGGATCGGATAATCGCCATTTTGGTATCCTCATCTGTTACATGCTGGTTAATAGCCACGGCCATGGCAGACAGTTCAGTCAACTCCATAGAACGATAGAAGCTCATCAAAGCGCTAAAATTTTCAAAACGATCAACAGCAATCTTTTCACATAACTTTGAATCCGTGGCGAACAGCACTGTTTTCTCTAATGATGCTGTTGGTGACGAGTCTGCGCTCTTTTCTTGCGTGCTTTTATTATTAAATTTCTTAATTACCAACAACTCTCTTGCTTCTTTTGGGCTGAAGCCAATTTGAGTCAGCTCGCTAAACTGGACTTGAAGGGTGGGTTCTGTAGGTGAAAGTACATTATGCGTTCTCATATAAATACCCACAAAAATACCCAGCACGCATGCCAGTCCAAAAGACCCGGTACGTAAACCAGCTAATTTAAGTTGAGCGCCTGTTAAAACCTGAGAACCTGAATCATCATCTGTGGCTGGGGTTTTTAAACCTATTAACGATGCCAGCAGAGCAGTGATTGAACCGACAACCAAACCAACGACAGGTGAGCTGGACAAGCCCAATAGAATTCCTATCAGTGATCCAATGCCAACACTTGAGAAAATTTGCGATGCTATCATTGAAACGACCATCGAAACGACCTCCCTTCGTGTGTTACTGATTTAATTCTGCTCCTTGTTTGTTTTTTGTACAAGCGTTCGCAAAAAGACATGCTGTAAGTAGTTAGGAAAATTTAACGCCAAGTTTGCACTCAGTCGCATGGGAGCGATCTTGTAAAGCAGGTCTGAACTGCGTGTTCCTTAGTTGTATTACAATCATTTATTTAAGTTTTTCATAATAGCGATTCAAGCCATAATCGATTGTTGATAATGTTACATTTGCTAAGATGTCAGGTTGATAAACACTATGCTTTTTGGGAGTAAGGAAATGAATAAACCTGGTAATTGTGGATCTTTTTAGTAAGTCGTCAGGGGTGACGGTTCTCTTTAGTTCAATAAGTGTGCTTTGAGATGATAACGGATATATATGAAAGGCATGGTCAGAGGAGAAAGGGCTCATGCCATAATACAAACAACTTTTTTCCTGACACTTATTAATAAACACATCCGATGCACGAGTATTAATTCTTGCTCCTTCAAAAACGGATTGCAGACCTTCTGATAAATCCCTGCTTAAGTCAGCTATTTCATAAGCTTTGTAGCAAGATAATAGATTTGAGTTGGTTAAAAATTCCCATACTTTCTCAACTGAATAAGGTAGTTCGCTGCTGCCATAAGAGAATTTCTCTTCATTTAGTTGTTCGGCTCTTATTAAAAACTCATAGCCGATAAAAAAGGATACCAAACCACCAATAAACGCACCGAATATGAAAATAAAAAGGTCTGTCATAGCATTCAATCTCCTTCTGAGTTTATTAGAATAAAGAAAGAAAATATTCTGTGCAATAAACAATCGGTAGAGTCTTGGCGGGTTATGGATTTTATTCCAGGATAAACGGAGGTGGTCCCGCGTGGGAGTTATAGTAACCATTATTAAATAGGGGTCTTAGCATATGTTTGCAATTGACAGTATAAATTCAGCAGAACAGATTCTGGCTTCTATATTTAAAGCACGAATGGCGAGTAATGAAACTACAGAAATGGGGAGTGTATTCAGAGGGCCGGTAGGCTTGTTTTTGATTCGAGAAGACGGAGCGAACGGCTCAAAATTGGCGAAGGCAGTAATGAGTAGTTTTGAATATTGGAACTCAAGAACGGGGGATCTCATTTAATTATGGTTGATGTTATTAAAGATTATGCCGTTCTGGGTTTACGTAAATAAATTGTCATACAAGGAAAATTCACGTGGAGAGTCAAACTACAAGACCTAACCCTATGTGAATTTGATCCTATGTACATACACATGATTAGATTATGTTTTCCGGCCCGTTCTTCAGCTGTTACGTATATACTAGAGACTGGGTCTTGAATCGTACATCAAGGACTTCGGCAAACAACCCCCCGGGGCGTTGGTATTATGAAAAAGTGGATTCCTAATTTGAACAATGTACTTAAAATTTTATCGGTAACCTCCCTGATCTTTGTTTCAACATACTTCGGTGTTGTTCAACAACCAACAGAGATGGGGCTTGCTATCCTAACAGGAGCGCTGGGGTTGGCGTTCGCAAACTTAGATAAATTCTCTGAGTTTAGTGGCGCTGGATTTTCCGCAAAAATGAAGTCTCAAATGCAGGCCGTGATCGATAAAGAAACTGAAGAGACACCATCAGAAAGCGAATTAAATGCTGTTAGTAGCGAGTTATCAAATGACGAAAAATCATTAATTACTGCTTTAGCTAACGCGAAATACACATGGCGTACGTTGCCTGGGCTTTGTAAAGACTCAAATCTTTCAGAATCAGAAGCCTGGAAAATATTAGTTCGTCTTGTGGAAAATGAGTATGTTCGCATAGGTAACAAAAACAAAACAGGTGAAGTTATTTGGACTCTTACAAATAAAGGCCGCAAAGTTAGCAGTAAATAATGTCTGGCACATAATGAGCTTTCTTAAGTAAATAAGCCTCAGTAATTCTTATCGGCCGCGTTAATGGCCAAGCATAAACCAATGGCAAGGCATGTTTACTTTAGTTGTTATTAAATAGATGAGAATAACTTGGTTTTATCCCGCAATAGGCGGGTTATTTATACCCCACCCTGCCTGTTCCGCTAGAAAAATAGAAACCCATTGATTTTTAAATAAAATATAGAATTATTGTAATTATTTATTGAGGATGGTGGGGATGTTTTGACCCGCTTGGGTAAATAAACGATGAGGCTATATTGGAAGTTTCCATTTATTTCAACTCATTAGGTTATGCGGGCTATTGGCACGGAACTTGTAAAGATGGTTATAAGTAGTTAAGCGAACTATTTGATCCAGTGAGGCTTAGCGCTGAGGTATCTGATACTTCTTGCGTTTAAAAAATGGCTGCAGTTGACTGCCTGAGGGCGCAACTGATCCAGTGAATTCCGCTAACAGTGAGGGGATTACCTGCCAATACTCATAAGGCGTAATGACGATGAAAAACCGCAATGAATTTGATCAGCGCATTGGAAGATTTCCAGTTCCCACTGCGGATCTAATCCCGAGACTCTTCGATGATCTGCAACCGACAGCCCCTGACCTGGACTTAAAAGCGAAGCTCTTTAAGCGCTGTTCCATTAAGCCTCTGCAAGGCTGCTATCGTTTAACATTTTATCCAAAGCCAGGGCTTCGCCCGACACTCTTTGCTACAAGCTACAAAGGGACAATGCGTTTCGAAGAAAAGGGGAGCGAGATTATTGTTAGTGCCGATCTGTACAAGTTCAACACTATCTTTCCTCTCAAATACTATCGGATTCCCCAAAAGTACAAGCAGCGATGGGGACATCTTACTATCGGCGAGGACGTTCAGAGTATCGGCTTTGGCTTCCGGCAACCCGAAGCCCCGACGGTTGGCCCCGCTAAACGACCACCGGTTAAGACTATCCCCATCTATCCGCGCAATAGGTACTACTCATATCTTCAGGGTGTGTCTGCTCAACTTACTTCTATAGGGTTCGTTGGAAGGCCTTGTAATTTTTCGTTAACCTTCGACGAGTTCTTCTATGTTCATCCTGCTTCCGGTTTCGATGGTTCCTTTCCGTCTGTAGCCGATCGCACAATTCGGATGCAGTTCAAAGAAACTGATAAAGTTGATTACTTTGAGGGCAAGCTATACAGCGGTGACACCGAACTAGGTAACATCAGGCTGGAGTGGGTCTCGCCATTTTTTCGTCGCGCCGAACTTCAAGTACAACGACTGGAGGGTGCGGTTATTCCTCAACCCGTGACCGCTTCTTCCGGTACCGGTACTGAAGATTTCTCGAGCATTTTCGCTACCGCAGGTTGGCATTTGAGTGTCACTCGCGACGACACAGCTGTAGCACTGCCCGCTAGTCTGGTTGGTGTCCAAGATCCTGATACCTGCTGGAATCCAAATTTTGACAATATGCATGACCTGATGGACTCTTTGCCTGGCTATGATCCTGATATTCTGGATTCTCGCTGGAAGGCTTATCTTGTTGCTATTCCGGCAACCCTGGGATGCAGCCGTGGTTGGATGTTTGACAGTATTGGTAGCGGTGGTGACGTTAACAGTATTGGCCGTGAAGGTGCCGTTACGCATAGTCATGATGGCTATCCGTCAGGAGATGGTGTTGAGTACGGTATTGCCGAAGACGAGTTACAAAAAGATCATCCCCGTGCTTTTTTGCGCAGTGCAGCCCATGAAGTTGGCCACACTTTTAATCAAATTCATCAAAGCCTTGAAAGCGGTCCGGATAATTCCATTATGACCGTTACCCCTAATGTCGCTAGCGCACTGGATGGCGCCGGTGAGACGTTTCCTGATGACATCGATCTGGCGTTTAACGCAACAGTTCAACGCCACCTCATACATCTGCCAGACCCGGCAGTCCGCCCAGGCGCCATGCAATTCTTCGGGAACTCAATCTCTGTTCCCGAATCCGACGTTAACTTCTTTGACACTGGCGATCTTGAGCTTGTGATCAAGCTTAAAACGAGAGTTAAACTAGGCGAGCCGGTAAATACAAGTTGGACTTTGACCAACAGATCTGATGCCAGCATCCCAATTCCAGACCAGATTGATACTTATGGCCATGCGGCTCATATAAGTGTGACAAACTCGGCAGGCGCTATTCGTTATATGAAATCGGTAGTAACCGCTGCATGTTCAAGTCACCCTGTGTCAGCGCTAAAAGAGGGGGCGTCACGTAAGG
Source organism: Neptunomonas sp. (assembly GCF_041601355.1). Lineage (GTDB taxonomy): Bacteria > Pseudomonadota > Gammaproteobacteria > Pseudomonadales > Balneatricaceae > Neptunomonas. The sequence goes on from NZ_JBFIIH010000031.1 coordinate 28,068, forward strand.
CTGAAGCGACCTTGTTCTGGAGCCAGAATGGATTTGCTTTTGATTCACCAGGGCGCCATCGCGTCGAAGTCATCTTGTTATGGGAGGTTGATGGGTTGATTCTGGGTGCTCGTGGAGGTATCGATGTCTGGGTTGATTATCCAATAACCACAGACGACAATGCCGTTGCAGCCCTGTTGCTAAACGAAGAAGTGGGTAAGTTGGTTGCAATGGGCGTTGGCGTTGGCAGACGAAAACGATATCCGATAGGTCTTCAACGCGCAGCCGAGGTTCTCGAAAAGCACCCTGAGCACCCGGCGTGTGATGCGCTCGGCAAGCTTTTAAAGGGTTCCTATAAAAAGGGTAAAGCTAAGCGCAATAAATAGGCAATCTCACCGGCGTGTAGGACATTTCTACTTTCTGAATTGAAAAGGGCAGCACTTTTCTCATCGGCAAACCTTCAATTTCTTTTCGATTAATTATATGGTTTAAGCGGCTTTCAATGGCTTATAGGTTTTTAAAATCACCCATTGATAACGGGAGTGATGATAAAACATGGAAATAGCATTTCCCGAAAGTGACCGGAAAGACCTTCAATCTGCAAAGAACCTGTTGGAAAACCCCGGAGTCGCGGCAAAGGTCACCAATTTAATCGGTACGCCAATAGAGAAAAGTTTTGGCTTACTGCCTGATAATTGGAAAGGAAACATTGTTGAAATCACTAAAACGGCATTAATGAAAGCTGCAGACGCTGCAATCTTTACTATGAAAGACCTTCCCGGAGAATCATCTTCAAATATATGGCACAAGCTAGGCGTTGCTACATCGGGCGGGGTGGGTGGTTTTTTTGGGTTTGCTGCTATCGCGGTAGAGCTGCCTGTTTCGACCACTATTATGCTCAGATCAATTGCGGATATTGCCAGAAGCGAAGGGGAGTCAATCTCTGATATCGAGGTTAAGCTTGCCTGCCTTGAGGTTTTCGCACTTGGCGGACCTGGTGAATCCGATGATGGAACCGAGAGTGGATACTATGCAGTGAGAGCGGCTTTAGCTAAGTCGGTCGCAGATGCAGCAGAATTTTTGGCAGCTAAAACCGTCACTGAGAAGGGTGCTCCTTTTCTGATTAAATTTATCACCAAGGTTGCAGAGAGATTTAGCGTACAAATAACACAAAAGGCAGCAGCTCAGGCCGTGCCTGCTATTGGTGCTGCAGGAGGCGCCATCATTAATACAGTATTCATGGATCATTTTCAGGATATGGCTAAAGGACATTTTGTTGTGCGGCGTTTGGAACGCAAGCATGGTAAAGACGTTGTGCAGAAAGTCTATCAGGATTTGCCCAGGCTTGGCTGACAAATTAAAACACTCGTAAGACCTTACCCTGTACGCACTTCCATGTACGCTTTTTTAGGTTTTGATGCGGCTTTAGATTACCGTTCGCTTTTGCGCACATAATTTAAAATTGAAACGGGCACCACTTTTCTCACCGGAAAACCTTCAATTTCTTTGCGGTCAATTATATGGTTTAAACGGCTTTCAATGGCGCATAGATTTTTAAAATCGCCCATCGCAACAAACGAGATAGCTTCACCTGTGGCACCGGCACGACCTGTTCGGCCAATGCGGTGGATGTATTCTTCTGGTTTAAAGGGTAGGTCGTAATTAACAACACGGCTAAGCTCACCAATATCTAAACCGCGGGCGGCAACCCCTGTGGCGACTAAGTATTTTAGTTTGCCTGATGTAAAATCGGCTAAAATCTTTTCACGCATGGCTTGGCTTTTATCACCATGAATGGCATCGGCTTGAATACCGCGTTTTGCAAGCTGTGCGACCAGTTTGGCGGCACCGTGTTTTTTCTCGATAAAAATCAGCGCCTGATCCCACTGTTGCTCGTTAATTAAATGACTCAGCAAGGCGGACTTTGTGTCTTTATCTACCGTGATTAACCACTGGTTTATCGTGGGTGCTGTTGTGGCTTTGGGTGAAGTCGATATCTCAACGGCTGGACTGCTCGTTTTGCTATCAGAAAATTCAAAGGCGATGGCGCGAACGTCGTCGGTCATGGTGGCCGAAAACAATAGGTTCTGGCGGGCTTTGGGTAAGCGGTCAATGATCTTATAGATATCATCAACAAAACCCATATCTACCATTCTGTCCGCTTCATCTAATACCAGTACTTCAAGTTCATCAAAATGCAGTGCCCGCTGATGCGCCAGATCAAGCAATCTGCCCGGTGTCGCCACTAAAATATCAACGCCTTCGATTAAACGCTGCTTTTGTGCCTCAGAATCAACACCGCCATAAACAGCCAGAGAGCTAAGGTTCAGATGTTTACTGTAGGCAGCAACACTGGCAGCAACCTGAACTGCTAATTCGCGTGTTGGGGTAAGGATAAGTGCGCGTATGCGTTTACCACGCAATGTACGCCCTTTGTTAAATGACTCTAGGTTAAAGGTCTCTAAAATAGGTAGAACAAACGCGGCGGTTTTGCCTGTACCGGTTTGAGCGGTGGCAATCAGATCTTTACCCGAAAGAATGATGGGAATGGCTTGTTTCTGAATAGGGGTAGGGGCTGTATAGCCCAGGTCATCAATAGCTTGCAGGATAGAATTACACAATCCAAGGTTTAAAAATGGCATAGAGGCCCAGATAGGTCGTGATAAGAAGAATAGGACGCAGTATAGCAGTAAGGGTTTGGGTTGCGGTACGTTGCTGGGATATGATGCTATAGAAACTTCCATCTCGGGGTCATTATGAAACGTTATAAAATCATTCACCGTACCTATTACAATTATTCGGATACTGTGACGCTTGGCGCGCATCATTTACTGTTGCGTCCCCGTGAAGGTCATGACCTGCGTATCGAATCTTTTGTGCTGAAGGTTACACCCGATGCGCAAATTTTTTGGCATCGCGATGCTGAAGATAACTCAGTGGCTATCGCCAATTTCACTTCTCCAACTCAGCAACTCATTGTTGAAAGTGAGGTCATCATTCAGCAATATAATGAATCTCCATTGGATTTTATAGTGGCTGATTATGCTATTAACTATCCTTTTTCTTATAACGAGGGAGATCAGGTTTTATTGTCACCCTATCGGGTATTGCCAGATGAAAAGACCCGGGAGCTTCTGAATAACTGGATATTTCAGGTATGGAAGTCGGGCGAGCAGGTTCAAACCTATACGTTACTTCAGCGGCTTACTGAAACTATCTACAAAACATTGGTTTACAAGGTCAGAGAAGAACCCGGCGTGCAATCTGCAGAGCAAACATTGTCGCTCGGTTCCGGATCTTGTCGTGATTTTGCCTTGCTCTTTATGGAGGCCGTAAAGTGTCTGGGTCTTGCCTCCCGTTTTGTCAGCGGATATTTACATGCGCCACTGATGTCCAGTCAGATTGGATCCACTCATGCCTGGGCTGAGGTTTATCTGCCCGGGGGAGGCTGGAAAGGGTTTGACCCGACGATAGGCGATATTGTCGGAACAGATCATATCCCTGTAGCCGTATCTCGATTGGCTGAAGCTGTCCCTCCTATATCCGGGTCTTACGCTGGTTCCGCTAAGTCAAAGTTAGATGTAGGTGTTTGGGTAAGCAAACTCTAAAAAAGAAATACCAGGGGTGCTAGGGGTGCAGGTCTTGCATTTTGCAGCTTTGAATCTGTTGAGTGATTTTTGTTCGATTTATATCTTTAAAGAGTATTATCTTTAGGGAGTAGTTCACATGGGGGTGGGTGATGTCTCGACCTGACCCTTTGTGCTTTATCAAAGTATGGAACATTGATTATTAATGGATACTTGAAGAGGGACTCAACCATGAAACGGTTAATTGTTTGCTGTGACGGGACCTGGAACAACCCCGAGCAAGAAGATAATGGCATACTGTCACCCACCAATGTTGTTAAAATTTATAATTCGATCAGTCCTTACGATCATGACAACAATATTGCCCAATTGCGTTACTACCACCCGGGAGTAGGCGGTGAAGGCGGGTTAATTAAGAAATTTGCTGGTGGTGCGGTTGGGGCAGGCGTTTCCCGACACATTTGCAGTGCGTATCACTGGCTAGCCTCTCACTATGAGGAGGGGGACGAGATTTATCTTTACGGATTCAGTCGAGGGGCGTTTGTGGTTCGTTCGCTTGCCGGGTTTATCGCAAAGGGTTTGTTAGACCTAACAGGAGTCAACTCAAAAGCGTCCTGGGAGCGCGTGCATCGAGCTTACGATAAAGGCTATCGTGTAAAAAACTCCAAACAGGCCAGTTGGGCAAAGGCAGACTATCGTTTTTTTAATCAAGGCAAAGCGGTGGATATCCAATTTGTCGGGGCGTGGGATACGGTGGGCGCGTTAGGCGTACCTAATGACTTAGAAATATTAAATATTTTCGACGATAAAACCAAGTGGGAATTTCATAACACGGTACTGGGTAAGCACATTAAAACTGCCCGACACGCGATGGCGCTGGATGAAAGGCGTTCCAGTTTTACGGTCACCCGTTGGGATAATGCAGCCAAACATAAAGACGCCAAAGAGGTGTGGTTTCCGGGGGTGCATTCGGATGTCGGTGGCGGCTATGCCAATACCGATCTCTCGGATATCGCCCTGCGCTGGATGATAAAAGAGAGCGAATCGGTTGGGCTGATCTTTAGAAAAGAGGCCGTCGAAAGTCTGGGTGGCAACCCTGTTGGGTATATCCATAACTCTTACCGCGGACTGTTTTCAAAAATGCGTTCACGGCCTCGCAGTTTTGGTTTGATTGCCGAAACCAATAAAGCAATGTTTGATAGCAGTGTTCTAAAGCGCCAGGCAGTTTCACCCATTAACTTTCCAAGTTACCACCCCACTCAACAACTTAAGGTGGGCGAACAAGTCACCATCGATGTGTTTGCCGATACGCGTTGGAATGAAACGGGCTTATTTCTGGAAAAGGGGCAGTCTTATCTGTTTTCAGCCACCGGCGAATGGAAAGACAGCCATGATACCTGTGACTGGAAGGGCACTCAGGATGACAAATTAACGATTGGCGATATTATTCGCTCGGCCGGCTCTTTTTTAGGCTCTTTTGAAAACACCTACCAACGATTAAGCGACAATAACTGCACGGACTTTTTGCTGACTAAGCGTGTGGAAAATTTAAATTGGTTTACCTTGGTAGGGGCTATTGCTAACGATGACGGCAAAAAAGCGGTGGTGGAAAATGATGGCACCGCATGCCCTCATCAATATGTCGAGTTGGCACAGTACCACAAAATACCCCTGGAGATTAAAAACGCCGGTTACTTATACTGTTTTCCAAATGACGTTTGGAGCCTGTATGAGAATAATTCAGGCAGTGTGCAATTGACGGTCAGACGTATATCTTAGCAACCCTGGGGTCAGGCTTTGCAGGGGATGCAGGAAATGGAAAAACTGCTGGCAAAGTGTTTTGTATTGCTCAGAGCGATGCCGACGATGTTAAGGTTTAATTAACAGGATGATGTAAAAGTTTAATTAACAGAAAGGTAAGTTAATGAAGGCAAAGCATCTCAGGCTCATATTGGGCGATCAGCTTAATCCTACGCACAGTTGGTTTGAGTGTGTTGACCCGGATGTTATTTATGTAATAGCTGAGCTGCATCAGGAAGCAACTTATACTAAGCATCATATTCAAAAAATAACAGCATTCTTTTCGGCCATGGCTCACTTGGCTCAGTACCTTGAAAGTAAAGGGCATCGTGTTTGTTACTTAACCTTAGATGATACCGCGCAATATCAAGATATTAACCAACTCATACACACATTAGTGTCTGAATATGCCAGTGAAACCTTTGCTTATCAACGGCCTGATGAATTCAGGTTACGGGCACAATTAACTGACTTATCTGATCAGTTAGATTTACCTGTATTTGAAGCAGACAGTGAACATTTTTTATTACCTTTTGATGAGCTATCCAATCATTTTAAAGCCGATACTCATGTAAGAATGGAAAAATTTTATCGTTATATGCGCAAGCGCTTTTCTATTTTGATGGAAGGTGAGGCGCCCGCGGGTGGTGCATGGAACTTTGATGCCAATAATCGCCAATCATTTAAAAAATCTGACCTTAAGTTTATTCCTGAGCCGCTGGTGTTTGAAAATTCTGCTGATGCTTACTTAGAGCGTATAAAAAAACACAATATTCAAACCATAGGACATGTTGCGACAAGCGTGTCATACCCTGTTAATCGTGAGCAATCATTGGTATTGCTGGACTATTTTTGTCAGCACCAACTGGCTAACTTTGGCAATTTCCAGGATGCAATGACGGCAGCATCACCTTATGCCTGGAGCTTATATCATTCTCGTCTCAGCTTTTCACTTAACTGCAAGATGATAAGCCCAATGGAAGTGATTCAAGCAGCACTGAATACTTATCAAAATGCAGAAGGAAAAATTACTCTTCCGCAAATAGAAGGGTTTATCAGGCAAATTTTAGGCTGGCGAGAATATGTGAGAGGGATGTACTGGGCTAATATGCCCGACTATGCACAACAAAACTTTTTGCATGCCAGGCGAAACTTACCTGCCTGGTTTTGGAATAGTGATACTAAAATGGATTGTTTAAAAAGTGCTATTTCGCAATCGCTTGAACACGCTTATGCTCATCACATTCAACGATTGATGATCACCGGAAATTTCGCTTTGCTGGCAGGGCTGGCACCTGGTCAAGTCGATGAATGGTATTTAGGCATATATATAGACGCCATTGAATGGGTGGAATTACCCAATACCCGCGGCATGGCACTTTTTGCTGATGGGGGCTGGATTGCGACAAAACCCTATGCTGCCAGTGGTAACTACGTTAATAAAATGAGTGACTATTGCAAAAATTGTCACTATAACGTGAAAGAAAAACTCGGCCTCAATGCTTGCCCGTTAAATAGTCTGTATTGGAATTTCATTGATCAGCACTATGATAAGTTTTCGTCAAATCAGAGAATGAGTTTTCCTATCCGCAACTGGAATAAAATGGAAGAAGCGCAGAAGGATAAGATCAGAAATAAAGCCGCTGAGTTATTAAATGATTTAGATAAACTCTAAAAACGGTGAAGGGTAAAATTCACTTTTTTTTAGGTGCAGTTGATCTTTTATTGTTACTTATGCGTATTAAAATGACATATGTAGCAATTTGAGGATCGTCTGTATGTCATTTTTTGTGGATGAACAATCACGAATTATAGAAATGGCCTGGGAGGATAGAACTCCCTTTGAAGCGATAGAGCATCAGTTCAGGCTGCAAGAGTCAGAAGTTATCAAATTTATGCGTAGTCACTTAACGGCTAAAAGCTTCAAGCTGTGGCGTGAAAGGGTCAGTGGGCGCTCAACTAAGCATGTAAAACTTCGGAGTCATAATGTGACGAGAGGGTACTGCCCATCGCAATACAAGCATCGTTAATACAAAACCACGAAAGAATCAATTATGAAGTACTTAACTCAAATTCTTTTTCTCTTAATAAGTTTTTCAGTGAACAGTAGTGAGCTACCTATGCTTTCTGACCTTAGTAGTCTGAAGTGGGATAATCGGATTATCCTGGTGAATGATGTTCAGAACGAAGAGCATGTTGTGGCTGTTTTTGAAAAAAATATAATTGAAATCAATGACCGGGACATAGTCTGGCTCATAATCAAAGGCGATCACGCTTTCACTAACTACCCGGGCACCTTGTCAGAGGATTTGTTAAATAATAC
>NZ_JBFIIH010000032.1:0-35039 GCF_041601355.1 Neptunomonas sp.
CCAAACGCAAGCGGTTTACCCGGCTTAATCGCCAACCGCCACAAGCTCAATGAGCCCAGTGCCTCCACTGCCGATTTGACATGGTCTTCTTCGCCGACTGATACGCCACCGCTGCTGAGAATAAGATCGGCATTTCCTGCCGCTTTTGCCAGCGCCTGTTGCGTCGCTTCGGGGGTATCTTTCACAATGCCGGGTGTCCAGACATCACAACCCAGTCGTGACAGTAATCCCGATAGCGTAAAGAAATTAGAGTTGTAAATTTTTCCCCGGGGACACGGCATACCTGGCATCACCAGTTCATCACCGGTATTTAACACCGCCACACGTAAGCGACGGTAAACCGAGACATCTGCGACGCCTATTGAAGCCAGTACGCCCAGATGCTGAGGAGCCAGTACCGTACCTTGCATGATCACCTGATCACCAATGTTGATATCCTGCCCCGCCCGGCGAATGTGATCACCTTTGCATGGCTGCCCGACAAAGCGCACACCTGTTCCTTCCAGCCGGGCTTCTTCCTGCATAATCACAGTATCAGCACCCGCAGGAATTTCTGATCCTGTAAATAAACGTACCGCTGTGCCCTGCGCAAAAGCTGTCGCTTGATGACCTGCGGCCACCCGTTGTGATATCTGAAAAACTTTCCCTTCGGCCAGATCCTTATAACTAACCGCATAGCCATCCATTGCGCTGTTATCCGCCGGAGGTACTGCCAGTGTCGAACGAACATCTCGGGCAAGCACTCTGCCAAGCGCATCCTGCAACTCAACCACTTCAGTTTCCTGTACGCTGCTGGCCGCATTTACCAATTGTGCTAAACCGCTTTCGAAAGGCTGTAATTTTCCTGAATCACAAGAGCAACTCATGAGCGCTCCCCGCAGGCGGTTTGTGCATGCGGCAACACCATTTCAACGAAGTTACACGGACGATGACGAGCATCCAACTGTTCTTCAATAATTCGTGTCCAGGCTGTTTTACACGCTTTTGGAGATCCCGGCATACAAAAAATCACTTTACGATTGGCAATCCCGGCCACCGCACGCGACTGAATCGTTGAAGTACCGATCTCTTCATAAGACAAAGTGCGAAACAGCTCACCGTACCCTTCAACGTGTTTATCAAATAATGGCGTGAGCGCTTCGGGGGTACTATCGCGGGTTGTAAAACCGGTGCCGCCGGTCACTAAGATAATTTGCGTGGTGTCACAGGCAATCCAGTTGGATACGGCGGCGCGCAGCTGATAAATATCATCTTTAACAATTTTACGTTCGATACAGCGATGGCCCGTTGCCGTTAACAAAGATTCTAAGGTATCGCCTGAGGTATCTGTTTCAGGGGTTCTGGTATCAGATACAGTTAATACTGCAATATTGAGAGGTCGAAAAACTACCCCTTCTTTAGCATGTCCCATCTGTTTTCTCCACTGTATGACGACTGCCTGCCACTCGCTCACTATGCACTAGCTATAACGCATAGTGACTTTAATCGAGTGATTTTAGCCGTTCAAAACTTTTAATGGTTACATCTCTGCCGCCTACTGTCACGACTTCTTCTTTAATCAACTCTCGTAAAATGCGCGACAGGGTTTCTGGCTGCATCGCTAACCTTGCCGCTATCAGCTGTTTGGCAACAGGGAGATGAATAACCTGATTATTAACAGGATTTTCTCCTGCAAGACCAATGAGATAGCGACATGCCCTGTGGCGTGCATTTTTTAAAGTCAGCGTTTCTATTTCATTCAGGCGCGTGTGCAAACGTCGTGACAAAGTGCCGAGAATTTTAAAACAGCTTTGCGGTGATGACTCTAAAATTTGCAGGTATAAACTGCTGTTAAAGCTAACAACCGTCGTTTTTTCCAAGGACTCAGCGTTAACCGGATAACAACTGAGCTCTTCCATAAACATGATCGCTTCAGCCATAGAGTGTCCTTCCTCGATCACTTCTATCACCTTCTCCTGTCCATCCTTCGAGAACCTGAACAACTTAACGCTGCCAGATACTACGATATAAAAACGATCTGCTTTTTCGCCTTGGGAAAAAAGTTTCTCATGCACTGCCAGATCAATCGGTCGCGCACGCTCAAACAACTGCGCTAATGCATCATCATTTAACGATGAGAACAATGGATGCACTCGCACACGGTCCAGCACGTTGACTCGTATAATCGGATTCATTGTTAATGCTAGCCTCCCGTCATATTCATAAAACGCACAACCTGAGGTTGGTCATCCTGATAAAAAGTATGTTCTTTGGGTTTGTATTGCATCGCATCAATAATGGTTTGCTTCAAACGCTCGGTATCACCCGGATAGCGACGCACTACCGCACGCAGGTCGACAGCATTCTCGCGCCCCAGGCAAAGCAATAACTGCCCCTCCACGGTTAAACGGATGCGGTTACAGCTATCACAAAAATTATGACTGTGTGGCGAGATAAATCCTACGCGGGTATCACTATCCTGCATACGATAATACCGTGAAGGGCCGCCGGTATTCTCGGCTGTGGCTTGTAAAAAATGCTGTTTCTGTATGCGCTCAAGCACTTCATCGCTGGAGCAGAAAGCTTCCTGACGATCATGAGAGCTGACCACGCCTAAAGGCATCTCTTCAATAAAGCTGATATCGATGTTCAGATCACGGGCAAACTCGACAAGATCTACCACCTCATCATCATTACGGCCTTTAAGAACCACTGCGTTGAGCTTGATTCGCTCAAACCCTGCTGCTGCTGCCGCACGAATACCGCCCAGCACCTGATCTAGCTTTTCACGACGGGTTAACGCGGCAAAACGTAACGGCTTTAAAGAATCCAGACTGATATTGAGTCGTTTAATACCCGCTTTTTGTAAAGCATCTGCATAACGTACCAACTGAGAACCGTTAGTCGTCATAGTCACTTCATCTAAACCGGGTAAAGCAGCAAGCTTTTCCACCAGAGAAACAATGTCATGACGTACCAGTGGCTCACCACCTGTGAGGCGGATTTTTTTCACACCTAACTCACTGAACGCCTGGCCGATTGACGCCAGTTCTTCCAACGACAAGACTTGATCCCGGGGAAGAAACTTTACATCTTCTGACATGCAATAAACACAGCGAAAATCACAACGGTCTGTAACAGACATCCGCAGATACTCAATACGCCGTCCGAAGCCATCCATTAATTCTGTGGTAGTCGTACTGCTCATATTTGTCCTGCCAGTGATAGCGCGAATGACTGCACTTGCCTTAATGACACAAGCACTTTTCGATGTGTTTAATTATGCAGCGGCGTGCAACCCTGAAATATACCTAACAGGTGGTAACTCAGCGGATTAGAAGAGATACAAGAAGAACGAATACACAACCCAGGATCATCCATTATTTCTACAAAGCTATATTTCAAAAAAATATATGTCACAAAACTAATAAAAGTTGTAAATCCGGGATATCTACACCATTTTTATTAACTCCGCTATTGACTTAACATCCAAATACATACCAAATAACTATAAAAGAAAAAAAGGAGTAAGAAGATGACAACAAAATTAATTGTTGGTTTAGATGGTGCAGAGCCTGGGGAGCGGGCACTCGATCATGCTAAACACTTATCAAAACTCATTGGTGATTGCACAATCGAACTCGTGTATATCATTGAGTGGTCTCCATACAGTTTCCAAACCCCCGAAGAAAACGCTATGCGCCATAAGCGCAACGAGCAAGAAACAAAAACTGCAACAGAACGTGTGATATCCCCCGCATTGGCTACATTAAAAGCTGAAGGCTTCAAAGCAAACGGACGTGTATTACATGGCGATGCTGCAGAACTACTCAACAAAGTAGCCACTAAAGAGAAAGCTCAGCAAATTATTGTAGCTCGATCGAAGGAAAGTGGCTTTGCAGCAAAACTATTTGGTAGTGTCACTGCAAAACTTGTAATGAGTGCCGGTGTTCCCGTTACCGTCGTAAACTGAGGTTTATTATGCAAAATAAACAAACGATAAGTTGCGCAATAATATCTATTATTTCGTTTTTTCATAGTTCCGCCGCGTTTGCCGAAGGAAGTATAGATGAAACGGTAAATCAAATATTTGCATCGGCAACAGGTTGGTTCGTCAATCTGATTTTTGCACCACTACCCGGCACCAGCTTTCCATGGATCGTTCTATGGTTGGTGACAGGTGCCACCGTTTTTACAATCTACTTCGGATTTATTCAATTCCGTGCAATACGACACTCTGTTGACCTGGTTAAGGGTGATTATTCTGATCCTGACGATGCGGGTGAAGTATCCCACTTCCAGGCACTGGCTACTGCGCTTTCAGGTACCGTCGGTTTAGGTAACATTGCAGGTGTTGCCGTAGCTGTCAGCATTGGTGGTCCGGGAGCTACTTTCTGGATGATTCTTGCAGGCTTAATGGGCATGGCGTCTAAATTTACCGAATGTACACTGGGTGTGAAATACCGCAATGAGTATGCTGATGGAACAGTATCCGGCGGCCCTATGTATTACATTTCCAAAGGCTTCAAGGAGCGCGGCATCCCGGGCGGTAAATTCCTCGCAGGCTTGTTTGCGGTATTTTGTATTCTAGGCTCGCTTGGCGGCGGAAATATGTTCCAGGCGAATCAGGCACATGCCCAGATCAGTAGTATTGTGGGTGATTATCCGGGCTGGATCACGGGTATTATTTTTGCGCTTATCGTGTTTGCAGTGATTGTCGGTGGGATTAAATCTATCGCCAGTGTCACTGAAAAAGTGGTCCCGTTCATGGGTGTGCTATATGTAACAGCAGCATTTGTCATTATTTTGATGAATATTGATAAAGTTGGCTGGGCTTTTGAGCAGATTTTCCTCGGTGCTTTCACTGGATTAGGGATTGCCGGAGGGTTTGTCGGCGCACTGATTCAAGGATTTAAACGTGCTGCATTTTCTAATGAAGCGGGAGTTGGTTCCGCCGCTATTGCCCATTCGGCCGTACGCACCAAAGAACCAATTACGGAAGGCTTAGTCTCTCTGCTGGAGCCATTTATTGATACGGTTGTGATTTGTACGATGACGGCTCTTGTCATTATCATCACCGGACAGTTAACCTCAGATCCAACGACCGGCCTTTATTTAATTGGGGAGAATGGTCGTATTATCACAGCAGATGGTTCATCGGGTGTTGCTTTAACATCGGCAGCTTTCTCATCAGCACTTAGCTGGTTCCCTTACGTGCTTGCTGTTGCTGTTGTACTGTTTGCCTTCTCAACTATGATCAGTTGGTCTTACTATGGCTTAAAAGCCTGGACGTATCTGTTTGGTGAAGGAAAAACAACAGAGTTAGTATTTAAACTAATGTTCTGTGTTTTCGTGGTAATTGGTGCAGCAGCCAATCTTGGCCCTGTCATTGACTTCTCTGATGCTGCTATTTTTGCCATGGCAGTTGCCAACATCATCGGGCTTTACTTCTTAATGCCAATCGTTAAGAAAGAACTGACCTCATACATGTCACGCCTGAAATCAGGTGAAATCAAGAAATTCACAGACTAATCAGTAAAATGTACAATGCCACCTTCGCAAGAAGGTGGCATTTTTTATCTTTACGCTAATTCAGTATTAACTATTTATTCATAGCGTAAACGTCAGCCATATCTTCCTATTCGATCAGCTTGCTAGGTTAATACGATCGGCAGCTTATGAAACCCGCCCACCGGAGCCACTTCCCGCTCTGCTTGTTGATTAGGTGCTAATTCAACAGCCTGCACGCCGAATAACAGTGCCTGCAACGCGATACGCAACTCTAAAGTGGCCAGCAGTCGACCGGGGCAGATGTGTTTTCCTATCCCGTAGACAAGGTTCCGGGCCGCATTTCCTTTAGCGTCGAACTTATTTTTTTTGAAGACAGCCTCATCACGATTAGCTGAAGTCCAGTTAAGTTTAACCATTGCGCCGCTCGGGATATCCTGACCGCCGATTCGCACCGGACACGTAGTGATGCGACGATTAGAAACGAAAGGATCATCAAGACGTAACACTTCATCGATGAAAGCGTCCACTTCGCAGTCTCTGAACTCTCGAAGCTGATCTATCAACTGCGGATTTTCGGCAATATGAGCCAATAGAACGCCGATACACAGGGCGATAGAATTCAAGTCCCCGCCCGTCCAGTTTCGTAGAATCGAAACCAGTTCAGCTTCTGTCAGTAGCCGTCCGTACACCTTTTCGCTGCATAGACGGGTAGTCACGTCGTCTGCTGAATTGCCTTCTGCCGCTCGTCGGGGCTCAACAACCGAGCGGATAATTTCGTCGAACTGTTGTGCAACATCGGCCATCCGGGCACGGTCTCCGGAGCGCGTAGCCCCATGATTCCGGGCCATCCATGCCAACAGTCGGGGCTCCAACCCGGCGGGCCAACCCAACCATTCACACTGAGCTCGCACGGCGAATACGCTGCCGATTTCACTCACAGCATCCAGCACCTTGCCTCTGGGCAATTGTGCTACCAGATCAGTTGCAACACGCGTAAACACGGGAATGAACGGTTCCAGTGCTTCAGGGCTCAAGTACCGCTCGATAATTTCCCGGTAATTTGTATGCTCGTCGCCGTCTAATCCGTTAGGCACCTGGAGATAGTGAGAGACATTGCTGGAAAAGCGTTCATGATCCTGGGCGGCAGCAACAACATCGGCATGCCTGAGCAACACCCATTCGCCCGAGACGTTTTTTACTACCGGATGCTGAGGACGTAATTCATCGGTGTAAGCGCGCAAATCGCGGCCTACGGCGGATAAGTCTTCTGGCATGTGGTCGGTCATAGTAGCTCCTTTTGACCATCAAAGCCTGGTATCCAGGCCAGAGTTACTTCAGTTGTTGAAATCCCGGATCGCTAAGGTCTGTTTCTAACAGCAAAATGCCACTTCTCATGGAGGTGGCATTTACGCGACTCATACAACTCGTCAGGTATTCATGCAGTAAATTTCAGGAATATCCTCCAACCCACTGATATCAACATTGAGCTCCTTGATGATGCCGTCTTCGATGCTGTATATCCAGCCATGAACTGTCAGTTCATGGCCATGTTTCCAGGCTCTTTGAACGACTTTGCTATGACAAATATTAGTGACTTGTTTTTGTACGCTCAATTCACATAAGCGGTCTACCCGCTGATCTTCATCAGCCTCAGCATTCAATATGTCCCGGTATTCAAAACCAATATCTTTTAAGTGACGCAACCAGTTATCGATCAATCCCAAATCCTGATTACCCAGCGCCGCTTTAACACCACCACAGCCATAGTGCCCACAAACAATAATGTGCTTCACTTTTAAGACTTCAACCGCGTAATGCAGTACCGCCATGCAGTTCAGGTCGGTGTGAAGAACCAGGTTAGCAATATTGCGATGTACGAACAGCTCGCCCGGCAGCATACCAACGATCTCATTCGCCGGAACGCGACTATCAGAACAACCAATCCATAAGTATTCCGGCTTTTGCTGTTCCGACAGCTCTTTAAAAAAGCCCGGGCACTGTATTTCCATAAAGCGTGCCCATTGCTTATTATTATCCAGCAAATCACTTAGCATCTGTTGTACTCATTATTGCATTAAGGGTGAATCAGCGCTCTGAATGTCCAGGCCCTCAATAGAAGCCTGGCCTGCCAGCAATGAGATATACTGATTGATACTGCGGCGATAGACCTGATCTTTCAGGTAAGTTGCAATACGATCTGCCACCATATGGTATAATAATGGTTTGCCTTCCACGCGTTTATCAAGACGTACAATATGGTATCCGTAGCGGCTTTCAACCGGGTGCAGGGCCAAGCCCTCTTCCATCTTAAATACCTGGCGCTCAAATTCCGCGACAGTTTGCCCTTTATCCAGCTGTCCTAATTCACCGTTGACCTCTTTAGAAGGGCAATCTGAATACTGTTTTGCCAGATCCGCAAAACGCTCTGGGTTTTTCACTAATTCAGCAATCAGTGTCTCTGCCTGCTGAGCTGCGAATTCACGCGCGTGCTGGTCTTGTGGGTCTGCACCTAACAAAATATGGCTGGCGGCGACTAATACCGGTGTTGTGAATTTATTCTGGTTGGCAAGAAAATAGCGTTCACATGCTTCATCATCCGGAATCGGCTGCTGCACTTCCTGAGCGATCAGAGTTCTGATCAGCGCTTCTTCCTGACTTTCACCAGTGAGTATTTCGGCACTCAACTCTAACTCTTTGGCGCGTTGCAACAGTAACTCTTTTACTACTAAAGCCGAGGCGGCTTTTTGATGAGCAGCCTCTATTGAATCAGCAGCGTGATATTGCATCTCTTGCAAAATCTCGGCTTCTTCAATCGCGTGGCCATTAACACTGACAGGTACGAAGTCATCAACAATATCTGACACCGTAATTGAATCGATAAGTTCCATAAGAGTCTCCTGAAAACAGGGGCAGCAAGCCGCCCCCTTTCGATAGCTTTATCGTGATTAACGTTGGCGCACAATCTGGTAACTGCGTGCCAGGTACTTCAGAGGAGCACTCCAGACATGTACCAAACGCGTGAACGGGAACAACAAGAAGACCGTCATACCCAGAAAGATATGCAGCTTATAGATAAAGCTGACACCCACCAGATAATCAGCTGCTCCACCGTTAAAGGTCACAATACCCTGCGCCCAGCCAGCTAATAGCAACATAACACTGCCATCCAGATGCCCTAGCGACGCAAAGATAGTGAATAATCCCAGCACAACCTGAACCATTAATATAACCAAAATCAATATATCGGCTGTAGTACTGGATGCACGAATACGTGGATTATACAGACGACGCTGAAGTAATAACGCGGCACCTATCAAGCATGCCACACCGGCTATACCGCCAATCACGATAGCGATCACCTGCTTAGTACCTGCAGACATGAAAGGCGCATAAAATGCATGCGGCATTAACAAGCCAACTAAGTGTCCAAAGAAGATGGTGAGTATTCCCACATGGAACAAGTTACTGGCGCGACGCATACCTGCATTACTCAGCATCTGGCTTGAACCACTTTTCCAGGTATATTGCTCACGGTCATATCGCACCCAACTGCCGACCAGAAATACTGAGCCGGCAAGGTATGGGTAGATACCAAAGAGCAAGTCATTTAGATAAGACATTTTTCTTCTCCTCGGCCCCTCAAGAGCCGGATGGTCCTGCGGGGGTGAACTGTTTAACAGCATCGCTGATATACAACGGCTGCACCTGTTCCAACTCACGGCGACGCTGCGTCACTGCATCATTGCCGCAATCCTGAGTTGTTGGTTCTGTGAAACGAACCATTTCCTCTTCCCATACTTTATCAAGTGCTTCGGGTGTATCGTCGGCGGATTCACTAGCAACTTTTGTTACTAGCTCCTTGCGCTCAACAACGGCACCAGAAATCTCTATCAAGGCAGTACAGAGCGGCGCATAAATACTATTACGCTGCGCTAACCGGGTTTCCAGTAGCGCCAGAATATGACTAACATCAGTCAACCACTGTTGCACTTCCTCCATCGGACGCTTAGACAGGTACTCCAAAAACAACGGGATATAATCCGGCAGCTCTTTGGCATCAAGCTGGAAGCCGTTATCTTCATAAACAGCCATCAGATCTACCATCGCCTGACCACGGTCACGGGATTCACCGTGGACGTGCTCAAACAAAAGCAATGACAGTGAGCGACCACGATCAAACAGGCCAACATAATTGTCCTGAGCATCAAGCAGGTCCATGCTGCACAACTGATCGACAAATTTAATCAGCGGTTCACGCTGCCCGTCGGGCAGCGCTGGGTCGGCGCTGATCTCTTCGATCAACTCCTGCCGTATACCTAATAGCTCCTCACTGGGATAATCCAGCAACAAGGAGATCACTTTAAGACTACGCATCTTATCGGTCCTCGTCGTTCAGCAGCGCAGGATCTACCTGCTGCACACCACTGATCTTTTTAACCATGGTGACGGTCTGCTTCTTAGCACCAAACATATTGGTCTCTTCACCACCACCGCAACCGTTGCCAAAAGTGAAACCACAGCCGCCTCTTTCAGGGAATGCATCCGTAGCAAGTTCACGATGACTGGTGGGTATGACAAAGCGGTCTTCGTAGTTGGCAATCGCCAGATAGCGGTACATCTCCTGTACCTGCGCTTCTGTCAGATCCACATCTTCCAGCACTTGCAGATTGACTTTACCTTCCACCTGTTCATCACGTTTGTAAGCACGCATCGCTAACAGACGTTTCAGAGCCAGACGAACGGGTTTTTCATCACCGGCAGTCAACAAATTAGCCAGGTATTTAACCGGAATACGCAGTGAATCCACATCCGGAATCGCACCATTCATGCCAATAGAACCGGCATCAGCCGCGGATTGAATCGGACTCAGTGGTGGCACATACCAAACCATCGGTAATGTGCGGTACTCAGGATGCAAAGGCAGAGCCAGCTTCCAGTCAACTGCCATTTTGTAAACCGGTGATCTCTGTGCCGCTGTAATCACGTTATCAGTAACGCCATCCAGTTTTGCCTGAGCAATCACTTTAGGATCAAACGGATCCAGGAAGATCTCCAGCTGTTTCTCGTACAGATCCTGCTCACTACCGCTGGCTGCTACTTCTTCAATACGATCAGCGTCATACAAGAGCACGCCGAGGTAACGAATACGACCTACACAGGTTTCTGAGCAAACAGTTGGCATACCGGATTCAATACGTGGGTAACAGAAAATACACTTCTCTGATTTACCACTTTTCCAGTTGTAATAGATCTTTTTGTACGGGCAGCCGCTAACGCACATACGCCAGCCACGACACTTGTCCTGATCGATCAGAACAATACCGTCTTCTTCACGTTTGTAGATCGCGCCACTTGGGCAAGAAGCTACACACGCAGGGTTCAGACAGTGCTCGCACAAACGTGGCAAGTACATCATGAAGGTGTTCTCGAACTGTCCGTAGATCTCCTTCTGTACATTGTCGAAGTTTTTATCTTTGGAGCGTTTAGAGAACTCTGTTCCCAGAATCTCTTCCCAGTTTGGGCCCCACTCAATTTTCTTCATTCGCTGACCTGTGATCAGTGAACGAGGACGCGCGACCGGCTGGTGTTTACCTTCCGGTGCGTTGTGCAGGTGCTGGTAATCAAAATCAAACGGCTCATAGTAATCGTCAATCTCTGGCAGATCCGGGTTAGCGAAGATATTCGCCAACACACGCCATTTGCCTCCGATACGCGGTTCGATGCTGCCATCAACTTTACGGACCCAGCCGCCTTTCCATTTTTCCTGGTTTTCCCACTCTTTCGGATAACCGATGCCGGGTTTGGTTTCTACGTTGTTAAACCAGGCATATTCAGTCCCTTCACGTGAGGTCCAGACGTTTTTACAGGTAATTGAACAAGTGTGACAACCAATACATTTGTCAAGGTTCAGCACCATACCTACTTGGGAGCGGATTTTCATTTCGCTGCCTCCTGAGTGTAATCGTTGTCTTCACCATCTAACCAATCGATATTTTTCATCTTACGCACGATGACAAATTCATCACGGTTAGAACCCACAGTACCGTAGTAGTTAAAACCGTACGATTGCTGTGCATAACCACCAATCATGTGTGTCGGTTTAGGACATATACGCGTCACCGAATTATGAATCCCCCCTCGATTGCCGGTTGTTTCTGAGCCGGGTATGTTGACGATACGTTCCTGTGCGTGATACATCATTGTCATACCGAGTGGCACACGCTGCGACACCACCGCACGGCAGGCAATCGCGCCGTTAGCGTTAAACACTTCTATCCAATCGTTATCTTCGATACCGGCGCTGCCAGCATCGCCTTCACTCATCCAGACAATCGGACCACCCCGCGACAACGTCAGCATCAGCAAGTTATCGGAGTAGGTTGAATGGATACCCCATTTTTGGTGAGGTGTAATGAAGTTCAACGCGATTTCCGGATTACCGTTGGGTTTTTTGTTCATCAACGGCGCAACCGACTTGGTGTTGATCGGCGGACGATAAGAGACAAAGCCTTCTCCGAAGTCGCGCATCCATTCATGATCCTGATAGAACTGCTGACGACCGGTAACCGTGCGCCAAGGGATCAATTCATGAACGTTGGTGTAACAGGCATTGTAAGACACGTGCTCATCTTCCAGACCCGACCATGTCGGTGAGGAGATAATCTTACGCGGCTGCGCCTGCACATCACGAAAGCGAATTTTCTCTTCCTGTTTAGGTTTTGCTAAATGCGTATGATCAAGACCGGTCATTTCACTCAATGCGGCCCAGGCTTTAACTGCTACCTGCCCGTTGGTTTCCGGTGCCAGACTCAAAATCATCTCGCAGGCATCCAGCGCTGTATCCAGTTTCGCGCGGCCTTTATGAATACCTTCTTCGGTATGCGTCCAGTTAAGTTCTTTAAGTAATTTAACTTCGTCTTTGGTATCCCAGGCGATACCCTTACCGCCATTGCCGACATTTTCCAGCAACGGACCAATCGAACTAAAACGCTTATAGGTATTCGGATAATCACGCTCGACCACCATCAGATGTGGCATGGAGATACCCGGTACCGGATCACATTCACCTTTTTTCCAATCCATAATGCCCATAGGCTGGGCCAGCTCTCCCGGCGAGTCATGCTGCATTGGCAGAGTCACCAGATCCTGCTCTACACCTAAATGCCCGACACACACTTCTGAGAATTTTTCAGCGATGCCTTTGTAGATATCCCAGTCAGAACGCGCTTCCCAGGCAGGGTCTGTTGCTGCAGACAATGGATGGATGAACGGATGCATATCCGACGTATTCAGATCGTCTTTTTCATACCAGGTTGCGGTTGGCAACACGATATCTGAGTACAAACACGTAGTAGACATACGGAAGTCCAGAGTCACCAGCAGATCAACCTTGCCTTCAGCTCCTTCTTCATGCCATACGATATCTTCCGGCTTTTTAGTGCCCGCTTCGCCCAGATCCTTATTCATCAAGCCATGAGTGGTACCCAGCAAATATTTCAGCAGGTATTCATGACCCTTACCAGACGAGCCCAGTAGGTTAGAGCGCCAGATAAACATGTTTCGCGGAAAGTTTTTCGGATTATCCGGATCTTCACAGGCAAAGTTAATAGCGCCTGATTTCAGCTGATCAACCGTATAATCCTGAGGCGTTTTACCGGCGGCTTCAGCGGCTTTAACAATGCTCAGTGGGTTCAGATCCAACTGCGGAGCTGATGGCAACCAACCCATGCGTTCTGCACGGATGTTGTAATCAATCAAACTACCGGTCCACTTCGATTTATCAGCCAACGGCGACAGAATCTCAGTTACATCCAGCTTCTCATAGCGCCACTGGCTTGAGTGATTATAGAAGAAAGAGGTACCGTTCATGTGACGCGGTGGGCGCTGCCAATCCAGACCGAAGGCTAACGGTGTCCACCCTGTCTGAGGACGTAATTTTTCCTGACCGACGTAATGCGCCCAACCACCACCAGACTGCCCTACGCAACCACACATGATTAACATGTTCATCAGGCCACGGTAGTTCATGTCCATGTGATACCAGTGGTTCATACCGGCACCGACGATGATCATAGAGCGACCTTTGGTTTTATTCGCTGTATCGGCAAATTCCCGCGCAATCTGAATCGCTACTTTACGATCCACACCGGTGATCTGTTCCTGCCATGCAGGTGTATATGGCGCGTTATCATCGTAGCTGGTTGCAACAAAATCACCACCCAGCCCACGATCAATACCGTAGTTAGCCATCATCAAGTCATAGACGGTTACCAGTAGTGACTCTGAACCGTCAGCTAATTTGACACGTTTGGCTGGAAGGTTGTGGTGGATAATGTCAGAGAAAGCGTTATGTGAGAAATGTTCGTGCTCCACACCGCCGAAGTAGGGGAAGCCGACAGACGCGATCTCATCATGGCTATCCAGCAAGCTCATTTTCAGCGTCGTTGAACGACCTTCCAGAGCTTCTTTCTGCTCGATATTCCATTTACCCTTCTCACCCCAGCGAAAACCGATAGAGCCATTCGGCACTACGTAGCTATCAGTTGCTTCATCGTAAGCTACGGTTTTCCATTTAGGGTTATTGTCCTGACCCATATTGCCATCAAAATCAGAAGCACGGATAAAGCGGCCCGCGGCGTAAGAGCCATCTTCGCGCTGATCCAACTGTACCAGGAATGGCATATCCGTATAGTCACGGCAGTATTCTGTAAAGTAGGCACTTGGATTATCAACGTGGAACTCTTTCAGAATAACGTGGCCGAAAGCCATCGCCAGTGCAGCATCGGTACCCTGCTTAGGGTTCAACCACTGATCACACAATTTTGAAACTTCAGCATAATCAGGCGTAATCGATACTGTTTTCGTACCTTTATAACGTACTTCAGTAAAGAAGTGAGCATCCGGCGTACGTGTCTGAGGAACGTTAGATCCCCAGGCAATAATGTAGTTAGAGTTATACCAGTCGGCTGATTCAGGAACATCAGTCTGTTCACCCCAGGTCATAGGAGACGCGGGCGGCAGATCGCAGTACCAATCATAAAAGCTCAGACAAACGCCACCAATCAACGACAGATAACGCGCACCGGCGGCATAAGAAACCATCGACATCGCAGGAATCGGCGAGAAACCAATCACGCGATCTGGACCGTATTCTTTAATCGTATAGGTATTTGAAGCAGCGATGATCTCGTTTACTTCATCCCATGTGGAGCGTACAAAACCACCCTGTCCACGCATCGACTTATAAGATTTTGCCTTTGCAGAATCTTCAACAATAGACGCCCATGCTTCTACCGGCTCTTTAGTGGCACGTGCTTCACGCCACAATTTAATCAGGCGCTTACGTACGGTTGGATACTTAAGACGATTGGCACTGTATATATACCATGAATAGCTCGCACCACGCGGACAACCACGTGGCTCATGGTTTGGCAGATCCGGGCGTGTACGCGGGTAATCTGTCTGCTGGGTTTCCCAGGTAATCAGACCATTCTTAACGTAAATTTTCCAGCTACAAGAACCCGTACAGTTAACTCCGTGAGTGGAACGGACAACTTTGTCATGCTGCCAGCGCTGACGATATCCATCTTCCCATTCACGGCTTTCTTTAACAGTTTCCCCATGCCCATTAGCAAAGGTGCTCTGCTTTTTCTTTAGAAATCTTAGTCGATCGAGCAAATGACTCATTTTATTCTCTCCTGAAACCGCTAGGTCAGGACGGGGCAGAACCCCGAGCCGTTTTATTAATACGCCGCCAGCGTTAGCTGTCTTGAGCGTATACCGATTTATCCGGTCATAAGACTGTTCTTACATCCCTGCAAAACACGTCCTATTGCTTACTGTGGGCCAACAATAACCCCTTTATTGCCTAAAACTTGTTGATCTACATCAACACTAGGCAAAAGCATAACGACTCCAAAATCCCTGAATACCACTTTGGTGATACACCAAATTACGATAATAAAACATTGTTTTAAAAGGGAAAAAAGATGTAAAACAGCTGACCTTTTCATTCTTAAATCACAATGCAGTGTTTTTGTGGGTAGTCAGAAAATTATAGAAATTCAAAACAAAAAAAGAGCCCGTTGCGGGCTCTTTAGAAGGAAAGTCAGTAGGCTTAACTGGTCATGCTTATGGGTTCTTAAATTCAGCTTTAGGGCCGAGGTAGAACCACCAGTTCAATGCCAAACAGAGCAAGTAAAATACTGCAAAGCCATATAACGCCATTTCTGGTGTTGCCAGCTTGATCTGCTCACCAAACACCTGAGGGATAACAAAAGCACCGTAAGCAGCAACCGCAGATGTCCAACCCAATGCAGGACCCGCCTGTTCTTTCGGGAAAACCATCGCAATCGTACGGAAAGTAGAGCCGTTACCAATCCCGGTGGCAGCAAATAACACTAAGAAAAGACCTAAGAATGGTACAAAATAGTCTTCAGGCGTCGCTGACTGATAAGCGTCTTTAAGGAAGTAGGCAACACCAAGCGCACTAGCAATCATGACGATCGAAACATAATGCGTTACGCGTGCACCACCCATCTTATCGGCCATCCAACCACCAATAGGACGAATAAAAGCACCGATAAACGGCCCCATCCAGGCAAACATTAATGCAGAGGGACCATTAGCATTAATCACGTTGTGAGTCATCACACCATCCACGAGGATATGCTGATAACCGAACACGACTTTGATTGCCAATGCGAAACCGGCGGAGTAACCAATAAAACTACCAAAAGTACTGGTGTAGATAATACTCATTACCCAGGTATGCTTGTTCTCAAAGATTTTAAACTGACGCTTCAGGTTTGGCTTAATATCCCCCGGCACCATTTTCATCAACATAACAGTGGCGAACAATATCCCGACAATCACAGGCCACTTAGCCCAGCCTGGCGCCCCCAAACCCGTTGGTGCAGGCAGAATAATGTAAAGCCCGATAGCCGCTGTAAAGAACCCGATCAACAATAACCCCAACACTTTAGACATCGCACCAATCGGAGAACCGATATCAGGTGAAACATCATCCGTACGGATGTTGTTCATACCAAACCAACCCGCTATCGCCAGCGGTATCAATAACAATAACCAGACAAAGCCTGCATTGTGGATATAAGTTTCAGTACCGGCCGGAATTTTACCGATCAAGGTACCTGAAGTATTTTCCAGAATCATCGGTTCACCACCGAAAATACCGAATGTCATTACCAGCGGCACCAGAATCTGCATGGTGGTTACACCTGCATTACCCAAACCGGCATTCAACCCCAGCGCTAATCCCTGCTGCTTCTTAGGAAAAAAGAAGCTGATGTTAGACATGGATGAAGCAAAGTTACCACCACCAATACCGGACAAGAAAGCCAGCAACTGGAAAATCCACAGTGGCGTATCTTTATCCTGCAATGCGAAACCCGTACCGATAGCAGGAATCATCAAGAGTGCTGTCGTAAAGAAGATGGTATTTCGCCCACCCGCTATACGAATAAAAAAGCTACTCGGTATTCGCAAGGTTGCCCCTGTTAACCCCGCTATCGCCGATAAAGTAAAGAGATCAGCTTTGGCAAAATCAAAACCAAGATTAAGCATTTGTACCGTAATGATGCCCCAGTACAGCCAGACGGCGAAGCCACACAATAGACTGGGAATAGAAATCCAGAGGTTACGGCTAGCGATAGCCTTACCTTCGGACTCCCAGAATTGCTCATCTTCTACGTCCCATTTTTTTATATCAGACATATTTTTTCTCCAGAGTGAACACAGCGGTAGTCTCATGACGCCATCTGCATTCGATCTACATAAACTAAAAACACCTGATAACTGCCTACTTCATCGCAGTAAATATCAGTCGTTTGCAACCTCAAGGTCTTCTTTCAGAAAGTTATTGCGGATCGCTTCCTGCAATCGAGTCCGTCGCTCTTCAACGGAAATACCGTAATACATCACGCACATACATACCGCCAATACACCATAGAGCAACATAAAGCAGGAGCTGCGAACTCCCATCGTATCGGCCATCAGACCGAATAGGATTGGCAGTAAAAAACCGCCAATCGCACCCAGCATGCCGACCATGCCACCCACTACACCCATTCTTTCCGGATAGTAGTCGTACACAAGCCGAAACACGCTGGCCTTCCCAAAGCCCATAGCCACACCCATCACCATCACTAAAGCAGTAAACAACCAGACCGGCATATCAATCACGAAAGTCGTGTCCTCACGAATTCCATGAACTGTCATGGTGGTAGGGGGATAGGAAAGGAAAAACAGGCAAACAAGACAAACCCAGAAGACACTCCAATTAACATGGCGAGCACCTAATTGATCTGCACTCCAGCCTCCCAAAATACGCGTTAGCGCGCCCGGGAGGGTAAACATTAATGTCAGGAACGAGGCCGTCTGGATATCCAGACCGTAATGGCTGACGTAATAATCCGGCAGCCATAATGCGAGTGAAATAAAGCCTCCGAATACAAAGAAATAATAAAGTCCGAAGCGCCACACACGCGCGTCTGCCAAAGGCTTAATCTGTTCGGCTAACTTATAGATACGACGCGGCTGACGCGCCGTTTGCTGATCTTCATCAGTTAACATCCAGAATAAAAAGGCTATCAGCAGCAACACAACCCCGTAAGCCGTTGGAGCCATACGCCAGCCATAAGCAATAATCACTAAGGGTGCAATCAGATTTGTAATAGCAGCACCCAGATTACCTGCGCCAAAAATCCCCATCGCCAAGCCTTGGGAGCGCTCACTGGAACGCGAAGAGACGAAGTGGATACCTACACTGAACATACTACCGGATGCACCAACCCCCAAACCCAACAGCAAATAGTGATTAAAGCCGGAAGCATAAGAAAAAAGAAACAACGGGATACTGACAAACAACAACAGTGCAATCATCAGCTTTCGGCTCCCCCAGCGTTCAGCCAAAATACCCATTGGCAATCGCAGCAAAGCGCCTGTCAGAATTGGCGTCGCTACCAGCACTCCGAATTCTGTTTCAGAAAGCCCTAATTCGTTCTTAATTTGTAAGCCAATAACAGACACCAACGTCCAAACCGCAAAACATGCAGAAAAGGCCAGTGTGGCCATCGCAATCGCGGAAATTTGCTGCTGGTTACTGTTGGCTATCATCGAACACCCATTCAACGTTATAGGAATGGGTATAAAGGTAAGCCCGTAGCCGTTATATTTTGTTGATCGAAATCAAAGCCTAACCTTATGATTAAAGTGGGTTTTTATCAAAATACCACTTTATGAGTACTCCTCATGCTCTTTGTAAGAGCATGATTCTGCTGGTATTTTGCAACGAGTTTACGTAAAACATATATAAAGCCGTATACATCGATCTCTTTGTGAGTATCCGGCAGTATCCGGGGCTGAAATACACACATGCACTTCTTCAAACAATCTATCATTGCCCGCTTAGGCGCTGCGATGCTGGCGATCAGTATCATGGCGGTTGTCAGTATGATCGTATCCGTGATCGTGGCAGAAAGCACACAGGGGGATGCAGCGGGGATCAATGTGGCCGGATCTCTGCGTATGCAATCTTATAAAATCATTGCTGAAACCAGCCAGCTATCCCAAGACCCAGGCGATGAAAAGCTCAGGAAAATACAAGGATCCATATCCGAATTTGAAAATCGCATCAATAGCCCCATTCTCACAGCAGTCATTCCTCAGGATGGGGCTCATGACCTCTACAACCTCCATAACAATCTGGTTAAAGACTGGAATGAGCAGATCCTACCCTCCCTGAATACAGCACTAACCGATACATCAGCAGCACCCAGATATATTGATTTGATAGAGAAGTTTGTCCACAGAATCGATGCAATGGTATTACTGCTGGAACGCAGCACCGAGTCAAAAATAAAACTGCTCAGTATGGTTCAGGCTATCAGCTTGTTTATGACGGTCCTGATTATCTTTATCGCCATGCTGGATATCAAAAATAATGTCGTACACCCCCTGCAGGCATTAGTGCAGATGGCTCGCCGCGCCAGCCACGGTGACCTGACCGCGCGAGTAGAATATGAAAGCCAGGA
Source organism: Neptunomonas sp. (assembly GCF_041601355.1). Lineage (GTDB taxonomy): Bacteria > Pseudomonadota > Gammaproteobacteria > Pseudomonadales > Balneatricaceae > Neptunomonas. The sequence goes on from NZ_JBFIIH010000032.1 coordinate 19,545, forward strand.
TGAATTAGGCGTGCTGGGTGATGCATTCAATCATATGGCCGAAGAGCTTTCAAAAATCTATACTGATCTTGAGCAACGGGTAGAAAGAAAGACAGCGCTGTTACAACAATCCAATGAATCATTGCAGCTGCTTTATGACACCACCCGCTGCTTTAACCGTAAAGAAGATATTTGCCGTCGCCTCATGCCTGTATTGCAACAGTTGGAAACAGTCAGCCCGTTTGGCCCCATCAAAGTAACGCTGTGTGAACCCAACACTCAGAAAAGCTATCGGGAACTCTCTTCGCAAGCCACTGCCAGACCCGACAGCTGTCGGGTTCTTAGTTGTAATAGCTGCATAGTACAGGACCTGGACCCGCGACAGCATAAAGCGCTATCTCTGCCTATTCAGACACGCGAAACTTATTTTGGTGAATTCAACGCACAATTCCTACCGCACTCACCACCCAATCCATCTGATATAAAACTGATAGAAAGCATTGTAGAAAATCTGGCAATCTCGATGTCGCTTGAACTAAAAGCAGAGCAGGAGCAGAAGCTATCACTGAATGAAGAGCGGGCTGTTATCGCCAGAGAGTTGCATGACTCATTGGCGCAGTCTCTTTCATACCTGAAAATGCAAGTCACTCGATTACAGATATTACGTAAAAAAGATTTTACAGCAGCACAAATTGACGACGTGGTTGATGAACTGAAAGAAGGGCTTAACAACGCTTACCGGCAACTTCGCGAACTACTCACCACCTTCCGCCTCAAACTTGATGATCCAGGATTAGAGCACGCTGTAGACACCACTATCAATGAATTTTCTGAGCGCTTAGGCTTACAAATTGACTATCAATACCGCATTCCTCACATAACACTCACCCCGAATGAAGAGATTCATCTGCTTCAGCTACTCAGAGAAGCGCTCGCCAATGTGGTTAAACATGCACAAGCGACTGAAGTCAGTGTCAGCATCCGGGCAGAGAAAGAAAACATATCGCTCTGCATTGAAGATAATGGTGTTGGCCTTCCGGAAAACAAAGAGCGCACCAATCATTATGGGTTAGTCATTATGCAGGACCGGGCCGCCACGATAAATGGCCAGCTGAGTGTTGAAAACCAACCGGGCGGCGGCACCCGTGTTCTGTTAACATTTAAATCAAAACATCATTGAGCATAACTAAGCATACCTAAGCATACCTAAGCATAACTAAGCATAACTAAGCATAACTAAGCATAACTAAGCATAACTACAAGGACTCAATTTTTATGAGTGAACCCAGCATCGCCAGCATTCTTCTCATTGATGACCACCCCCTGCTGCGTAAAGGCGTTAAACAGCTGATCGAACTGGATGACGAGCTGCGGGTAATTGCAGAGGCCAGTAACGCCATTGATGGCATAAAAGCCGCGAAAGAAACGGAACCGGATCTGATTCTGCTAGACCTGAATATGCCGAATATTAACGGCATAGAGGCACTCAAAATGTTACGTGATGAAGAAGTATCGTCGCGCATCATTGTCTTTACCGTGTCTGACAATGAAGAGGATGTCGTTGCCGCACTAAAAGCCGGTGCAGACGGTTACCTGTTAAAAGATATGGAGCCGGAGGAGCTACTCGTGAGCCTGCATCAGGCAGCGTTAGGTAAGGTCGTTATCAGCGACAAACTGACCACGTTGTTGGCACAGGCACTGCAATCCGGACGTAGCAGTAACAAATCAGATATCAGCAGCCTGACTCCGCGTGAAAAGCAGATCATCAAACTGATTGCCGGCGGACTACCCAATAAACTCATCGCCCGTAAACTCAATATCACCGAAGGCACGGTCAAGGTTCACGTTAAGCATCTACTTAAAAAACTGCGCTTACGCTCCCGTGTTGAAGTCGCCGTTTGGGCGGTACAGGAAGGCCTGGGGTAAAGAGAACTAAAGAGAGCCAAAGCTGGCAATTCTGCTCATAGATCTGTTATATATTAGGCGTAGCAAATATACATCGTGATATCTTTCTTAGATACACCAACCTCAATGCGCCGGAAATTCTGTGATGAAAGTTTTTTTTCAAAAACCTTATATCTTCTTTATCGTTTTACTCATGGGCCTTGCCGCCGCAGCTTTTCTGATAAAAAACAAACCCGCCATTGAGCATACAGATTCCGGGATGCCGGCTAAGCCGGTCGATGTTATTTCTGTGCGCAGCATTCCGATGAGTCCCCACGTCACGGCGTATGGAACCGTTGAGCCCTCGGTTTCATTAAAGATCAAAGCGCAAGTCAGCGGCAAAGTCAGCTACCTTCACCCCAATCTGCAATCCGGTTCGAGTATTTCAGCGGGTACTTTGGTTATCAGGATCGACCAGGAAGATTCCCAGGTATCACTTAACCAAAGTGAAGCAGATCTGCGCGCTAACCTTTCTTCGCTGGCACAACTTGATGAAGAGGAAAAAACCACACGTCGTTCTTTGCAATATGCCAAAGAGAACCTTCGCGTTGCTGAAAAAGAGTTAGCCAGGATCAGAGGCATTTGGGAAAAGCAGCTCATCTCCCGATCTGCATTAGATGCAGAAGAACAAAAAGTGCTGCTACTGCGCCAAAGTACTACCGATTTACAAGGCAAGCTCAATGCCTTCAGTAGCCGCAGGGACTCCATCAAAGCACAGATTGAACGCGCCACTGAGCAGGTAAAAGGCCAGACCACCACCTTGAGCCGCACCGAGATCCATATGCCTTTTGATGCGCGTATCGGTGATGTGCTGGTAGAGGAAGGGGAATATGTCACGCTAGGCACTTACCTGTTTGAATCTCTGGCCATCAATCGTATTGAAGTAAACGCCCAGCTTCCAATACAACAGATGCGTACTTTGGTGAGTACCGGGCTGTTAAACAGCAGTCCGGCATCTCAAAGTGCCGATTTAAGCCTGATTCTGAAAAGACTGAAGTTAAGCGCAACAGTGAGCTTAGTGGGAGGCAGTTCTGACGCTATCTGGGAAGCCGAGTTGCTGCGCTTCAGCGAATCCATTGACCCGATTCGCAGGACTCTCGGCGTTGTCGTCGCAGTGGATAACCCTTATCAAAAAGTTATTCCCGGAAAGCGCCCCCCTCTGATTAAAGGCATGTACACCGCGGTTGATCTCTATGCACCGGAGTATCCAGCTATTGTCATTCCGCGTAGGGCCTTACATGAAGGCCGTGTATATCTGGTTAATGCCCGGCAGCGTCTGGAAATAAGACCCGTTAAAGTACTATTTCAACAAGGCAACCTGCTGGTGATTGAATCCGGGTTGCAAGCTGACGAGCAACTGATCATCAATGATCTTATTCCGGTGATTGAAGGCATGCCACTGTTACCGGAAGTAGACAGCCATTTTGAAGCGCAGTTAATACAACTGGCCAAAAGACCGCAAGTCACTGAAACCTCTGCACAGATAAAGGCTGATATCCAAAGGTCAATACCATGATCCGTTACTTTGCCGGTCATCCGACAGCGGCCAATATTCTGATGGTGGTGATTATTCTGCTCGGTCTGGTTGCCCTGCCTCAGCTAAACAAAGAAACATTTCCAGAAGTGAAGCTCAACAAAGTCAGCGTGACGGTTGCCTACCCGGGTGCAAGCCCTGCGGATGTTGAAGAGGGGCTGTGCAATCGTCTGGAAGACGCCACCGACGGCATTAGCTTTCTTGAAGAACAAATGTGTGAAGCACGCGATAACTTAGCAACACTGACACTGGACATGCAGGAAGCCGGTGATATTAAGCAGTTCGTCAATGATGTAAAAACCGCCATTGATGCCATCAATGACTTCCCGGCAAAGGCCGAAGATCCCGTTGTTAAAGAGCTCGGTCGCACGGAAACAGTACTCAGTATTGCCGTCACCGCCGATATTACCATGCCCGAACTGAAAGCCCTGGCAGAATATTATCGTAATCGTTTGCTGGCACTCCCTGACATCCCCATTGTGACCGTCAGCGGTTTTTCAACACATGAGTTAAGTGTGCAGGTCCAACCTGATGCTATGCGCCAGTATCAGCTGAGCATTCAGGATGTGGCGAACCTGATCTCCGCCCAGGCCATTGATCTGCCCGCAGGCATTTTGGAAGGAAAACAAAACTCTTATCAGATCCGTATTGAAAATGCGCGCCGTACCGTCAGTGAATTGGAAGATTTGGTTATTTTGGATAACGCCCGCGGCGGCCAACTGAGACTCAGCGATATAGCGACCATAAAAGACAATTTTATTAACGAAGAACAATACACCCAAGTCAATGGTAAGCCTGCAGCCCTGATGCAGATCAGCAAGAACAAAACGGACGACAGCTTAACCATTTTTAACGCGGCTAAGGCGTTTGTCGATGTTGAAAACAGTCGCTTACCAGCGGGTACGGCATTAATCATCACACAAGATTCTGCCTCTATCGTACAGGACAGGCTAAGCCTGCTCCTGAAAAATGGCTGGCAAGGTCTGCTACTGGCAACCCTTGCGCTATTTATGTTTTTTAACTGGCGCTATACATTTTGGGTGGCACTGGGGCTGCCTATCTCCTTTCTCGGTGGCCTGGTGATCATGTCTGCCATGGGGGTTAGTATTAATATGATCTCCATGGTCGCCCTATTAATGGCGATTGGTATTCTAATGGATGATGCCATTGTGCTTTCCGAAAGCATCGATCATGAATACCGAAAAGGTAAAAGCCCTTTTCAAGCAAGCATCGACGGCATTAAAAAGGTAGCACGCGGTGTGCTTTCATCTTTCATTACATCCAGCATTTTGTTTGGTAGCCTGCTGCTGCTTAAAGGAGATATGGGCCAGATATTAGGCGTTCTTCCGGTCGTTCTACTCGCCGTATTGTCGATCAGTCTGATTGAAGCATTCCTGATTCTGCCGCATCACTTACAACACTCGTTATCACATCAGAGTGGCCGTGAAATATCACCTTGGCGGGTTAGCTTTGAAGCTCAATTTGAAAGACTCCGCATGCAGGTAGGAAGAATGGCGGATAACGCGATACGCTACCGCTATCTGACGGTAGGTATCGCCCTTGTTTTGTTTATGCTGTCCATCAGCATGGTGATTTCAGGTAATGTGAAGTTCAAAGGTTTTCCGGATATAGAAGGAAATCAGCTTGATGTACGCATCCTGATGCCACAAGGCACACCTTTTGAGCGAACCAGAGAAGTGGTCGCGATTCTGACAAATAGCCTTGAACAAACGATCGAGAAACTTCCCGCTGAAACAGAAGGTAAACTGATTAAAAACAGCGCCATATTTTTCAGCCGTAATGACGATGCTGACGAAGAGGGAGCACATTTGGCGACGATCAGTCTGGACCTGCTCGATGCAGAAAAACGCCAGACCTCGTTGGTCGAACTAAAAAGGGTCTGGCGTGAGTCCACACCGCAGATCAGAGATGCGATTTCGATACAGTTTAAAGAACCCAAATTCGGTCCCTCCGGCCAGGCTATCTCTATCCGTTTGCAAGGTGGCGATATGGATACACTTTACAATGCCTCATGGGAATTGCAGAACTGGCTGCGCGGCTATCCGGGCACGGCTAACATCCTGTCGGATATCCGTCCGGGAAAAACTGAGTTAGGTGTGCAACTTCAGGCTGGAGCACTCAGCTCAGGCATTGATGTTCAAGGACTATCATCGCAGCTAAGAGCGGCCTATCAAGGCGTAAAAGTGGCTGACATCTATCGTGGCAGTGAAGCCTACGAAATTAACGTTAAACTCGACAGCGACCCGGAGAACGCGTTACGCGATTTCGAAAATCTGAGTCTGTTCTCTAATAATGGGACCGACATCCCGTTAAGTGCGATTGCCGAGATTTCGGAGAGCCGCCAGTATTCGCGCATTGTGCGCGTCAACCACCAGCGCACGGTAACCATCAATGGTGATGTCGATACCCAGTTGGCTAATACCAGTGAAATTATAAATCACACTCGCGAGCAGTTTTTACCTCAGTTGAAAGCACGTTACCCTGAGCTGACTTTCAGCCTTGAGGGGGAAGTCAAAAATGACCAGGAAACCAGCGGCTCAGTATTAACCGGCTTTATTCTGGGTATTGCGGGTGTCTATTTACTGTTAAGTCTGCAGTTTTCCAACTTTAAAGAGCCCGTAATTGTTTTACTCAATATTCCCCTGGCACTGATCGGCGTGATTTGGGGCCATTATGCAATGGGCCTGAATCTGAGTTTACCCAGCATGATCGGTTTTGTATCACTGGCGGGCGTTGTGGTAAATGATTCTATTCTGCTCGTCGAGTTCGTAAAAACCCGCAGCCTGGAAGGGATGAGCCTGCATGATGCCGCAGGGCAAGCGGTACGTGACCGTTTTCGCGCCATTTTTCTGACATCCATAACCACCGTGGCCGGAATGATTCCATTATTATCAGAAACCAGCTTACAAGCTCAGGTCTTAGTACCCTTAGTTGCCAGCGTCGTATTTGGCATGCTCTCTTCTACGCTGCTACTGCTGCTGGTACTACCCGCCTCCTATGCGATTCTCGAGGACCTCGGGTTTACCGAGTTAGATAGCCTGAGCGACGATAAACGCCCTGCCTATACCTGACCAGGCCTGACTGAATACACGTTACAAACACCCGACATAGAGATGACCAGGTGAACATTTGTATTCTTTATGGATACTGGATTATCCGGATCGCCATGATGCAACCCTCATTAGATAACACAGCATCAGATAAGTCAGCGTCCTCAAAAAAATCATCAACTCTGGGTATTTAATTGCACATATCCGTAAGTTAATCGACCTTAATACCCAGCTACCCCCAATGAATCACCTTCACACCAGCACACTGATTAACGGCAATTCAAAATCCATAAAAATCATTATAAAACAAATAATTAAGCACAGAAAACAGATACCCACTAAGTGGTATATGCACAAGAATCATTCAAAACCACGCTACTAAGCGTTGACTCACATCAACACGCCAACTACAAAACTACTCTATTTTTACCCCATATGGATAACTGGTTATCTGCTGATGACTCGTTTGGGCTTGGATAGCTGAATTAATCTCATTTCTAGACTCGATGCTTTCAACCGACGCAGCGATGGCTTAACCCGTTTCAGGAGTAGTTATATGACCACTGATAATATCAAATTACTGAACTTTAGTGATCCCAAAATTAAAACCCTGCATATCACCTGGTTTGCATTCTTCCTGACCTTTATGGTCTGGTTCAGCCATGCACCGTTGATGGCTATCATTAAAGAAGCGTTCGACCTGACCACCCCCGAAGTTAAAGCGCTGCTCATTCTCAACGTCGCATTAACCATTCCATCGCGTATCGTCATCGGCACTTTAGTAGACAAATACGGCCCTCGTACTGTATTCAGTATGCTGTTGATGATTGGTGGTGCTATTTGTGTCGCCTTTGCATCGGCTCAAAACTATGAGCAACTTGCCATTTTACGTTTCCTGAGTGGCTTTATCGGGGCGGGTTTTGTTATTGGTATCCGCATGGTATCTGAATGGTTTCCGGTAAAACAGGTGGGTATTGCTGAAGGTATTTACGGTGGCTGGGGTAACTTTGGGTCAGCCGCGGCGGCGATGACTCTGCCTACTCTGGCACTCATCTTTGGTGGCGACGATGGCTGGCGCTATGCGATAGGATCAACTGGTGTACTGGCGTTTGTATATGGCATCATTTATCGCAAAATCGCACGTGATACCCCTAAAGGCTCAACCTATTTCAAGCCGAAAAAGCACGGTGGCCTGGAAGTCACCAGCAAAGGAGATTTCTACTTTTATCTGCTAATGAACGTGCCTATGTACCTTGCGCTGGCGGTTCTCACCTGGAAGCTTTCGCCCTCAAACCTAGCCATTCTGAATGATGCAGGTACTTATGCCATCTATGCCGTTCTGGTTATTTTATTCCTGGTACAAGTTCGTGCTATCTATCATGTCAATGCAGAAAACCTGAAACACGGTGTTCCCGAGATTCATCGCTACAAATTTAAACAGGTGGCTGTATTGGATGTCGCTTACTTTGTTACTTTCGGTTCAGAGCTGGCGGTGGTTTCTATGCTGCCCCTGTTTTTCCTTGATACGTTCGAAGGGCTCAGCGCGGTTCAGGCAGGACTGCTGGCTTCCGGTTTTGCTTTCATGAACCTGGTATCACGCCCTACCGGTGGACACTTCAGTGATAAATATGGCCGTCGTAAATCACTCTCTTTCCTGATTGCCGGTTTGGCCGTTGGCTACTTAGTGCTGAGCCAGATCGATGGCAACTGGTTCATTTGGGTTGCAGTCCTGGCAACCATGGGTTGTTCTTTCTTTGTACAGGCCGGTGAAGGCGCTGTGTTCGCAGCAGTGCCTCTGATCCAACGTCGCATGACTGGCCAAATTGCAGGAATGGCGGGTGCCTACGGTAACGTAGGCGCCGTATGCTACCTGACAGTATTCTCTTTTGTAGACTACTCCACTTTCTTTATGGTCATTGGAGCATCAGCGGCGATTGCCTTCTTATTTGTTCAGTTTATGGATGAGCCCTCAGGACAGATGGCCGAAATTCTGCCGGACGGTACTGTCCAGCTTATTGATGTTCAGTAAAAGATAGGATTAAAGAGAGCTTCAGGGCTCTCTTTATATGCTCACCTGATGAAATAGCGCTTGATACAGGTTCTGCAACAGGGATCAACTATGCACCTTAACAGTGAAATCAGATTATCGACTGCCCAGCAAAGCATTACAGGCCGCAAAGCCCGCAATGAGGATTGTCTGGGCTTTTTTATGCCAGTCGGTAACTTACTCACCACCAAAGGGGCATGCGGCATGATTGCCGATGGTGTCAGCACAGCAGAAGCCGGCGCAGAAGCCGCCGAATATTGTGTCCGGGAGTTTATTAATGATTATTTTGATACACCGGACATTTGGACTGTAAAAAAATCCGCGCAAAAAGTGCTCACCGCGATCAACCGCTCACTCTACTCCAGAAGCCATGAATACCTGAGCAGCACCCGCGGCTATGTGTGCACTTTTTCCGTTTTAGTTATCAAGTCGCACACCGCCCATATATTCCATATCGGTGATAGCCGTATCTACCGCATCCGTGACGACCATATGGAGTGTCTGACAACCGATCATATTACCCCATTAAGCCAAAGCTCCAGCTGCCTGTCACGCGCTATGGGAATGGATACCCATCTGGATATTGATTACCGGACTATCTCAATCGAGCCGGGTGATATCTTTCTCCTCAGCACGGATGGCGTGCATGACACATTACCGCCTAACGAAATCCAGCTTATCATTTATGAAAGCAGTTCATTGGATGATGCATGCGAAAAACTCGTTAACATAGCCTATGACAAAGGCAGTACCGATAATCTCAGCTGTCAACTGATTCGTGTTGATCAGATTATTCGCGAGAGCATTGATGACCTCACAGACAAACTGACAGAACTGCCCTTCCCGCCTGATTTAGAAGCGGGCATGAGCATCGATGGTTACGAGGTAATATCGGAGCTCTATGCCAGTAGTCGCAGCCAGCTGTATATCGTTAAAGATCCACTTGACGGTAAAAAGCGGGTGATGAAAACCCCTTCGCAGAACTTTAATGATGATCCCGCTTATATCGAGCGTTTCATTATGGAAGAATGGGTTGGCAGTCGTATAGACAGTCCGCATGTGGTCAAAGTCTGTAACGCAAATCGCCCAAAAACATTTCTCTACTACGTAATGGATAAGGTAGAGGGAATCTCTCTGGAACAGTGGATTGAAGAAAACCCTTACCCTAAACCTTCAGAAGCAATAAAACTGGTTAAGCAGATCGCTAAAGGCTTGCAAGCATTTCACCAGCGTGAAACCCTGCATCAGGATCTTAAGCCCGGCAACATTATGATCTCTCCTGACAATCACATTACTCTGGTCGACTTTGGATCTGTGTTTGTCTCAGGTATTAATGAAATATTTGTACCTATCGAGCGTGATCGTGTTCTGGGTACCGTTAATTACTCAGATCCGCTACTCAGATTAGGACAGAACACCGGCATTAAAGGAGACCTATTTTCACTCGCCTGTATTACCTATGAAATTTTTACGCATCACTTACCTTATGGCGAAGGGCTTGAGCGCTGCGAAACACCACAACAACTGGAAAAGCTGAAATACATCCCCTCCGAACGCTACAACCCGGTACTGCCACTATGGTTCGACCGGGCATTAATGAAAGCCTTGTCGATTAAGCCCGAAGATAGGTACGACAGCATTGACCAGTTCCTGCTGGATGCAACTCACCCTAATCCTGAATTCCTGCTACCCAAAGAGGTAGAAAAGAAAACACAAAGCGTCATTTTCTGGCAGATGATGTCTTTGGTCTGGTTTATTACATCGATGTTTTTAGTGGCCGCCTTATGGCTGCAGGATTAACAAGCTAAAAGCCTGGTTGAACAAACCTAACCCCAAAACCTAGCTCTGAAAACCTAGTTCAACAAACCTAGCTCAACCCGATTGCGCCCTTTCTCTTTTGCCAGATAAAGCGCTTTATCAGCACGCTCAAGCAACCGGTCAAGGGTTTCCGAATTATTCCACTGAGCAATACCAAAAGAGCAATGCTGGCGTGGCAGACCATCAATCACAATATCACTCACGGCTTTACGAATAGTCTCAGCAACACATTGCGCATTGTAAATATCAGTTTCAGACAAAATCAGCATGAACTCATCGCCCCCCCAACGTCCCCGGATATCACCTCTGCGAGTGATAGGCCACAATACATCAGCAATACTCTTTAACACCTTATCTCCTGCCAGGTGACCGTATGTATCATTGACCGTCTTAAAGTTATCGATATCAAAAATCACAATTGATAATGGCCGGGTATAACGCTCAGCCAGCGCCGAGACCTGCTGAAATGCATCGTCAAGCTGACGACGATTCGCTAGGCCTGTTAAGCTGTCTGTCATCGACATATTTTCAATTTTTTTCTTATCCGTTATGTCAGCTGACACTTCTGTATAGCCAATAACCGTGCCATTCATGTCCCTATGTGGCTCAATTTCGCTCGATACCCAATAGTCATATCCCGGTTTGGTCCTATGTAATAATTCTCCGGACCACACTTTGTTCTGCTTGATGGTGCGCCAGATAGTGCGATAGACATCCGTTGGAACTTCAGGGTGTCGAAACATCGAATGCGGCTTGCCAACCAGCTCAGCAGAAGAATACCCCGAAAGATCGCAATACGCTTTCGAGACTTCGCTAATAATACCATCGCGTGTGATTGAGCACGAAACCACATACTTATTCAGCATTTGAAGATAACGCGTCAATGCGTAGTTCGCTTCTTCAAATTTTAATGTTCGTAATACCACTTCCCGCTTAAGACGCTGATTAATCACCCATAACACTAATGCTAATATGGAAAGTGATACTAACACCAGAATTGAGGAGTACACCCAGCGTAAGTGCCCATCTTCTCCGGCATAATAGGTAACATAATCAATACCCTCAATTTCACCGTTTATAGGCGCCAGCCCCAGGCTTTTATAGATGTCTGCAATACGTAAAAAACGGTTAGTGCTAAAATATCCCAGCTCGACAAGTTCAGGCTGGATGAGACGTGCAGTACGCTCGGCTTCATACAGAAGGTGCTCCCTGCTTTTATCAGTATTAAGATTATGTAGAATCCAATCGACCATCTCTTCCTGGTGCCCTATTGCATACAACCAACCTTTAAGGCTCGCACGACGAAAAGCCAGTACCTGCTCCTTATTTTCTCTCAAATAGCTTTCTTCAACAAAAATCATATCTCCATAAAAATCGATACCGTAGTTAGCGGGCGATAGGATATTAACGGGGATATTCTTCTCTTTAAAATAGAAAGGCTGATCGGTAATATAGGCTGACATTGCATCTATATCACCGCTGATTAACGCATCATCACGAAAACTATGCGCTATGTGGGTGTGATCTTCGTCGGTTAAGCCTGTCTCTGTAAACATCGCCAATAAGACTGCATCATCAATATTGCGTTGATACATGATTTTCTTATTCTTGAGCTCTAACGGGCTCAGAATTCCCGAGGGCTCAAGTGTTATCAGTATCATAGGAGAGTGTTGAAAAATGGCAGCAACCACGACTAAAGGACGCCCCTCCAGCCGGGAGAGTACTAAACTGGAGTCCGCTATGCCGAACTGAGCATCACCGCTTAACACCATATCTGTCGCGCTGCGTTGCATATCAACTTCGCGGATATCGACATCTATGCCTTCTTCTGCAAAATACCCCTCTTTTAAGGCCGCATAAAAACCGGCAAACTGAAACTGATGTTTCCATTTAAGCTGCAACACCACTTTATCCGCAGCAAGCGCCGGCGGTGAAAAAGTGATGAGACATAAGAGCAAAGCAATGCACATGCCTGGATTTAGATTGCGTATTAGTACTGCACAGAAAGCTTTTATATCAGCCTTTATTAAAACCCACGTCAGAGGCACCCGATACACACCTGTATTTTTAAATTAACTATTTTTTATATTAATGAAGTATAGATGAAGAAAGTATTTCTACATTATTCTGCACTATCACAGAAAAATGAATCAGCCTGGCCTCTGAGTAACCCGATACCACCGACAACAAAAGCAGAGAAAGAAAGGAAAGAAGAAAAAAGACCCACTATGTCATTCCTGATTAATATAGCGGGTCAATTTACAGTATTTAGCGGGCTTGAAGCAGTACCGGGTGCTGCTGGCGATCCAGAATGGTATAGCCGGACAGGTCCTGCCCCATCATCAGGTCATTCGCCATTTGGTTCAGATAGGGCTCAGCGGCTTCCGTCGGGGGCGCTTCACCATCATTACCGCCTAAACCGGCAATCAACACAAAGCTCCAATCATCCACAATGGCATCTGCCTCTTTAATAAGCGCTTCAAAACTATCGATTTCTTCAGGCAATTTATCAACACACATCAAGGGAGTAACGGTCCCTGTTTCATGAGATGCATTATCCTTCTTTTTCTTGTTACCTTCTGCGCGCGCAAAAAGCATAAGCAGACGTTGTGGTTGTTCCTGCTGCTTAGCGGCTTCAAGCAGCTTGGTAAATTCTCCTGACACTTGCCCCTTAAACATTGTAAATACCTCCACAAAAAGATCATTCCATTCTGTCATAACTACAAGGTTTTGTTTATTCCTCTGAGGGAGTATATGACGCAGCCTGTAAAGCTCAGCAGCGTGGCGAAGAAACTATTGCGGGTAACTGGAATCTAACTGCCAGAGACTCTAACCACATCTCTAACCACAGCTCTCATTGCAGTTCTAATCACTGATCTATGGGCTGACTTTGCAGGAGAATGTCATGATGAAAACACGCCAGGAAAGCGACAGCATGGGCGAATTAAACGTCCCGGAGAGCGCCCTCTACGGTGCACAAACACAAAGAGCCATCAACAACTTCCCCGTGAGCGGAGCACGTCTGCCAGAAGCCTTTATACGCGCGCTGATTCACGCAAAAGCGACGGCGGCTACCGTCAATGCCTCATTGAATGAAATCCCTGAAGAGATGGGACAAGCCATTTGCAAAGCAAGCAATGACTTGTTGGCTGCCCCTGACATCATGCAACATTTTCCGGTAGATATCTTTCAAACCGGATCAGGCACCAGCACCAATATGAATGCCAATGAAGTATTAGCAACTCTGGCAAGCAGAATTTCCGGCCATCCTGTCCATCCGAATGATCACATCAACCATGGCCAAAGCAGTAACGATATCATTCCGACGGTCCTGCATATCAGCGCTGCAGTTGAGTTATCCGAACAATTACTCCCAGCCCTGCACCATTTAGTTAACGAAATTAACCGCAAAGCACAGAGTGTCGAGCATTGTATAAAAACAGGCCGTACTCACCTGATGGATGCCATGCCCATCAAATTAAGCCAATGCATGGGGGGCTGGGCAGCGCAGATAGAAAGCAACATTAAGCATCTCAAGCAGCTACAGCCGAGCCTGCAACAACTTTCTCAGGGCGGTACGGCAGTGGGAACGGGTATCAACGCCCATCCTGACTTCTCCGCACTTTTCTGTAAAGAAGTCAGCGCCAGAACCAGTGTTTTATTCACCCCCGCTGATAACTTTTTTGCAGACATCGCTTCACAAGACACCGCCGTGGCGCTATCAGGTCAGCTGAAAACCACAGCCGTATCGCTGATGAAAATCGCCAATGACTTACGTTGGATGAATTCAGGACCACTGGCCGGACTCGGAGAAATTGAATTAGAAGCCTTGCAGCCAGGCTCATCCATCATGCCAGGCAAAGTAAACCCCGTCATCCCGGAAGCCGTCGCTATGGTGGCCGCACAAGTGATCGGTAATGACACGACAATCACCGTTGCCGGCCAGTCAGGAAACTTTGAATTAAACGTAATGCTGCCGGTCATTGCCAGCAACCTGCTCACCAGTATCCAACTACTCTCCTCTGCCAGCCAATTACTGGCAGATAAAGCAATAGCAACATTTCATGTTAATGAAGACAAGCTAAATGAAACACTCTCACGCAACCCGATACTGGTAACCGCGTTAAACCCGATTATAGGCTATCAAAAAGCAGCAGAAATCGCTAAGCAAGCCTATAAGGAAAAACGTGCAGTTATTGAGGTGGCGGCAGAACATACGGATTTAAGCATTGAAGAACTAACCGAGTTGCTGAATCCTGAAAAACTCGTCTAGTCTGGCGGGGTAGTAACCTGCTGGATTAAACCTGAGGATCTCACTTGCTTTAAAACGCAAAAAGCCAAATCAATATTGCTATTGATTTGGCCTCTTTATATCTTATTTCTTTATATCTGATTAGTGTTGGTAGCGGGGGCCGGATTTGAACCAACGACCTTCGGGTTATGAGCCCGACGAGCTACCATACTGCTCCACCCCGCAACACTATAATTGAATAAACGATTTTATGATTTGGTAGCGGGGGCCGGATTTGAACCAACGACCTTCGGGTTATGAGCCCGACGAGCTACCATACTGCTCCACCCCGCAACAACTGTCATAATCGTACTTATTCACATCGAAGTTTACAATAATAAGTCATTGATACACTTCTACAAAATTGGTAGCGGGGGCTGGATTTGAACCAACGACCTTCGGGTTATGAGCCCGACGAGCTACCATACTGCTCCACCCCGCATCAAATTGTGGAGCGAATACTATAGTGATTATTACGCTTGTGCAACATTAATTTCAAGATCTTTTCTTCGCCTCACTTTTCAGCGCCTTGGCGCGGCGGATATCTCTTTTTTGGCATTCAATAATCAGACGCGTTATCGTTTCAACATCCTTTTCATTTATATCAACAAACTCAGCGCTGTATTCAGGATTTTTACGCCGGTTTATTTTCAAATTACCGGCAACGCTGTAAACCTTATCAACCTCGAAGGTTAACACCATAGGATAGATCTCCTGACTCGCCTCCCCCTGATAGCGAAATGCGACGCCATTAGCTGAGATATCAATCACACGAACCTTTACACCTGCGACCTCAAGGCTAACAGGATCA
>NZ_JBFIIH010000033.1:0-32704 GCF_041601355.1 Neptunomonas sp.
GTTTCCCATAGCTGGTCTGGGTTCATTTCACCCAGCCCTTTGTAGCGCTGTATCGAATTTCCACGCTTAGACTGCTCTAATAGCCAGTTAATGCCATCTTTGAAGAAGGTGACAGGGAATGTGCGCTCGCCACGTTTAACGAATGCGCCGGGCTCCAGAAGGCCTTCCAGCACCTTAGCCAGATCAGATATGGCGGCATATTCACGTGATGAGAAGAAGTCTCTGCGAAAGACGAAGTTGGTATCAACACCGTGGTTGATGTGCACAATTTTTGGCAGGTAGACGCTGTGTTCTTTATCGTAAATCAACTCAGACTCATAGCGCTCACTAACACTGGACTCTAACTCCATCGCTTCAACCAGTGTTTTTAACCAACTCTCGACGATTTCTGGTTTAGCCAGATCGTCTACGCTCAATACAGATTGATAAATCATCTGTGTTAATGCGGATGGCGGATAGAGTTTGCTCAAACGTGTGATGTGCTTATCCACAGTGCGATATTGATTAATTAACGACTCAAGTGCCGCGCCAGAAATTGCCGGTGCACCTTCATGTACGTGGAAGCTGGCATTATCCAAAGCGCCCTGTAGCAGGTAATTCTCTAACGCATCATCATCTTTGAGATACTGTTCTTGCTTACCTTTTTTGATTTTATACAGCGGTGGTTGCGCGATATAGATGTAACCACGCTCGATCAATTCAGGCATTTGGCGGAAGAAGAAGGTCAGTAGCAGGGTACGGATGTGAGAACCATCCACGTCGGCATCGGTCATGATAATAACGCTGTGGTAGCGTAATTTATCAGGGTTGTATTCGTCCCGGCCAATACCACAACCCAATGCGGTAATGAGTGTTCCTACTTCAACAGAGGAGAGCATCTTGTCGAAACGCGCCTTTTCTACGTTGAGTATTTTACCTTTCAGCGGCAGAATTGCTTGTGTACGACGGTCGCGTCCCTGTTTAGCTGAACCTCCCGCAGAATCACCCTCTACGAGGTAGAGTTCAGAAAGGGCAGGATCTTTTTCCTGACAGTCAGCCAGTTTACCCGGCAAACCTGCAATATCCAGTGCGCCTTTACGACGTGTCATATCACGCGCTTTACGTGCCGCTTCACGTGCCCGCGCGGCTTCAATCATTTTATTAACGATGGCCTTGGCTTCTTGCGGGTTTTCATGCAGATAGTCGCTGAAGTGCTGAGCAAACATCTGCTCTACAGCCGTTTTAACTTCTGAAGAAACCAATTTGTCTTTGGTCTGCGAAGAGAATTTAGGATCCGGCACCTTAACAGAGATGATAGCGCATATGCCTTCACGGCTATCATCACCGGAAGTGCTGACTTTACTGCCTTTATTCAGACCTTCTTGCTCAATATAAGTATTAAGTGAGCGCGTCAGTGCCGAACGAAAGCCCGATAGATGCGTACCACCATCACGTTGTGGAATGTTATTGGTGAAACAGTAAAGATTTTCCTGATAGGTATCATTCCATTGCAGTGCTATTTCAACACCCACGCCATTTTCATGCATACCGGTCAGATGAACGACCTTATTGACGGCCGTTTTGTTCTGATTCAGGTACTCAACAAACGCACTCAAGCCCCCCGTATACTCAAAAATATCCTGACGAGCAGTGCGCTCATCTGTCAGTACAATACGCACACCGGAGTTAAGAAAAGAGAGTTCTCTTAAACGTTTGGCCAATATCTCGAACTGAAACTCAACATTAGTGAAGGTTTGTTCTGATGGCTTAAACCTTACTTCTGTACCCGATTGGTCAGTTTCACCGACAATCGCAAGCGGAGCCTGAGGCACACCATGAACATAAGTCTGTTCATGTACTTTGCCATCACGGCGCACTGTCAGCTTCAACTCAGCGGAAAGCGCGTTAACAACTGAGACGCCTACACCGTGCAGACCACCGGATACTTTATAGCTGTTGTCATCGAACTTACCACCGGCATGCAGAACCGTCATGATAACTTCTGCAGCAGAGACGCCTTCCTCATCATGCATGCCGGTAGGAATACCACGGCCATTATCTGAAACGGAAACACTATCATCCGGATGGATGATGACGCTGATCTCACTGCAATGGCCAGCAAGTGCTTCATCGATTGAGTTATCCACAATCTCGAAAACCATGTGGTGCAGACCGCTTCCATCGTCTGTATCACCTATATACATCCCTGGGCGTTTACGAACCGCATCCAGCCCCTTAAGGACCTTAATACTGTTGGAATCGTAATTCTGCTCTTCGCCACTCATGGCACTCTCCTGACTCAGTGTGTTTGTACTAATTGGCCTGCTTCAATATTGAAATAGGCCACTGCTGTATCGGTTTTCCAGAATCTGCTTAACGCGTCTGGTTCAACACAGGTAATAAAACATTGATTATTTGTTTGTTCTAAAAATTCACAAAATAAACGGCTATGGCGTTCATCCAATTCTGACGGTAAATCGTCAATCAGATAAACGCATGGGCGATTACTTAAACGATGAAACAAAGCGCCTTGTGCTAATTTCAATGCACTTACCACTAGTTTTTTCTGCCCCCGGGATAGACGCTCTGCAGCACTCACTCCCTCAGATTTAACTTTGAGATCGGCGCGTTGTGGGCCGATACTGGTAAAACCCTGCTTCAGGTCTCTGAGTAAGTTTTCTGATAACAGTTCATCCAGAGGCCGCTTTTTATCCCATCCTGGTGAGAACTTCAGCGTGATGGCCAAATCCCCCACCAATCTTAATAAAATCTCTTCAAAATCCGGCATTAACAAGTCAATATAGCGTTGCCGCATGCTCGTTAACTGCTCTGCGTAGAGAATAAATTCCTGATCCCATATCTGGCGTAAAACAGGATCAATTTTACCACACTTCAGTAAAGAATTACGCTGTTGTAACACACGCTTAAAAGCACGCCACAACTGAATAAACGCTGTTTCTGAATGAAACGCTCCCCAATCAACAAACTGACGCCGTGTCGCCGGGCTACCTTCCAATAATTCAAAGGTATCCGTATTAATTAACTGCAGAGGAATCAGTCCTGCCAGCTCCGACAGATCAATACTATTTCCAGCATAACGAATGTTCACTTCGCCCGACATGTCACGGCTCACGCCCAGTGGTTTAATCTGTCCGTTACCCATCGCATCAATAGTAGAGAAAACCAACGACTGAGTTTCTGAAGCGCTTATCAGGTACCGGAACTGGTTAGTACGGAAGGAACGCGTCAGACCAAGAAAGTGCAACGACTCTAACAGCGAGGTTTTACCACTGCCATTGGCACCATAAATGATATTAATTCGCTCGGAAGGCTCGAAAGACAGTGCAGAGATATTACGTATCTTTTCTACGGAGAGAGATCTGATTGGCATAAAGTATTGCGTGAAGCCTAAAACGGCTCCACACAGATCATCCTATCTTACATTCGCATCGGCATAACAACGTAAAGATTTCCCTGCTCATCGAGCCCTTCAATCAACGCACTGCTATTGGAATCCGACAAGGTAAAGCGAACAATATCTGAATTAAGAATAGAAAGCGCATCCAGCAAATAGTTAACATTGAAACCGATCTCAAGAGAGTCACCCTCATAATCGATCGCAATCGTTTCTTCTGCTTCTTCCTGCTCCGGGTTATTCGCCATGACCTGCAGGAAACCGCTCGTTAATGTTAAACGAACGCCGCGATATTTCTCGTTAGAAAGAATCGCGATACGGCTGAAGACTTTGCGCAACGCCTGGCGATCACCCAATACAAACTTGTCGCCATTGCGCGGTATAACACGTTGATAATCAGGGAATTTGCCATCAACAAGTTTAGAGGTAAAGATGAACTCACCGACATGTGCGCGGATATGATTAGCGCCCACAACCAGCTTCAGAGGTTCATCACCATGCTGAAGTAAGCGCGCCAACTCCAGAATGCCTTTACGTGGCACGATAATCTGTTGTGCAGATTGCTGATCTGTTTCAACATTGGCAACACTGGTCGCCAGTCGATGCCCATCGGTAGCAACCGTGCGCAATGAACCGTCAGCAATTTCAAGCAACATGCCGTTCAGGTAATAGCGCACATCCTGCTGAGCCATCGAAAAGCCCGTTTGCTCAATCAAATAACGAAGCTGACCTTGCGAGAGTGTCAGATCAAATGTCTGCGGACTGTCTTCAACATTCGGAAACTCAGCAGCTGGCAGTGTAGACAGTGAAAAGCGGCTACGGCCTGACTTAATAACCATCTTCTGGCCAGTCAGAGCCATCTCTATTTGTGAATCATCCGGTAGTGATTTACAAATATCCATAAGTTTACGCGCTGGCACTGTCACCGAGCCTGGCACCGCCGGCTCATCAAGCGTGACACAACCAACCAGCTCTACTTCAAGATCAGTTCCTGTCATAGACAGTTTATGATCTTCTGCGACCAATAAAATATTGGACAACACCGGAAGTGTCTGACGACGCTCTACTACACCCGCTACCAATTGCAGCGGTTTAATCAGTGCTTCACGTGAAATTACGAATTTCATGGCAACCTACCCTTATTCCGCTCCGATACTACGCCGTCAGATGACGTAGCAGATTCTGATAATCTTCTCGGATATCCGTATCGCTTTCCCGCAACTCTTTGATTTTACGGCAAGCGTGCAATACCGTCGTATGATCGCGACCCCCAAAGGCGTTGCCAATCTCAGGTAAACTGTGATTGGTCAGTTCTTTGGAAATACTCATGGCAACCTGACGGGGACGTGCTACCGAGCGACTTCTTCGCTTGGATAACAAATCGGATATCTTAATTTTATAATACTCCGCGACCACACGCTGAATATTGTCAATACTAACTTGTTTATCCTGTAATGCCAGCAAGTCTTTCAATGATTCTTTAATGAAAGGCGTAGTTATTGCATTACCTGTAAAATGGGCGTTGGCAATGACGCGTTTTAGGGCGCCTTCAAGCTCACGGACGTTGGATCTGATTTTTTGTGCCAGAAAGAAAGCAGCATCATCCGGCAGGATAATTTTAGCTTCTTCCGCTTTTTTCATGACGATGGCAGCGCGTGTTTCCAACTCAGGCGGCTCAACAGCCACCGTTAATCCCCAGCCAAAACGTGATTTGAGACGATCCTCAACACCGTTTATCTCTTTCGGATAACGATCACTGGTCAGAATCATCTGCTGGCCGCCTTCAAGTAAGGCATTAAAGGTGTGGAAAAACTCTTCCTGAGAGCGCTCTTTACCAGCAAAGAACTGAATATCATCAATAAGCAACGCATCAACCGAGCGATAATAACGCTTAAAGTCATTAATCGCATTCAGCTGTAATGCTTTAACCATGTCCGCTACAAAGCGCTCTGAATGCAAATAAACAATGCGGGCATTCGGATTCTGGCGCAACATTTCCATGCCAACAGCGTGCATTAAGTGAGTTTTACCTAAACCAACGCCGCCATATATAAAGAGGGGGTTGTAAGCGCCGCCGGGGTTATCTGCAACTTGCTGCGCTGCCGCCAATGCCAGTTGGTTTGATTTACCCTGTACGAAGGACTCAAAAGTAAAGGCTCGGTTTAAATTAGATTGATGGCGCAAACCGCCTTCAACATCCACCTCAACAGCTCTATCGGGCTCAGACAAACCTACATCGAGTTCTAACTGTGGGGCCTGTATAAGTACTCCGGAGCCGGAGTGAGCGCTTACTTCTTTGTTTTGATCTGTATTTCTCTGCGCTGGCTGGTACTCATTCTGAACAGCATCGGAATATGCGGACGCAGGAGGCGGTGCAACAGGGCGAGGGCGCGGAGGCATCCTGCGAGCGGTTGTTGAAGCAGAACCAACCGCAGCAATTTCTACTCTGACGTCGATACTGATATCACCGGAAACATCGCAAAGAACTTGCCGGATACGAGATAAGAATTTGTCGTTAACCCAGTCACGGACGAAACGATTCGGTGCAAAAAGAACCACCGAAGAGCCAGAACTATCATCAGCACTTAAAGGGCGAATCCAGGTATTGTACTGCTGGGCAGGGAACTCACTTTGCAAGCTAGGCAAGCAACGCTCCCACAAATCTCCCGACATAGATTCTCCGCAAAAAAATAGTGACGCGCCAAAAACAACGTGAGTCAACGTAAGTGACTGTTATGTCGCGGCTATTCTACAGTGATACAAACCAGTTATCCACACGACGACTGAAAATATTAAAAACAACAGGTCAAAATAAAATAATCGCCTAAAAGACACATATTTTGATCACTTATTAAACAAAATAGTACTTATATACAACAAATAAACACGATATCTAACAGATTACTCACAGGTTAACTCATTGTTATAAATAGAATATAGGCTTTATGAACATTTTTATTCAGTGCTTCTCATTCACCAATAAATCACCCCTATGCAACACCGAGTCTTATAAGTAATTACGTTATTAGTTAAAAAAGCATTTGAATTATATAAATTAATTCACTAGACTTTCGCGTCTTAATTTTGCTCTGTAGGCTTCAGCCAGCTAATAACCGAGCACCTAAACAAGCGTTAATAGTAGGACTGACTCATGAAAAGAACTTTTCAACCAAGCGTTTTAAAACGTGCTCGTACTCACGGCTTCCGTGCTCGCATGGCTACTAAAAGTGGTCGCGCAGTTATCAATCGTCGTCGTGCAAAGGGCCGCGCACGTCTGTCTGCTTAATAACAGACTGCGGCCGGATCTGGTAGTTGAATGACCGAATTCGGATATCCCCGACAGCTGCGCTTGCTGACTGCCGGGGATTTTCAAAAGGTTTTTGATAGTGTAACTATTAAAGTACCGGACCAGAAAATTCTCATACTCGCCCGTCATAACGGACTCGAACATCCACGTCTCGGGTTTGTAATATCAAAAAAAAATGTACGCAGAGCAGTGAAACGTAATCATGTTCGGCGTATCATTCGCGAGTCATTTCGCCTTAATCAGCATGATTTACCACCCGTCGATATAATTATTCTGGCACGCCCAGGATTAGGGGATATGAGCGGATGCGATTTACATCGCCTTGCCGTAAAATGCTGGTCTCGGTTGAATAAAAAATCCAAACACGTACTTAACAAGCAAGATTAACGGTCTTAAACTTATGGATGTACAGCGAGTCATACTAGTTGCCGCTCTGGCACTTATCTCATACATGCTGGTCTTACAGTGGAATGAAGATTACGGTCAGCAACCAACAGCACAAGCCCCGGCTGCTTCTGTATCTGTCTATGGCAGCGCAGCGACAAGCAGTGATCTCCCAACCGCAGTAAATACCGAAAAAAGCGTTTCTGGTGACTTACCTATTACCGAAACAACGCCAATAAGCACGCCTAAAGCACAGCTTATTACGGTAAAAACTGATGTTCTGGACGTGCTTATAGATGCCAAAGGCGGTGATATCATTCAAGTTGCCCTGCCAGCATACAAAGCATCGTTAGGCAGTCCACTTCCATTTATTCTGCTAGAACAAACACCTGGTCGCACCTACGTATCCCAAAGCGGCTTGGTGGGCAAAAACGGTCCGGATGCGAGCCCGGATGGTCGCCCAACCTATGCAGTAGAAAGCAACGAGTTTACGCTGGGTGATAAAGATAGCTTCAATGTCGACTTGCTATTAACTAACCCGAATGGCGTTACCATCACTAAGCGATATATCTTTAGCAAAGGCTCATACACTATTGGGCATGAATATATCGTCAATAATGGATCTGCAGAACTCTTCCAGGCGAACCTGTTCGCTCAGATCAAGCGCGACCAAAGCTCAGATCCCAACTCATCTACTGATATGGGAATGCAGTCTTACTTAGGACCTGTCTTCTCTACCGCTGAAAATAAGTATCAAAAATACTCTTTCGATGATGTAGATGAAGTCAACTTCAATGCAACCACGCCTGATGGCTGGGCGGGTATGATTCAGCATTACTTCCTGAGTGCATGGATTCCTGCACCCGGCGCTGAATATACTTACAGCACCCGCAAGTTGAACGGTAACTATATCGCTGGTTTTGTTTCGCCTGCTTTTGAAGTACCTGCCGGCAGCGAAAAAACGGTATCTGCATCTTTCTATGCAGGCCCTAAAGATGTTGATCAGATGGAAGCCGCGGCTCCAAACCTTGAACTAACCCTTGATTACGGTTGGTTATGGTGGATTGCATCGCCCCTGTATGTCGTTCTTAAATGGATTCACGGTATTGTCGGCAACTGGGGTCTGACTATTATTTGTATCACCATCCTGGTGAAAGCATTGCTCTTTCAGTTAAACGCTAAAGCCTTCAAATCCATGGCTAAAATGCGTAAGTTCGGTCCAGAGATGACACGCTTGAAAGAGCTTCATGGTGGTGACCGCCAGAAGATGTCTCAAGCAATGATGGAACTGTACAAGAAAGAGAAGATAAATCCGCTCGGAGGGTGTTTACCTATCGTCGCGCAGATGCCTATCTTCATCTCTTTGTACTGGGTACTGATGGAATCGGTAGAATTGCGTCACGCAGAGTTCCTGTACCTGACTGACCTTTCAACAAAAGATCCTTACTTCATTCTGCCGATCATCATGGGCGTGAGTATGTTTATTCAGCAATCGCTGAACCCAACGCCTCCGGACCCGATGCAGGCTAAAGTAATGAAGATGTTGCCTATCCTGTTCACCTTCTTCTTCCTGTGGTTCCCTGCAGGTCTGACGCTGTACTGGGTAGTTAACAACATTCTGTCAATCGCACAGCAATATGTGATTAACAAACAGATTGAAGCGGAACCTGCCACGTCTTAACATAGCGGAACGAACACAAAAAAGGCTCCTGCGGGAGCCTTTTTCAATGTCGCCAGAAAAATGGAGTACTTATGAGCCTGATATCTCAAGAAACCATCGCTGCACAAGCGACTGCCCCCGGGCGCGGAGGCGTAGGTATTATTCGTGTATCAGGCCCCGGATCAGCAGAGATCGCTGAACAGGTGTTAGGTTATCTGCCCAAACCCCGTTATGCACACTACGGTCCTTTCAAAGATGTACTGGGAAACGAGTTGGACGAAGGCATTGCACTGTATTTCCCGGGGCCAAACTCATTTACCGGTGAGGACATTCTGGAGCTACAAGGACACGGCGGCCCTGTAGTAATGGATTTTCTGCTTCAACGTGTTCAATCACTCGGTGCCAGACTCGCCCGTCCTGGTGAGTTTTCTGAACGCGCTTTTTTAAATGACAAACTCGACTTAGCGCAGGCGGAAGCAATTGCCGACTTAATTGACAGCTCCTCTCAGCAAGCCGCACGTTGCGCCTTACGCTCTTTGCAAGGAGAGTTCTCGCGCCGTATCGACACTCTGGTAGAGTCGCTCATCCAGTTACGTATCTATGTAGAAGCAGCGATCGACTTCCCTGAAGAGGAGATCGACTTTCTCGCTGACGGAAAAGTGCTCAGCGACCTGCATGCCATCATTGCTAACCTCGATGCAGTACAGCATGAAGCTAAGCAGGGGAGCTTGATCCGCGAAGGTATGAGCGTTGTTATTGCCGGCCGTCCGAATGCCGGTAAATCCAGCCTGCTGAATGCACTCGCAGGACGGGAAACGGCGATTGTCACCGATATTGAAGGGACTACACGTGATGTATTGCGTGAACATATCCACATTGACGGCATGCCACTACACATTATCGATACCGCCGGATTACGTGATGCGCCCGATGAAGTCGAGCGTATTGGTATTAGCCGTGCCTGGGAAGAGATCCATAGAGCGGATAGGGTACTGTTAATGGTAGACAGCACCAAAACACATGCGGATGACCCGCAGCAGATCTGGCCAGAATTTGTCGAGAAGCTGAAAGATCAAACCAAGATCACAGTTATTCGCAACAAATCTGACCTTAGCGGAGAAGGATGCGGCCTACAGGAAGTGCACGGCCACACTTTAATCAACCTTTCAGCCAAAGCGGGTGAGGGGATAGAAACGTTACGCGATCACCTGAAAACCTGCATGGGCTACCAAGCCACCACCGAAGGTGGGTTTTTAGCACGCCGCCGTCACCTTGAGGCGTTAAATACCGCCTCAGGACTGCTGGAAACCGGCCGTGAGCAACTTATCCACAACGGAGCAGGTGAACTATTGGCTGAAGACCTAAGACAAGCCCAGCAAGCCTTAGGAGAGATAACCGGTCAGTTCAGTAATGATGATCTATTAGGCAGAATTTTTTCAAGCTTCTGCATTGGCAAGTAAAGTCTTGCTGAGGTTAAGGTTAAAGATCGCCATAGCGTGGACACAATAAAACCTGCATCATACCAATACACATAAGTGCGTCGTTGTAAAAAGTTATAACACGCCTATCGCATCATAAAGGTGTAAAAACAGGATCTGCAAAAGTAAAAACTTTACTGAAAATATCCTGTTACGCATAAACAAGCTGAAGTTGCTTATATTAAAACGTCCCGATAGTGTCAAATGCATCCCGGAGAGTGGCGACGCAATTACCCCTCCGGCCCAACACATCAGAAAAGTCATGGCCAACAGATCTGGCGCGGCATTAAGATTGGCGAGTAAGCCGCCTGCTGTGGCGATAGTGATAACAGGATGCACACCGGCAACCGCCAGAATCACCGATATAATCAATAGGCCGCTCGCTTGCCAGGGGCCAAAACTACTTAATCCCAGCGTTAAATTAGTTGATGTCATCAGTACGCCGATCCCCACTGCCAGGACACCCGCCGACAGAAACAACAGCAGTTCTGAGCCAATATTCGGAATCACATTAACGATATGATTTTTGTACGAAGCAATACCGGCCGAGCGTTGCCTAAACATCAGTAACAACAGAGGCAAGATAATCGATAATAGCGAGATCAGGGTCAGCACCGGCACCAGCGGTAACACAAAATGACACGCCATAATCGATATGCCGAGTAATGATGGCATCCATAAGGCTGACAGATCCAACGGATAACCTTTGAACTCTTCAACCTCAATTTCCTTGCTGATTTCTGTTCCGGCAACCCACAGAGCAACGGCCGCGATGGGTAAACCGGCCATGGCTAAAACAAACAGATGTGCTCCGGGAGCATTGATCAGCGCCACCCCCATCGCAGCAAAAAAAGGCGACCAAAGTGCCGCTGTGCCAAAGCCACGAGAAAGCGTCGCCGCCTGCGTCATCGTTAAGGGTTGTTTCTGACTCAGGCGTTCCGCCATAATCATCAGCGCCGACAGGTTGATAACCGAACCAAACAGATGCACCCCCAGTAAAGTTTTCCAGAAAGCTTTCCTGCCCTGGGGTTCGGATTGCTCATCACTCAACGCAGTGGCCGCAACCAAGCGTAAAAAACTGACCGATGCCAACATAGTGACTAATGCCTGGTTTGCGCTAAGCGCTTTCAACCATGATGTTGGTGCACCCTGTGCATAACTCCAAAGCAAACAGCCAACACCTACCAGTAACATCAAGCCGGATTGCAGCAATTGCATCGGCCGTACACGGTGTAACAATAAAATAGCTGCCAACCAACCCACAATGCCCGCCCACCAACCGGGTAGAGTAGCCGTTAATCCAGTGGTGACAGATAACAGGATCATGACAAACAGTGTAAGTCCTGCCATGCGGATCTGGAGTGGACTCTGTTGTTGTATAATCGCCTGATTATCCGACATCTTTTATCTCACAATAGCCGCAGCACGGGTTCCTGTAACGCAGAAAACTGCTCCCTGAGCTGCAACAGATGCTCCCCCCAGTAGCGCTCGGTATTGAACCATGAAAAATTATGCGGAAAAGCGGGATCATCCCAGCGGCGTGCAATCCAAGCCGCATAGTGCATCATTCGTAGAGTACGTAACGCTTCTATTAAATGCAGCTCACGAGGATTGAAATCGGAAAACTCATTATAGCCTTCTATGACTTCGCCAATTTGTAACTGCTGTTGTTGGCGATCTCCCGTCAGAAACATCCACAAGTCCTGAATAGCAGGCGCCATGCGCGCATCGTCAAAATCAACAAAATGAGGCGTATTGTCACGCCACAGAATATTGCCGGCATGGCAATCGCCATGCACACGGATTTGCTTCACAGCTCCGGCACGCTTAAAAGCGGCGTCAATTTCACGCAACAGATCTGAGGTGAGGCTGTCGTAAGCTTTTTTTAATGATTCAGGGATAAATTCCTGGCTGATAAAGGCCGCGCTATCAATGCCATAGCTTTGAATATCCAAAGCAGGTCTATGGATAAAAGGACGTACCTGGCTTACTTGATGTATTCGTCCAATCGTTCGCCCTAACTGAAACTGATGCTCGGGGTCATCCAGCTCCGGCGCCCGGCCGCCGCGGCGCTCAAACAATGAGAAACGAAAGTCTTTGAACGTAAATAAACTGTCGCCAACCGCATTTCTCATCGGTGCAACAACAGACAATTCCTGCTCCACCAGCTCATACATAAACTGATGTTCTTCAATAATCTGCTCGTTGCTCCAACGCTGTGGTCGGTAGAACTTAGCAATTAATGGCGTTTTTTCTTCAATACCTACCTGATAAACGCGGTTTTCATAACTGTTTAGCGCCATGATACGACCGTCACTCAAATAGCCAAGCGACTCTACTGCGTCAAGAACAGTATCCGGTGTCAGTTCAAAAAAGGGCTGTTTATTCATAAGACTAGCGTCGAATCCAGTAATGTAAGCTTGAAAAACGAACCTCATATAGTAAACCCTGAGCGACGCAATAGCGCGCTCAATGTGTTTATAAACAGTATTTATTAATAGGTTATTTATAAATACTGTTTATAAAATCACAGCACCTGAAACTAACAAAGTGGAAGTTACACATTCATGATCTGTTGGATGATAGAAATTTTTCTTTCATCCGGCAAAAAACTAGCCTTAATACTGTTGATGGCCAACTGCCGGGCCTGAGCAGGTGACATCTCCAACGATTGATATAATGCCATATAGTTCTCAGCAACATAGCCACCAAAATAAGCAGGATCATCAGAATTAACCGTCACCATAACGCCTTGCCCGAGCATTTTTAATATGGTGTGGTCTGCCATATCTGCGAATACTTTTAAGCGCGTGTTCGATAGCGGGCAAACCGTCAGTGGGATCTGCTCATCGATCAAACGTTGCATCAATCCGGCATCCTCATAAGCACGCACTCCATGGTCGATACGATCTACATTGAGCAGATCTAATGCTGACCACACATATTCTGCCGGGCCTTCTTCACCCGCATGAGCAACCGCTTTAAAGCCTTTGGCGCGAGCTTTCGCAAAGACACGTTGAAACTTCTCCGGAGGGTGACCCATTTCAGAGCTGTCTAAGCCCACCGCAATAAACTGATCACGATATGGCAGGGCCATCTCTAACGTTTCAAAAGCGGCTTCTTCGGATAAATGACGTAAAAAGGAGAGTATCAGATAGCTACTGATACCCAACTCAGTTTCGGCCTGCTTTAAGGCAGCGCTGATACCGTTGATCACAACCTTAAAAGGAATACCCCGATCGGTGTGAGTTTGCGGATCAAAAAACGGTTCGGTATGCACCACGCCTTGCGCTTTACAGCGCAGCAGATACGCCCAGGTTAAATCAAAGAAATCCTGCTCGGTCTGTAATACATTGGCGCCTTGATAATATATATCGAGAAAATCCTGCAAATTATCAAATTCATAAGCGGCTTTAATTGCCGCTATATCGCCATAAGGGAGCGTGATGCCGTTTCGATTCGCCAGCTGCATCATCAGTGCAGGCTCCAGGCTACCTTCCAGATGGAGATGTAACTCAGCTTTAGGCAGCTGAGTAATAAAATCGGTCATATTCATCATAAAAGCTCCCTGAAGTTAGGCTAAAAATTGATTTAAAAAAGGGGGCATAAGCCCCCTGATGTCATTTAGGTTATTAGTCCTGTTTACTTAGGAATCTCACTAGGAACACCTTCTACATACCAATTCATACCCGCCAGATCAGCATGCGGTAAAATTTCACCTTCTGCCACTTTAAGTTCACCGGCCTTATTTTTAATCGGACCGGCAAATGGATTCAGAGTTCCTGCTTTGATCTGGGCGATCAGCGCTTGAGCCTCAGCAACAATATCCGCTGGGATGTAATCACTGAACTCAGGGATAACGATCTCTTCTTCCGCCATTCCACCCCAGTGATCTTCCGGTTTCCAGGTACCATCCATAACTTGCTGAACACGTTTGATGTAGAACGGAGACCAGTTATCCACAACCGAAAATATGTGCGCTTTTTTTCCAAAACCAGACATATCAGATGCCTGACCTACTGCAAATGCGCCCCGTCTGTCGGCTGCTTGCATCGCTGCCGGACTATCCGTGTGCTGCAAAATAATATCCACACCCTGATCCATCATCGCATTTGCGGCATCAGCTTCTTTACCCGGATCGAACCAGCTATTCACCCAGATAATTTTCAGCTCAGCATCCGGGTTATATTTATTCAATGCCAACTGTACCGCATTGATATCTCGAATAACCTCAGGAATAGGGAAGGAGGCGATAAAACCAATTTTGTTAGATTTAGTCATTTTCGCGGCCGTAAAGCCTGCGATATAGCGGCCTTCGTAGGTATTAGAGATATAAGTACCGACGTTTTTTGACAACTTGTATCCCGTCGCGTGTTCAAACGTCACTTTTGGGAAGCGTTTGGCTACTTTCAGGGTTGGATTCATAAAACCAAACGAGGTTGTAAAAATCAGATCGTGACCGGTTTTAGCAAGATTCCGGATAACACGCTCAGCATCCGCGCCTTCTGGTACGTTTTCAACGTAAGTTGTTTTCACCTTATCCCCAAAATGCTTTTCTATAGCCAAACGTCCCTGATCATGTTGATAACTCCAGCCATGATCGCCTATCGGCCCTACGTATACAAAACCTACTTTAAAAGGCTCCGCTGCCTGAACACCAAATGCGGCCACTATAGCCACACCAGCCATTAAGACTGTCAGGAATTTTTTTAACACGATTTTTTTCATTACGGAAATCCTCGTTAGAATGCTTTTATTATTGACTAAAACGCTCAGCGAGCATTGTTTGCCCGATCAGCCAAGGGTGTGGCGAAGGTATAGTCCATATCCCATGGAAAACGAATCCAGGTATCCTGGCTCACTTCCATTACATACGTATCCACTAAAGGCCGACCAGCAGGTTTAGCATATAAGGTGACGAAATGCGCTTTAGGTAGCATTTCACGCACACATCGCGCTGTTTTACCCGTATCAACTAAGTCATCCACCAGCAAAAAACCTTCACCGTCACCTTCAACACCTTTTAGAATGTTGAGTTCTCCCTGATGCGTCGCCGCATCACCTTCTTGATTGGCAGCATAACTGGTAATGCAGACGGTATCGATCAAACGGATATCCAGCTCACGAGCAAGAATCGCTGCAGGCACCAGACCTCCTCGCGTGATCGCGATAATCCCTTTCCACGGGCCTAGCTCCAGCAACCGCCATGATAGTGCACGGGAGTTACGGTGAAGCTCCTCCCAAGTAACCGGAAAATCTTTACGGTAAGGCGACTGTCCCATCAATTACTCCTCATCAATCAACATTTCATATGTCTTACAAAAAGATAACAAGACATAACACTGCCGGAAATAATAACCTAAAAGTCATGTTTTTCTAGTGTATAAATGTTCTGCACCCCTGCACCAGCCTTTCTGAACGACGCATCTCATCATCATAAAAAGGATACCCGGTGCCAATCAGGCACGCGATGCTAACCAGCCTCTTTCTCAGGATAATCAACCGAGCACACTATACATTTCAAAAAGAATGTTTACTCGTCGGTTATCAGGGCTTTATGTTTATATAAACGCACATCATTACATTCTCTGGCTTAAGCTCCCTGCCTTTACCGACGTTAAGTTCCCGCATGAAAAGGTTTTCCCAAAGAGATTGGCGCATACATTTTACTGCGTCCCTGATTACGCGACATCATCACCAGCACCAGTACCGTAGCAATATAAGGCAGCATCGCTAACAGGTTAGGTGATACAGCAAACCCAAGTCCCTGTGCCACTAAGTGCAAAATACTCGCTAAACCAAACAGATAAGCCCCCAGCAGTATTCTTTCAGTTCGCCAGCTCGCAAATACAACCAAAGCTAATGCAATCCAGCCACGTCCGGAGGTCATGTTTTCAGCCCATAAGGGGGTATAAGCCAGAGACAGATAACCGCCCGCTAAACCCGCCATGGCACCACCAAAAGCCACCGCTAAATAACGGGTGCGCATAACCGGCAAACCGATAGCGTTAGCGGCATGCGGGTTTTCTCCTACTGCTTTGACAATTAAGCCGGTGCGACTCGATCGGAAAAACCAAAAGATCACGCCAAATAAGACAAAAGACAGGTAAACGACTAGATCCTGAGCAAACAGCATTTTGCCGATCACTGGGATTTCGCTGAGGAAGGGGATAGCAATCACTTCTAACCCTTCAATGGGATTACCGACAAAGTCTGATCCGATAAAAGCCGATAACCCTGTTCCAAAGATGGTCAACGCCAGGCCTGTTGCTACCTGATTGGCATTAAGTCCCAGTGCAATCATGGCAAATAATTGCGACATCAGCACACCGGCAACTATCGCCATCAAAAAGCCAAAGAATAGATTACCGGTTAACCATGTTGCTATAAATCCAGCCACAGCGCCCATCAGCATCATGCCTTCCTGGCCTAAATTTAACACGCCGCTTTTTTCACATACCATTTCACCCAGCGCTACAAT
Organism: Neptunomonas sp.; assembly: GCF_041601355.1. Classification (GTDB taxonomy): domain Bacteria; phylum Pseudomonadota; class Gammaproteobacteria; order Pseudomonadales; family Balneatricaceae; genus Neptunomonas. Next base: position 16,705 of record NZ_JBFIIH010000033.1, read on the forward strand.
CAGCAGCGGAGTCCCGGTACGTATCATGGCGTAGAGAATATTCGTAATCAGATCAATATCCATTACTGTTGCTCCGCACGACTTGTCACTGTATTCATACCTGACCAGAGAAATTTAATTTTGTAACCAATCAATACATCACAAGCGAGGAGGTAAAACAGCAGCATTCCCTGAAACAAACCGGTGATAGCTAGCGGCATATTCAATTCAATCTGTGCCATTTCTCCGCCCATATAAATGAGGGCCATTAACAGGCTGGCAAATAAAATACCGACAGGGTGTAAGCGTCCTAAAAAAGCCACAATGATAGCGGCATAGCCATAGCCCGGGGATATCTGCGGTACTAACTGTCCTATTGGGCCTGCTACCTCACCGGCACCGGCGAGGCCGGCCAAGCCGCCGCTAATCAGCATCGTTATCCAGACGAGTTTTTTATCTTTAAAACCGGCTAGCCTCGCAGCACTGGCATCCAGCCCCAATACCTTTATTTGAAACCCTATAAAGCTGCGGGCTAACAAAACCCAGATAATCACGACTGCCAACAAAGCAAACAATATACCCGCGTGTACGCGCGTATCCTCAACCAATATCGGCAACAGGGAAGCGTCCCCAAACAACGCTGATTCCGGAAAGTTGTAGCCATCCGGGTCTTTCAATGGCCCATGCACCGAAAAAATCAGCAAGTTCAGCGCAATATAGTTAAACATGATGGTTGTCAGAATTTCGTTCGCGTTAAAGTGGGTTTTTAGCCAAGCAGCTAACAGCGCCCATAATGCACCACCCGCAATTCCCGCCAGCATCACTGCCGGCAGAGCCCACGCAGCCTCCACTTCGATAATATTGACCGCTAACGCGCTGGCAGCGAGTCCACCAATCAATAGCTGTCCTTCAGCGCCGATATTCCAAACCTGCGCCTTAAATACGATCGCAAGACCAATCGCACAGAGCAAAATAGGTGTGGTTTTAACGCACAACTCAGCTAAACCATAGGTATCCGAAATGGGCGTATAAAGCATGGTTTTTAATGCAAAGAAAGGATCATGTCCCTGCAAATAAAAAAACACGGCCCCGGTGAGCAGGGTAAGAATACCGGCTAACAAAGGTGATAAATAGGCCATGTTACGGGAGTGCTCGGCGCGAGGTACGAGTTTAAGAAACATCCAGCACTCCTTAATGAGTTTGTACGGCTGCTACCGTTGATTGTAGCGAAACTATGTTCGCCTCAGGCGTTTTTTCATCAGAGAGCTCTTCATCAAACATACCTGCCATCCAGCGTCCGACCTCTTCTAATGAGACCTGCGCTGTAGGTTTAATCGGTGAAAGAGCACCATCACAAATAGCGCAAAGTCGATCAGAGATTAAAAAAAGCTCATCTATATCTTCTGAGACAATCAATATTGCGGCCCCCTGATCCCGCAAATCGATTAAAGCCTGATGAATCGCCGTGGCAGCACCGATATCTACACCCCAGGTAGGATGAGCTGCGACTAATAATTGAGGATTCTGCATGATCTCGCGACCAATAATGAACTTTTGCAAATTACCGCCCGATAAACTTTTGGCATGGGTACCACTATCAGGCGTCTTCACTTTGAACTGTTTGATAATTTTTTTCGCAAAGCTCTCTGTGCCCTCGTGGTCGATCATGCCATTTTTAATCAAGCCTGTTAGAAAGCCTGTTAGCAGTGCATTATCTTTCAAACTCATATCGGGAACAGCACCGCGGCCCAAACGTTCTTCAGGCACAAAAGCGAGTCCTTTACGACGGCGTTTTTCCGGGCATAAATGCCCAACAGGGCCACATGGAAAATGGATTGCATCATGGTTTTTAATGATATCTTCACCACTCAGTGCCGCCAGTAATTCTTCCTGGCCATTCCCGGCAACACCTGCAATGCCGACAATTTCACCCGCATGTACATCCAGATTGATGTTTTTCAGATCAACACCAAATGGATCTTCACTGCATTGATTCAAGCCACGCACCTGTAAAAAAACGGCCTGTCCCTGCACTTTGTCATAATCCATGCTAATCGGAGTTTCATCACCCACCATCATGCGTGCCATACTGGATGCATCTTCCTCCGTGGGTATACAATCTCCCGATACCCGCCCGGCACGCAATACCGTAGCGCGGTGACACAAGGCTTTCACTTCATTCAATTTATGGCTGATAAACAAAATACTACAACCTTCCTCTGCCAAACGACGCAACGTGATAAACAGTGTATCGACTTCCTGTGGCGTTAAAACGGAGGTCGGCTCATCCAGAATCAACAAGCGAATATCCTGCACTAAACACCGCACTATCTCGACCCGCTGCCTTTCTCCCACCGAAAGTGAATGTACGTAGCGTTCCGGATTCAAGGCCATACCATAACGTGCTGATACGCTGCGAATTTTTTCAGCCAGGGCTTTCATATCGTCGGCTTCATTGCCCAACGCCAATGCGATATTTTCAGTAACGGTCAGGGTTTCGAATAATGAAAAGTGTTGAAAGACCATGCCAATACCGAGTTTTCGGGCATGCGCAGGATCTTTAATCCGAATAGCCTCACCTTCCCAGATTAATTTTCCGGCATCGGGCTTCACTACACCATAGATAATCTTCATCAGAGTACTTTTACCGGCGCCGTTTTCACCCAGCAGGGCATGGATCTCTCCTACACCGATGTCCAGATCAACGCTGTCATTAGCGAGACACCCCGGATATTGCTTAGTGATACCTTGCATGACCAACCGCTTTGGCCGATCCGGATTAGAGCTTACCGTAGGAGTATTCATCTGTGCCCTCATTTAGCGAATCTAACTTACTGTAGCGTCTCTGGGTTTATTAGCTATAGACAGTTTTTTGAATAACGTAAATCCCCATCTTATCTCAGCTATTCATCTGAAATACTATTGATAAATTAAAGGATTATGGAAAAACAACAAGGTAGAATTTATTTATAACCAATTAGCCTGAAAATGTTAATGGTGAAATTTCAGTTTATTCATACTCTTTTTACCTCTGACCCATGCCTGAGGTTAATCCTTATTCATTAATGGATTGATATAGGCCGTTCCTCCTAATTGACGCATCTGCCTGGAAATCCATGTCACCCGCTGCGCTATATAAGCCGTCGGACGTCCGGCATTAAAGCGCTTAGGGTTAGGTAACACCGCCGCTAGCCGCGCAGCCTGTACCTGGCTAAGCTGACGCGCATTCACACCAAAGAAATGCCGGCTAGCGGCTTCAACTCCGTAGATACCCTCACCAAATTCAGCAATGTTCAGATAAACTTCCATAATTCTGCGCTTTGACCACAAACCTTCCATACCCAATGTCAATCCGGCCTCTACTATTTTGCGTACAAACTGACGGCCGTTCCACAGGAACAGGTTTTTTGCGGTCTGTTGTGAAATGGTACTGGCTCCGCGTAAAGCGTCACCTTTCCGATAGTCCTTAACAACTGTCATTATTCCTTTAATATCCACCCCCCAATGGTGAAGAAAGGTCTGATCTTCGCTGGCAATCACCGCCAGAGGCATCCAGGCAGAGATATTTTCAAGATCAACCCATGTGTGGCGAACCTCACGTTCCGGATGCTGCCACTGATCAATAAGCATAAAAGCGGATGTGGGTGGGTTAACAAAACGCAGTAAACCGATCATTCCTAAAAAAAATAAACATACCAATAGAAATGTTAAAAGCATACGCTTCATAAACGACTGCAGCATAGATTTTTTAGCCACTCAGGATGCTCCCAAAGAAGAAAATTTTAACATAACAAATCCCTTAAACTTTAATCACACACAGGCACAAAACACCTGTTTATCCTTTTTTAATTGGTTATTACTTGTTAAAAAGAGATTCTATCTAATAACAAGAAAATAACAGCTCTTCGTTAGTTAAACGATAGAGTTTCACAGGGAAACGTTATGCATCCGTGCGAATTTCAAGCTGATTACATTATTATCGGCGCAGGTTCCGCTGGTTGTGTGTTAGCAAACAGACTCTCAGCCGATCCAGAAAATAAAGTCCTTTTATTAGAGGCGGGTGGCAAAGACAGCTACCCCTGGATTCATATTCCCATCGGCTATATATACACCATGAACAATCCGAAAACTGATTGGTGCTTTAAGACACAGGCTGATGCCGGATTAAATGGCCGCGCTCTGAACTATCCCCGTGGAAAAGTATTGGGGGGATCCTCATCAATCAACGGCATGATCTATATGCGAGGGCAACAACAAGACTATGACCAATGGGCAGCGGCAGGCAATCCAGGATGGAGTTGGGACGACGTACTTCCTTATTTCAAAAAATCCGAAGATCACTTTGCCGGCGCGTCGGCACTGCATGGAGCGGGTGGTGAATGGCGTGTAGAGGAGCAAAGGCTCTCATGGGATGTGCTGGATAGTTTCAGAGAAGCAGCGGCACAAACAGGTATACCTGCTATTGATGATTTTAATACAGGCAATAATGAAGGCTTCAGTTACTTCCAGGTGAACCAGAAAAACGGACGTCGCTGGTCCGCCGCCACCGGGTTTCTTCATCCTATTAAAGACCGACCTAATTTAACTATTCTTACCCATGCCCATGTTGATCGTCTGCATATAAAAAACAACCAGGTGATAGGTGTAGCTTTTGATCTTAAAGGCGTTCCAAGCTACGCGCGTACCAATAAAGAAGTGATTTTATCAGCAGGAGCGGTGATCTCACCCATCATTTTGCAACGTTCTGGTATTGGTAATGCCGAACTCTTAAAACAGCATGATATTGAGCTTAGCCATGAACTACCGGGCGTTGGTGAAAACCTTCAGGATCATTTACAAGTCAGGGCTGTGTTTAAAGTAACAAACACCCGCACTTTGAATGAACAGGCCAATAGCCTGTTAGGCAAAGCTAAAATGGCATTTGATTATGCGTTTTTCAGACGAGGGCCTCTATCGATGGCCCCGAGTCAGTTAGGAGGATTTGCTAAGAGTAATGACGCGTATACGACTGCAAATCTTGAATACCATATTCAACCACTGAGTTGCGATAAGCTCGGCGATCCACTCCATGCATTTCCCGCCATTACAGTTTCTGTTTGCAATCTCAGGCCTAAAAGCCGGGGACATGTCAGATTAAGCGCTAAAGATCCTTATTCCACCCCAATAATCACAACCAACTATCTTAGCCATCATGAAGATCAACAAATTGCCGCAGATGCCTTAAAACTCAGCCGTCGTATTTGTCAGGCAGACGCTTTTAAAAAGTATGCTCCCGAAGAGCTTAAACCGGGTGTTGATATCAATACTGATGACGAACTGATTAAAGCCGCGGGAGATATAGCCACGACTATTTTTCATCCTGTAGGCACCTGCAAAATGGGAAATGATGCTATGTCGGTTGTAGATGAGCAGCTGAAAGTCCACGGAATTGATCAACTCCGGGTCGTTGACGCCTCTATTATGCCCTCAATTACCTCTGGAAATACTAATTCACCCACAATTATGATCGCAGAGAAGGCTGCAGCGATGATTTTGAAAAAATAATTCATTTTATTTTCCACAGATCAGCCTTTCCACAGGCTGATCTTCCTGCCTTATGAGCTAGTTACTCACATTTTTTTACACAATAGTTATCTACATCCCATTTTATATACACATTCAAGCCTTTGTTTTTAATCAATAAAACAAAACTATTAAGGACTTATCCACTGTTAGTAGTTTTAAACCATCTCTCTTTTTAAATAATTTCAAAGACTCTATTTATAATGTTATTAACACTTTACACAGATTTACCCACAATCAGCTGCTGAATTATTCAATCCTTATTCACTATTTATGTATATGTTGATAACTACTGTGTAAATCAGGGGATATAGCGAGGTAAGAGGTGTGGGTAAACCTACCTGTGGATAACCATCTGTTTTATGCACACCTTATATACCCACAGGACAGAGGTATCTGACAGTTTCCATACCCAGTTTGATGGCTTTTATCTTATTGTTTTTATTGAAAAAAAAAGTGTTAGGAACAGAAAAGTACCTGCTTAATAATAACAACAATAATAATCTTATATATATATACATATACTCTTTATCTTTATTAATTAAATACAAAAACAATTAACAAATTGATCAATTTTTAAACATTCCATCCAACGTTTTAGAATGTATAATGCGTCCCCTATCAGATCTGTTTCACAAAAACAGTTGAGTAATCTGCGTTATATCGAGGTAAGAACATTGGACTATCCGGATCGTTTTGATGTCATTGTTATTGGTGGAGGGCATGCTGGAACTGAAGCGGCGTTAACTTCTGCTCGTATGGGTGCAAAAACTCTTTTGTTGACACATAACATTGAAACGCTTGGGCAGATGTCATGTAATCCAGCGATTGGTGGTATTGGAAAAAGCCATCTGGTTAAAGAAATTGATGCGCTTGATGGAGCCATGGCTCGTGCTACAGACAAGGCTGGTATTCAGTTTCGGGTTTTGAATTCAAGAAAAGGACCTGCTGTGCGAGCAACACGTGCTCAGGCTGACAGAATTCTTTACAAAGCAGCGATACGTTCTATTCTCGAAAATCAACCTAACTTGCATATTTTTCAACAAGCCGCGGATGATCTGATTGTCGAACAGGACACAGTTAAAGGTGTGGTGACGCAAACAGGTATTCGATTTTTTGCACCATCAGTTGTTCTCACAGCGGGAACTTTTCTCGGTGGAATTATCCATATCGGATTAGAGAACTTTTCTGGCGGTCGAGCGGGCGATCCACCCTCTATTGCATTAGCAAAACGTTTAAGAGAACTTCCATTTCGTGTAGAACGTCTGAAAACAGGAACGCCTCCGCGTATTGATGCCCGCAGTGTTAATTTTTCTGTGATGCAGGCTCAGCCTGGTGATACTCCCAGACCTGTAATGTCATTCATGGGCTCTTTAAGTGATCACCCGGAACAGATCAGCTGTTACATTACGCATACTAATGAACGTACTCATGATATTCTCCGCACCGGTTTAGATCGTTCACCAATGTACACCGGTGTAATCGAAGGCGTAGGTCCTCGTTATTGCCCGTCAATTGAAGATAAAATCATGCGTTTTGCTGATAAAAATCAGCATCAGATTTTTGTTGAACCAGAGGGATTAACAACTAACGAACTCTATCCGAATGGAATATCAACCAGTTTGCCGTTTGATATTCAATTAGCCGCTGTCAGATCTATTTTAGGTTTTGAAAATGCTCATATTCTGCGGCCTGGTTATGCAATTGAGTATGATTTCTTCAATCCGCAAGATCTGAAACATACACTGGAAACCAAATTTATTCAGGGACTCTATTTCGCCGGACAGATAAACGGAACAACCGGCTATGAAGAAGCAGCAGCACAAGGTCTGTTAGCAGGGTTTAATGCAGCCGCGCAAGCGCTGGATAAAGAGCAGTGGTACCCGCGACGTGATGAAGCCTATATTGGTGTTTTGGTTGATGATCTTATAACCATGGGAACATCCGAGCCTTATCGGATGTTTACCAGCAGAGCAGAATATCGTCTGATTCTTCGGGAAGATAATGCGGATTTACGTTTAACAGAAAAAGGCCGTGAACTTGGCTTAGTAAGCGATGAGCGCTGGACTGCTTTTTGTAAAAAACGTGAAGCAATTGAGCAGGAAAAGCAGCGCTTGAGCAGTACCTGGATTCAACCAGGAACCGAGGCGGCTGAAAAAATTAAAGATAAGCTCTCTTCTGCTATGCAACGCGAATATAATCTTGCAGATCTGATTCGTCGTCCTGAACTGAATTATGCTGATGTTGCTGAATTGAAAGGACAAGCGGTAAGTGATCCGCTAGTGGCTGAGCAGGTTGAGATTCAATTCAAATATGAAGGCTATATCAATCGTCAGATTGATGATATTCAACGAGTTAAACAGCAAGAGAATACAGCGCTTCCTGACAACTTTGATTATGAAGTGATCGGCGGGTTGTCAAACGAATTAAAAAGTAAGTTACAGCAGCAACGCCCGGCAACAATTGCACAAGCGTCCCGAATCCAGGGAATGACACCAGCAGCAATATCATTGTTGCTGGTGCACCTTAAAAAACAACAGATGATCAAAAAGCAACAAAAGGCAACCGGTTAATGGATGTGACACAACAGCGGGCTTTACTGGTAAAACAATCGGACAAGATGGCGCTTGCTCTGACCGATAACCAACTGGATACATTGATGGCGTATCTTCAGTTACTGGTAAAATGGAATAAAGCTTATAATTTAACGGCAGTAAAGGATCCGGTTGAGATGGTTTCGCGACATCTGCTGGATAGTTTAAGCTTATTATCCTTTATCAAAGGACCACGAATTATTGATGTAGGCAGTGGTGCCGGTTTGCCGGGTATACCATTGGCTATTTGTCGTCCGGATATTGAGGTTACAACAGTCGATAGTAATGGTAAAAAAACGCGCTTTCAGAACCAGGTAAAGGTTGAGTTAGGTTTGAGCAACCTGACCGTCATTAATGGTCGTGCGGAAGCCTGTACCGATGAACCTTTTGATGAAGTGGTATCGCGTGCTTTTGCATCTATAGCGGATATGATTAAGTGGACACATCAGTTGTGCCGACAAGAAGGAGTTTTTCTCGCAATGAAGGGACTCTATCCTGAAGACGAGTTAGCGCAACTACCCTCAGGTTTTGTATTAAAAAACAGTCATTCTCTTAACGTTCCGGGCACGCAAGGTGCACGGCATTTGATGGTTATCGGGAGAGGGTAATAGTGGCTAAGATCCTGACGATAACCAATCAGAAAGGTGGTGTTGGAAAAACAACTACCTGTGTCAATCTGGCAGCATCACTGGCGGCAACAAAAAAACGTGTGCTGATGGTTGATCTTGACCCGCAAGGCAATGCGACGATGGGCAGCGGTGTCGATAAACACGATTTACAACATTCCGCTTATGAGCTTTTAACCGGACAGTCAACAGCCATAGAAGCCATCATCAAAAATCCAAAAGTCGGTTACGATATTATTGGTTCAAATGGTGATCTGACGGCGGCGGAAGTTGAGTTACTGCAATTACCCCGAAGAGAATTTCGTCTCAAAACAGCATTAGCTCCAGTGATAGATGATTATGATTTCATATTGATCGATAATCCGCCGTCGCTGAATTTACTTACGGTTAATGCGTTGGCCGCCTCATCCGGTGTAATTATTCCGATGCAGTGTGAATATTATGCGCTTGAAGGGATTAGCGCGTTAATCGGAACAATCGATAAAATCAACCAGCGCCTGAATCCTAATCTGCGGATTGAAGGAATTTTACGTACCATGTTCGATCCGCGTATGAGTCTTACAAAAGACGTATCAAATCATCTCGTTGATTACTTTGGCGATAAGGTTTACCGCACCGTGATTCCGCGTAATGTAAGGTTAGCTGAAGCGCCTTCTCATGGTTTACCAGTTTTGTTTTATGATAAAAATTCACGTGGTTCAGTGGCCTATCTGGCATTGGCAGGTGAATTGATTAGAAAAACTGCGCAAGAATTAAAAAATGCTAAGCAAGCCGAGCAACAGGAAGCAGAATAATGGTTAAAAAAAGAGGATTAGGACGCGGACTGGATGCGTTACTCGCTGGCATTAATAATGAAGATGAAAACACCTCAGCTATCAGTAAAGAAAGTCTGAATGATGGCTATCGCTTAATGTCAGTGCATAAAATACAGCGCGGGCGCTATCAGCCACGTCGTGATCTGGAACCTGCTGCTCTTGATGACCTGGCTAACTCCATCCGTGTGCAGGGGGTTATGCAACCTATCATTATTCGGCCAGTTGATGGTGACAAATATGAAATCATTGCCGGTGAGCGTCGTTGGAGAGCATCTCAAATGGCCGGCCTTGATGAAATTCCGGTCATTGTAAAAGATGTACCCGATGAAGCTGCTATCGCGATGGCGCTGATAGAAAACATCCAGCGGGAAGACTTAAATCCGATGGAGGAAGCGATTGCATTACAGCGCCTGCAGGATGAATTTGAGTTGACTCAGCAGGAAGTAGCCGATGCAGTAGGCAAGTCACGATCGGCTGTGGCAAACTTGCTGCGTCTGATGAAGCTGACAGACGATGTCAGAAAAATGCTCGAATACGGTGATCTGGAAATGGGTCATGCTCGCGCACTACTGGGTTTAGAAAGCGACCAGCAGCTAGCGGCAGCACAGGAAGTCGTCGGTAAAGCGTTGTCTGTTCGCCAGACGGAAGAAATGGTCAGAAAATGGCAAACAGAAGATCTGGCCAAACCATTACGTCCGGTAAAACAAGCAGATCCTCAACTTGAAAAGATATCAGGTGATTTATCACGGCGCTTTGCCGCTAAGGTTTCAATTAATCAAAATCCTAAGGGAAAGGGAAAAATCACCATCGCATATGATTCTCCTGACGCGCTGGAAAGTATTTTGAAGAATTTCGCAGAGTAATTAAATCAATATATTAACAACCGACTGGATGTTTTAAGGACTTAAGTATGATCTGTGATAAGACATTAGTGCAAAACCCTTACTATGATGTTGAGTCTGACGGATTAACCCCATATAATCGGCTCGCTGTTTTGATTTCGAGCATCAAAATGGTGCGTAACAGTCTGACTGCATGTGAAGAAGAGAGATGAACCTGAAACCAGGAAAACATACTCAGGTAGCACGGCAGGGTGTGATCAGGATTTTTCTGACTCAGGCTCTTTTAGTGGTAATAATAGCTGCCATATCGTTGTTTTTTGATCTGGTAGTTGCGTATTCAGTATTGCTGGGTGGGGGTATTTATCTGATACCTAATACTTATTTTGCGTGGCGGGTATTATTTCGTGAGCAAAAGGGTACACCAGGCAGGATATTGACAGATATGTATATCGGTCAAATATGGAAAATGCTGATATCGATAGTGTGTTTTGCACTTGTCTTTATCATGGTTCGACCTTTGAGCCCATTTTCCTTATTTTTCGCTTTTATATTGCTACAGGTATCCAGTTGGTATCTGCAAATGAAAGCGAATTACCGATTCCTGAAACTTTAAGAAGCGAGAGAACTGAAGATGGCTAGCGGAACTGTCTCATCCTCAGAATATATATCTCACCACCTTACCAACTTGACGTTTGGCAACCATCCTGAAAATGGATTGAGTTTTGCTCATACGGCAGTTGAAGCGGCTGAGATGGGATTCTGGGCGATTAACGTTGATACTATGTTGTGGTCTATCGGTCTGGGTGTGTTATTTACCTGGCTGTTTAGTAAAGTAGCTAAATCGGTCACATCAGGTGTCCCGGGTAGCACTCAAAACTTTATAGAAACAATCATCGAGTTTGTTGATGACAACGTAAATAGTATTTTTAATCATAAAAATGCGGTGATTGCTCCACTTGCTCTGACGATATTTGTCTGGATTTTTCTGATGAATGCGATGGATTTGGTTCCGATTGACTGGATTCCTTACATCGCCGGTCAGATGGGCATTCATTTTATGAAAGTAGTGCCGACAACAGATGTGAATGCCACATTAGGCATGGCGTTCAGCGTTTTTGGTCTGATAGTTTATTACAGCATTAAAATGAAAGGTGTAGGCGGTTTTCTTGGCGAACTGGCTTTCCAGCCTATGGGTAAATGGATGCTTCCATTCAACCTTTTCCTGGAGGTGGTTGGTTTGTTAGCAAAACCAGTATCATTGGCATTGCGACTGTTCGGTAACATGTATGCGGGTGAGATGATCTTTATCCTGATCGCAATGTTACCATTCTGGATCCAATGGGTGCTGTCTGTACCTTGGGCTATCTTCCATATTCTGATAATTACACTGCAGGCTTTCATCTTCATGGTTCTGACAATAGTCTATCTAGCCATGGCGCATGAAGAGCACTAGGTTGTAATAACTGAATCAAGTGAATAGATTTCAAAACTTTAACTTTAACTTAGCAAATAGATCGGAGAAAAACTGATGGAAATGGCAAACGCTTTGGTATTCCTCGCTGCTGCACTGCTGATGGGTCTGGCGGCGATTGGTGCCGCTGTAGGTATAGGCAACTTGGGTGGTAAATTCCTGGAAGGTGCTGCTCGTCAGCCTGAACTGGTACCCCTGTTGCGTTCTAACTTCTTCATCGTAATGGGTCTGGTAGATGCTGTACCAATGATCGGTGTTGGTCTTGGTATGTACCTGATGTTCGCTGTTGCTGCATAAAGTAGAGTGAAACATTTTCCCATTATGGGTAACTACTTTTTAGAACAACTGCGAGAGGTAATGGCGTGAATATCAATCTAACCATCATTGGTCAGGCCATCGCATTCGCAATCTTTGTTTCGTTTTGCATGAAGTATGTATGGCCACCTATTACAGGTGCCCTGGCAGAACGTAAAAAGAAGATTGCTGAAGGTCTGGACGCTGCTGAACGTGCACAGCGCGATTTATTACTGGCTCAAGAAAAAGCCGTAGCAAATATGCGTGAAAGCAAAGAGCAGGCAGCCGCCATCATCGAACAGGCTAATAAGCGGGCTAGTCAGCTAGTCGATGAAGCTAAAGAGCAAGCGCGTGTTGAAGCAGAACGCATCAAGACAGCAGCTCAGGCAGAGATCGAACAGGATGTTAACCGTGCTAAAGAAACTCTTCGGACCCAACTAGGTGTATTAATAGTTGCTGGTGCTGAGAAGATTCTGGAACAGTCGGTTGACAAAGCAGCCCACGCTAAGCTGGTTGATAAACTAGCAGCGGAGCTTTAAGCGAGGTTTACGATGGCTGAACTCAATACAGTCGCTCGTCCCTACACAAAAGCTGCATTCCAATTTGCTCAAGAAAAGGGCAGTTTGGATCAGTGGTCAAAAATGTTATCAACTGTCGCAGCTGTGGCAAAAGATAGCGTAATGGCAAATGTTCTGGGGAATCCTGCGCTGACGAGTGAGCAAAAAGCGAGCGCAATGGTATCCGTATGTGAAGACTATCTGGATGAACCAGGTAAGAATTACATTCGTTTACTCGCTGTTAATCAGCGTCTTGGTTTACTCCAGGAAATACATGCGCAGTTTGAGCAGCTCAAAGCGAATCTGCAGAGAATTGTCGATATAGACGTGACCACTGCATATAAACTGGATGAGCAACAGCAACAGAAATTAACTCAGGCTCTCAGCGCTAAGCTGGATCGTGAAGTGAGACTGACATCTACCGTGGATAAATCAATCCTGGGTGGTGTTGTGCTTCGCTCACAAGACCTGGTAATCGACGGCTCAGTTCGCGCCCGTTTGGCGAAACTAGCTGAAGCACTGAATTCCTGAGTAGAGGAATAACCATGCAGCAACTGAATCCATCTGAGATCAGCGAGATTCTCAAGAAGCGCATCGAAAAGCTGGATGTGTCTTCTGAAGCCCGAAATGAGGGCTCTATAGTCAGCGTATCCGATGGTATCATCCTGATCCACGGCCTAGCTGACGTAATGTACGGGGAAATGATCGAATTCCCTGGCGGTATTTACGGTATGGCGCTCAACCTTGAGCGTGACTCTGTCGGTGCTGTAGTATTAGGTGATTACCAAGGTCTGGTCGAGGGCATGACTGCCCGTTGTACTGGCCGTATCCTTGAAGTACCGGTCGGACCGGAGCTGAAAGGTCGCGTAGTAGACGCGCTGGGTAACCCAATCGACGGAAAAGGTCCGATTGAAGCTAAACTATCTGACGCTGTTGAAAAAGTAGCGCCGGGTGTAATCGATCGTAAATCGGTAGATCAGCCTGTACAAACAGGTCTGAAAGCGATTGATGCGATGGTACCTGTAGGCCGTGGTCAGCGTGAGCTGATTATCGGTGACCGTCAGATCGGTAAAACAGCTATCGCGATTGATGCGATCATCAACCAGAAAGGTACAGGTGTAACTTGTATCTACGTAGCTATCGGTCAGAAGCAGTCTACTATTTCAAACGTAGTACGTAAGCTGGAAGAGCACGGCGCAATGGATCATACCATTATTGTCGCTGCCGGCGCTGCTGACCCTGCATCCATGCAGTTCCTGGCACCTTATGCTGGTTGCTCTATGGGTGAATACTTCCGTGACCGCGGTGAAGATGCACTGATTGTGTACGATGACCTGACTAAACAGGCATGGGCATACCGTCAGATTTCACTATTGTTGCGTCGTCCTCCAGGTCGTGAAGCTTATCCTGGTGACGTATTCTACTTGCATTCTCGTCTGCTTGAGCGTGCTGCTCGTGTAAACGCTGATTACGTAGAAAAATTCACCAATGGTGAAGTAAAAGGCAAGACTGGTTCTCTAACAGCTCTGCCGGTAATCGAAACTCAGGGCGGTGACGTTTCTGCTTTCGTACCTACCAACGTTATCTCTATTACTGATGGTCAGATCTTCCTGGAAAGCAGCCTGTTTAACGCAGGTGTACGTCCGGCGATCAATGCTGGTTTGTCTGTATCCCGTGTAGGTGGTGCAGCGCAGACTAAGATCATCAAGAAGTTGGGTGGTGGTGTACGTCTGGCTTTGGCTCAGTATCGTGAATTGGCTGCGTTCGCGCAGTTCGCATCTGATCTTGACGATGCAACACGTGCTCAGCTGGAACACGGTCAGGCTGTTACTGAACTTATGAAGCAGAAACAGTACTCACCAATGTCTGTTGGAGAAATGGGCTTAAGCCTGTTCGCAGCAAACGAAGGTTTCCTGAAAGGCGTTGAAATTAACAAAATCGGTAGCTTTGAATCTGCGCTGATCTCTTTCTTTAACAGCGAATATGCTGATCTGATGGAAGAAATCAATAAGAGCGGTAACTTCAGCGATGAAATCGCTGCTAAGTTCAAAGCCGGTATTGATAAGTTCAAGTCAACTCAGACTTGGTAAGCACTCTGTGAGTGGTGGCCTGCAAATTTGCGCAGGCCTTTACTAAGTTAAGGTTATATAGGCGGAACTATGGCAGTCGGAAAAGAGATTAAGACGCAAATAGCGAGTATCGGTAGCACGCGCAAGATTACCAGCGCCATGGAAATGGTTGCTGCGTCAAAAATGCGCAAAGCTCAGGATCGCATGCATTCTTCCCGCCCGTACGCTCGCAGTATCCGTGGTGTTATTCAGCATTTGTCTAAATCAAATCCTGAATACAAGCATCTTTACATGCTGGAACGTGAAGTCAAACGTGTTGGTTATATTATTGTATCAACTGACCGTGGACTTTGTGGTGGTCTTAACGTTAACGCGTTCAAGAAAGCCATGTTTAGTATGAAAGAGTTCAACGATAAAGGCGTCGAAATTGACGTTTGCGCGTTAGGATCTAAAGCAGTCTCATTCTTTAAGACCTACGGCGGTAACGTAGTAGCAGCAAAAACCCACTTGGGTGATCAGCCAGAAGTAACGGATCTGATCGGTGCTGTGAAGGTTATGCTGGATGCTTTTTCTGAGGCAAAGCTGGATCGTGTGTATATTGTGTCTAACACTTTTGTTAACACAATGACGCAGAGCCCGCATGTTGAACAAGTGCTTCCACTGAAAGCAGAAGACGATGAGGCGCTGCTGAATCATCACTGGGACTATATTTATGAACCTGACGCTAAAGAACTGCTGAATAGCCTTCTTGTGCGTTATGTTGAGTCCGAAGTGTATCAGGCAGTAGTTGAGAATTACGCCTGTGAACAGGCCGCGCGAATGCTGGCAATGAAAAGTGCAACTGACAATGCCGGTGATTTGATTGACGAACTTCAAATGATTTATAACAAGGCTCGTCAAGCGGCAATTACTCAGGAAATTTCTGAAATTGTAAGTGGTGCTGCGGCTGTTTAATGCGGTGAACGGGTTAAAATTTAAGAGGATCCGAACATGAGTAGCGGACAAATTGTTCAGATTATAGGCGCGGTAGTCGATGTGGAATTTCCACGTGACAGCGTACCTAAAATTTACGACGCGCTGACCGTTTCAAAGAATGGTCTGACACTCGAAGTTCAGCAACAGCTGGGTGACGGTGTAGTACGTGCGATCGCGATGGGTCAGACTGAAGGTGTGAGTCGTGGCTTAGAAGTA
>NZ_JBFIIH010000034.1:0-31712 GCF_041601355.1 Neptunomonas sp.
AAAAGGAGAATCAATGCGGAAAATACAGTCCGAATTGACTGAACGTGAACACTTAGGGTAAAAAGACTGAGAGCCCAATGCGGGAAACTTCAGGTGTTCACGTTCGACCAGAATCACCGTTCAACTTCACCAGAATACGCACGAGGAACGCCTCAGAAGCTCTTGAAAGCCAGTTTCTTATTATTGACACCTTTATCAACTCTATATCCATAAGCGGCTTATACGTCCTTTTAAGAGACTCTGAGCTATACGAAGCAACTAATGCAACAGTATTACCAACTGGAGAAACAATTTTCAACCAACATCAATCTGAAGCCATCACGATGTCACATGAGAAAACTATTCTAGCTAGTAAGTTCATCGCTGGATTAACAATCCTACAGATCTAAATCACTATACTTACAGCTTAAAGTTTCTTTATTATCAATAGATTATAAAGCGGCCCTCAACCTAACATCCTAATAATTTGGGGTTTTATCGGGGAAAAAAGTCAATTTAAGTAGCTATACCAACAAAAAATAAACTGTTTTTATATACAGTCTTTTATTCCATCCCCTAACAACTGACTAAACTCACTTAATTATTTGCAAACCTTATATTATGAAAGTGAAACTCAACTATCAGAAACAAAAAAGCCCCGCAACTATTTGAGTTACAAGGCTTTTTATTAAAACGTCGTGATCACGGACTTCGTATTCACAACTCTTTACACACCGTCTAGACCTATTAATAAGGCTACTTTACAGTCGAAACGGATATCAGTTTTTGGTCGGAATGATAGGATTCGAACCTACGACCCCTTCACCCCCAGCGAAGTGCGCTACCAGGCTGCGCTACATTCCGACAAAAGTACTAACTCTTTACTTCAAAGAGGAGCGATATCTTACCCTAAGGTAATGATTTTGTGAAGTTTTATTAACGCCCGGACTTCAAAGTTTTTAAAATATCTTCTAAGCCGGTAATGGTCTGCCTTAGCAATTGCCGATAACGGAGATTTTCATCATTACCTTGCTGACTGCCAAACCATTGCTTGGCACCGCTAATAGTGTAACCCTGCTCATGCAGTAAGCTTTTAATCTGGCGTATGAGCAATATATCCTGCTGCTGATAATAACGCCGGTTATTGCGTTTTACCGGGTGTATCTGCTCAAACTCCTGCTCCCAATATCTCAGCACATGTGCTTTTACGTCACACAATACCGCTACTTCACCTATGGTGAAATAGCGTTTGCTGGGTATGGCAGGCAGATCAGGCTGGTTCAGACCTAGTGTCTGCATAGGCGTCTACACGGTCCTTAAGTTTTTGTCCCGGACGAAAAGTAACAACCCGACGGGCTGAAATAGCGACTTCATCACCCGTTTTTGGATTCCGGCCAGGACGCTGGCGTTTATCGCGCAGGTCGAAATTACCAAAACCCGATAACTTCACCTGCTCGTTGGTTGCGAGGCTTTCACGTATTTCATCAAAAAAGGATTCCACCATATCCTTGGCTTCGCGCTTGTTAAGACCTAACTCATCACACAAACGTTCTGCCATGTCTGCCTTTGTTAAAGAACTCATGAACTTTACCTTTGCTATTTAATCTCTTAATGTTGCTCCTGCACCGATATTCAGTGCGGAAACGACAGACTGTACAGCCGAATTAATTTCTTCTTCATTAAGAGTGCGCGATGGATGCTGCCAGGTCAAGCCCAAAGCCAGACTTTTTCGTCCCACTTCAATACCTTGGCCCTGGTATACATCAAACAGCGTTACCTGCTTCAGGTATTCCCCTGCGTTTTCAACTGTAATTTGGCGTACTGTGTCATAAGCGGTTGCTTCATCAACGATCAGTGCCAGATCACGTCTTGATTCAGGAAATTTAGATAATTCAGAAAAACGTGCTATACGCCCCTGCAACAAGCTTTCCAGGCTCAACTCAAACAGATAAACCGGCCCGTTCAGATCCAGCTTTTTAATTAACGAGGGATGCAATGCGCCGACAAAACCAACCACTTCACCCGCCCGCTCTATGCGCGCCGTCTGCCCCGGATGCAAGGCAACATGCCTATCTGCCACAAAACGATATTGATCACCGGCACCGCCAAGGTTAAGAACCGCTTCAATATCTCGTTTTATATCGAAGAAATCGACCGATGAAGATTTTCCAGTCCACGATTCAGGATCACGGGCACCGGACAACAAACCAGCCAGTACATTTTCCTGAACAAGCTCGTCATTAATCGGCAGAAAACGCTGCCCGGTTTCAAATAGGCGCACCCGCGATTGCTGACGATTCTGGTTATATTGCAGTGCTTTTACCAGGCCCGGCCAGATCGTAGTCCGCATCACGGCCATTTCAGCAGAAATAGGATTCGCTAATGCCAGCGCTTCATACTGATCATCAAAGAGTTTCTGCAAACCCGATTCGATAAAGCTATAAGTGATCGCTTCCTGATAACCAAAAGAGATCAGGGTTCGGCGCAGATCATGAATACCAACTTGCGATTCATCATTGGGCGTAAATGGCAGCGCCGATGTCGGCAATTTAACCGGCAGATTGTTATAACCGTAAACACGAGCCAACTCTTCGATCAGATCAACTTCGATGCTGATATCAAAACGATACGACGGAATAGCGACCGTCCAACTTGCATCGCCAGCTTGTTCTATCTGCATACCTAAACGCGTTAAGATCTCTTCAATTTCAGCCGCGGGCATTTCAAAGGCCAGCATTGCATTGACTTTACTATGACGTAAAGTCACCGTGCGTGCTTCAGGCAGAAATTCTTCGCTGACCGCCTCAGTAACCGGACCCGCTTCACCACCCACGATATCCAGCAGTAACTGAGTCGTCCGCTCAATTGCCTGATGCTGTAATTGCCAATCTACGCCACGCTCGTAACGATGCGATGCATCCGTATGCAATCCGTATGCGCGCGCTTTACCCGCAATAGCGATCTGATCAAAGAATGCACATTCAAGGAAAATATCTTGCGACTCCGCCGTTACACCCGTGCTATCGCCACCAAAGATTCCCGCCATAGCGACCGGACCCTTGTCATCAGCGATAATCAGTGTATCGGTGTTTAATGCGACTTCATTACCATCAAGCAATGTCAGCTTCTCGCCGGCTTCAGGCATACGCACCTGAATACTGCCCGCTAGCTTATTAAGGTCAAACGCGTGCAGTGGCTGGCCTAATTCAAGCAGAACATAGTTCGTTACATCCACAACAGGATCGATAGAACGAATACCTGAACGGCGTAACTTTTCCACCATCCATAACGGAGATGCTGCGGCCATGTTTACATTACGAATCACACGCCCCAGATAACGAGGGCAAGCCGCAGGAGCCTCCAACGTCACGGAGAAGGTATCATCGATGGTTGGCGCGACAGGCGGTATATCAACAAAAGTAACGGGTGCTTTATTCAGCACACCTACCTCACGCGCAAGCCCTTTAAGACTCAGGCAGTCGCCACGGTTAGGCGTCAGATCAACATCAATAATTTTATCGTTTAAATTCAGATAATCACGTATGCAGGTGCCGATTGGCGCATCCGCCGCCAGCTCCATAATACCGCCGTGATCTTCAGAAATACCCAGCTCGTCTTCAGCACACAGCATGCCGAAGGACTCAACGCCACGCAGCTTAGCTTTTTTAATCTTAAACTCACCACCATCTGGTGTTGGCAGCAATGCACCGACGGCTGCATAGGCTGTTTTCAAGCCTGCACGCGCATTGGGCGCGCCGCAAACAACCTGATAAATCTCGTTACCATCAGTAACGGTACATACCTGTAGTTTATCCGCATCGGGATGCTGCTCTGCGGTGAGAATTTCACCCACGATAACACCGGAGAAGTCACGAGCGACTGACTCAACATCGTCGACTTCCAGCCCTGCCATAGTAATTTGATCGACCAGCGCCTGTGTATTGATGGCTGGATTAACCAGTTCACGTAACCATTTTTCACTGAATTTCATGCTACTGTCCTGAAAATCTTTATTTCATTGCCTACTATTGAAATTAACCGCACAGAATCAGTTAAACTGACCCAGGAAACGCAGATCATTTTCAAAGAAAAGGCGTAAATCATTCACGCCATAGCGCAGCATCGCTAATCGCTCAACACCCATACCAAATGCAAATCCGGTATATTCCTCAGGATCGATACCCGACATTTCAAACACTTTAGGGTGTACCATTCCGCAGCCTAAAACCTCAAGCCACTTACCATCACCGCGATCAATATCGACTTCAATTGATGGCTCGGTAAACGGGAAGTACGACGGACGGAAACGCACCTTCACATCTTCCTCAAAGAACTCACGCAAAAACTGCTCCAACGTGCCTTTAAGGTCAGCAAAGCTGATGTTTTTATCAATCAGCAAGCCTTCAACCTGATGGAACATAGGTGAGTGCGTCTGATCATAATCACAACGATAAACACGTCCCGGGCAGATAATACGAATCGGTGGTTGCTGAGTTTCCATCGTGCGCACCTGCACGCCGGAGGTATGCGTACGCAGCAAAGTATTCGCATTAAAATAGAAAGTATCATGCATCGCACGTGCCGGATGATGCGAAGGGATATTTAACGCTTCAAAGTTATGATAGTCGTCTTCAATCTCAGGGCCTTCAGCAACGCTGTAACCAATACCGGCAAAGAATGACTCGATACGCTCAAGCGTTTTAGTCACCGGGTGCAATCCACCCAAATGCTGACCACGACCCGGCATAGTGACATCAATCGTTTCCGATGCCAGCTTCATCTCCAGTGCGGCCGCTTCAAGCAGCGCTTTACGCGCATTGATCTGATCTGATACCTGCTGAACGACTTCATTAATTCTGGCACCTGCTGCAGGGCGTTCTTCAGCCGTCAGCTTGCCTAAACCTTTACGCAGCGCCGTTAACGGACCTTTTTTACCCAGGTAATCAACACGTACCTGATCCAGCTCCTGAACACTGTTAGCGGCAGCAACAGCGGCACCCGCTTGTTCCAGAAGACTTATCATGTTTTCCATTTCCGGCTCCAATTGATTGGGAGGAAGATGAGCGCTATAGACGCTTTATAAAGTTATACATACAGTTATTCTGCTGAATTATTGTTAGCAAATAATCACACAGAATTCAGCGCAATAACCGAAAAAATAGGGGAAGAGTTTGCACCCGTCCCCTATTTAAAATAACACTGCTATCTCAATGAATAGCGACCTCAATAAAGAGGTGGGTGCATTACGCTAAAGCAGCTTTCGCTTGCTCAACAACAGCAGTAAATGCAGCCTGTTCGTGAACAGCCAGATCAGCCAGTACTTTACGGTCGATTTCAACGCTGGCTTTTTTCATTCCAGCGATCAAACGGCTGTAAGACAGACCATTCAAGCGTGCCGCAGCATTAATACGTGCAATCCACAGAGCGCGGAATTGACGTTTTCTTTGGCGACGGTCACGATACGCGTATTGACCTGCTTTGATAACAGCCTGTTTAGCTACACGGAATACACGGCTACGAGCACCATAGTAACCTTTAGCTTGTTTTAATATCTTTTTGTGACGGCGACGAGCCTGAACACCACGTTTTACACGAGCCATTCTTTACCTTCCTATATTCAATTCTGTTAGTGAAAAAACGACTAGATGTACGGCAACATACGACGGATCAGAGCCTGATCTGCAGCATGAACCTGTAGCATCGGACGAAGCTGACGCTTACGCTTAGTGCTTTTCTTGGTCAGAATGTGACTTTTGAAGGCCTGCTTGTGCTTGAAGCCATTTGCAGTTTTTCTAAAACGCTTTGCCGCACCGCGGCAAGATTTAATCTTAGGCATTACAACTCTCCACGCATTCGTTAGTTTTTTAATCCGAAAAAACGACAAAACCCGTTACTACCTGAAAGGCAGATACGGGTTAAGCTGCTTTACAAATTACTTTTTCTTCTTCGGGGCGATCACCATGATCATCTGACGGCCTTCCATCTTCGGACGCTGTTCAACAACCCCCTGCTCTTCCAGATCTTTTTCGATCCGCAACAACAAGTTCATGCCCAGTTCCTGATGAGCCATCTCACGGCCGCGGAAACGTAAAGTCACCTTAGCCTTATCCCCTGCTTCTAGGAAACGTACCAGGTTGCGTAGCTTTACCTGATAATCCCCATCTTCCGTCGCAGGACGGAATTTCATTTCCTTAACCTGAGTCTGATGCTGTTTCTTCTTAGCTTCAGCATCTTGTTTCTTCTTCTCGTATTGGTGTTTACCAAAATCCATTAGTTTACAAACTACCGGATCCGAATCAGAAATCTGTACCAGGTCAAGTTCAGCCTCTTGCGCCATGTCAAGAGCCTGATTAATCGATACAACACCTACTTGCTCACCATCAGCACCAATCAGGCGTAGTTCATGAGCTTTGATATGTTCGTTAATGGGTGTGCGATTATCACGACGCCCACCTCTTTTATTATCGCGCTTAATTGTTATATCTCCTAAAAATTATTCGTAACCCTTCTGATCCACATCTTTTGTCAGAAAGTCGGTGAATGTTTCTATACTCATTGAGCCGAGATCTTCCCCTGTGCGTGTTCTTACTGCTACACAGCCAGTCTCGACTTCTTTATCACCAACTACCAAAAGGAAAGGAACCTTCTGAAGAGTTCGCTCACGGATTTTAAAGCCGATCTTCTCGTTTCTCAAGTCCGAAACAACTCTAAATCCATTATTTCCCAGTGTTTTTACCACATCCTGGCAATATTCAGCCTGTTTATCTGTGATATTCATCACAACAGCCTGAACTGGTGAAAGCCAGGCGGGTAATGCACCTGCATAGTTTTCAATCAGAATGCCAATAAAACGCTCAAAAGAACCGAGAATTGCACGATGCAGCATGACCGGCGTTTCGCGCTCGCCTGCTTCATTAACAAACTGAGCTTCTAAACGACCCGGCATTGAGAAATCTACCTGGATTGTACCACACTGCCAGACACGTCCTAGGCAATCTTTTAAAGAAAACTCTATTTTAGGGCCATAAAAAGCCCCTTCACCCGGCAACTCTTGCCACTCAAGCTCAGCAGCGTTAAGCGCATCAGCTAATGCCTTCTCAGCTTTATCCCAGACTTCATCAGAACCTACACGCTGATCAGGGCGGGTGGATAGCTTATAGATGATCTCGGTGAAGCCGAAATCAGCATAAACTTCATGCAAGAATTCGATAAAACTAGCCACTTCCGACTGAATTGTGTTTTCAGCACAGAAGATATGCGCATCATCCTGTACAAAGCCACGTACACGCATGATGCCGTGCAACGCACCAGAGGGCTCATTACGGTGGCAAGAACCAAATTCCGCCAAACGTAACGGCAGATCACGATAAGAGCGCAGCCCCTGATTAAATACCTGGATATGGCAGGGGCAATTCATTGGTTTAATAGCGAAATCTTTGCTTTCAGAATGCGTAGTGAACATCTGATCAGCAAATTTATCCCAATGCCCTGATTTTTCCCACAAGCTACGCTCAACTACCTGAGGCGTTTTAATTTCCTGATAGCCATGCTTAATTTGCTTAGTACGCATGTACTGTTCGATCTGCTGATAAAGCGTCCAACCGTGCGGGTGCCAAAACACCATACCCGGCGCTTCTTCCTGCAGGTGGAATAAGTTCAGCTGTTTACCCAGCTTACGGTGGTCACGCTTCTCTGCTTCTTCTAAACGATGCAGATACGCTTTTAATTCTTTTTTATCGCCCCAGGCGGTTCCATAGATACGCTGCAACATGGCGTTATTGGAATCACCACGCCAGTAAGCACCGGCAACTTTCATCAGCTTAAACGCTTTAATATGCCCGGTAGAGGGAACATGCGGGCCACGACACAGATCGATAAAATCGCCCTGAGAGTAGAAAGACAGATCCTGATCCGCAGGAATAGCACTGAGCAGCTCAACCTTGTATTTCTCCCCCATTTTTTCAAATAGAGCAACACTTTCATCACGGTTCATAACCGTACGCGATACCGGCAAATTCTGCTTTGCCAGCTCTGCCATTTTCTTTTCAATCTTTTCAAGATCTTCAGAGGTAAACGGGCGCTCGTAAGCAAAATCGTAATAGAAACCATTTTCAATAACAGGGCCAATCGTGACCTGTGCACCTGGAAACAGCGCTTGCACAGCCATCGCCATCAAGTGTGCACATGAATGACGAATAACCTCCACACCCTCTTCATCACGTGCCGTGATAATCGCCAGTTGGGCATCATCATTAATAACGAATGAGGTATCAACAGGCTGACCATTCACTTTACCGGCCAGTGCCGCTTTGGCTAAACCTGCGCCAATATCAGCAGCAACGTCAAACACAGAGACGGGATTAGCAAACTCGCGTTTACTTCCATCCGGGAGGGTAATAACAGGCATCTTTTTTCCTTGTTTATCAGTGGTGACCCCTACGACAGGCCACTTCTTTATCTATACTAAATGCGCATCGTACAAACCAAGTACGTAACGCTGGACGCGCATTTTAACAAACCCTGACGATAAATCTATGCCTGCTATTCAACCCAGGAGACTCAACATAAGCTCAGAACGCTCATTTTTACTACGGGACTAAATCAACTCGTTAATATTCTCTAGAATAAAAGCGCCTTCGGGCAACTGTGTCTCATCACCGCTCTGGAACTTACCTGTTTTCACCAGACAACCCGCCAGCCCCGCATCAACCGCGCCTTTCACATCGGCAATCACGTCATCCCCTACCATCAGACATTGATGCGCAGAAAATCCTGTCGATGCCACAACTTGCTTGAAAAATTCAGCGCTGGGCTTCCCCATAACAACCGCTTTAGTATCGGCAGCCCACTCAATAGCACGTACAAAAGCACCCGCATCCAGCTGTAAACCATCATCTGCCATAAAATACTTATTCATCCCGATCGCAATCAATGGGGCGCCTTTTTGACAAAGCCGAAATGCCTCATTCATTGCCTGATAGCTCAAACCCTCGCGTGCATCGCCCAACAACACACAATCAGCAACGTCGGCATCATATTGCGTTATAAAGTCTGTACCAAGGCTGGCAGGTAGTATGCAATAAGGATGCATCCCCTGCTGTTCTATATACGCTTTCGCGGCAAGCGGAGCTGTGAACAACTCACCCTCATCTATCTTTATACCCATAGACTGCAAATCCTGAGTAATAGTATGAGCCGATTTGCTCGCCGTATTGGTGACAAACCTGAGCACAAATCCACTATTTCTGATCTTTTCTACCGCCTCCGCAGCGCCCTTGATAACCCGGGAACCGTCATAAAGCACACCGCTGAGATCAAGTAATATTGCTTTATATGAGAAAATATTCATCCGGTACGCTCCTTTAACATTCTCTTTAGCCATCTCTTACTAATCCGTACTTTCCAATAAATTACGTGTGTAAATGATATGTTCAGAAGCCACCTTGCGTGCCTGCTCAGGGTCGCGCTGGCGAAGTGCCTGATATATTTGCTCGTGTTGCATGCGTATCCCGTCCGGATAGCGCCCAAATTTAATCAAGGTGCGGTTCAGGACGCCATAAATGGCATTAAAATAGCGATTATAAAAAAGCTGACTAAAAGAAGTGATCAACACATGATGGCTGGACTCAGCGATCATCATATGAAAACGCAGATCTGCTTTAGCCTTATCAAGCGTTGTCAGGCCTTTACTACGTAGCTGCATTTTATCAAACTCTTCTTCTATCCCGATGAGCTGCTGATCCGTGGCTCGCAGTGCTGCAAAATAGGCGGCTTCGCCCTCCAGAAAAGCGCGGGCCTCCATCACCTGAAGCTGAAAAGCCAGATTATCGCCCACCCCTTCTACTGGCAATTCGATATATTTTGCCATCGTATTCCGGCAAATACTTCTGCCACCATGTGCTGTCGAAATCAGGCCATCCAACTCCAGCAACTGAACGACTTCTCTTACGCTTGAGCGCGCTAAACCAAACTGATCGACTAACTGTCGCTGCGACGGTAGTGCCTGACCAGGAATAAGGCTGCCAGAAATTATTTTTTGTCGCAGATACCGATCAAGCCGCTGTTTTTTTGTTAGCGGTTCTTTTGTCAGCTCATCGCCCATGTAAGAACGCCTCCCTCATCTTGGTCAGACCAGTTCCTAATGTAGCATATATTTTGTACAGATCTTTACCTATCTTGGCAGGCATACAAAGATTGCATCCAATAAAAATTAACGTACAGAGACCATTGTACAAGCCGGAATTTCGCTTTCTGCTAAGGCAAAAACGCACGGAATATGGAAATTTATGTTTATAAATGACCGAATGAGTACGTTTTTAACACCGTCAGAAGACAAAGAAGTAATGGTGCAAAAGTCTCGTATAAGAATTCAGGTAAACACTATGCAAGCATCCGAAAAGTCCATTAAAGTAGGCCTCTTTGTCACCTGTCTGGTTGACATGTTTCGCCCCAGCATCGGATTCGCAACCATCAAACTATTAGAAAGTGCGGGCTGCGAAGTATCAGTACCCGAAGTCCAAACCTGCTGCGGACAACCGGCCTTTAACTCAGGCGACAAGAAGACAACCCAGCAGATCGCCCGCCAAACCATCGAAGCATTCGACGGTTATGAATATGTAGTCGGCCCTTCTGGTTCTTGCATCGGCATGTTGCAGCACTACGCCGATCTGTTTGACAATAACGACCCCTGGAAAGCGCGCGCGGAGAACTTAAAAAACAGAGCTTTCGAGATTACAGCATTCCTCACTGATGTTATGGATTTCGACAGCATCTTGTCTGCTTACGAAGGTAACGTTACCTATCATGATTCTTGTGCCGGATTACGGGAACTGGGTGTAAAACAGCAACCACGTAAACTCCTGGCTAAAGTAGCCAACCTGACTCTTAGCGAGATGGAAGATGCTGAAACCTGCTGTGGTTTTGGCGGAACTTTTTGCGTCAAATATCCTGAAATATCCAACCGTATGGTGGAGAATAAATCCGCCAATGTTGAACTCTCTGGCGCCACGACATTACTCGGTGGCGACCTGGGCTGCCTGTTGAACATGGCAGGTAAGCTTAAACGTCAGGGGCATAATATCGAAACACGGCATATTGTAGAGGTCCTTGCCGGTATGACTGACGAGCCTGCTATTGGCGAAGCTGCTTACGAACTTGGCCAATCGGCGTAGGAGAGACAGGCATGGAAATTCATAGCCCTGAGTTTAAAGAAAAATCGCGTATTGCACTGCATGATGTCAACTTACAAAAAGCCCTTAGCAACCTCAAAGCAGGCTTTCCGGTTAAACGCTCTACTGCGGTTGCCCGTATGCCTGAGTTTGAGCAATTGCGTGATGAAGGCACGGCGCTAAAAAATCACATTCTGGAAAATCTGGATATCTATCTGGAGCAGTTCGAAGCGAATGTCATCAAAAATGGTGGGCATGTTCATTGGTGCCGTACCCCGGATGACGCCTGCAAAAAAATCCTGGATATCTGTAAAGACGTTGGTGCAAAAACCGTCACCAAAGGTAAATCAATGGTCTCGGAAGAGATCAACCTAAATGATTATCTGCAAAAGAACGGCGTAGAACCGATAGAAACCGACTTAGGTGAGTACATCCTGCAATTACGTGGCGACCACCCCAGCCATATCATTGCACCGGCGATTCACTTAAATCTGGAAGATGTTTCAGACATCTTTCACGAAAAACATAAGCGCCCAAAATCCAGCGATCCTGCCGTGTTGATGCAGGAAGCCCGCGAAATGCTTCGCGAGAAGTTTGCCGCTGCGGATGTGGGTATTACCGGCGCAAACTTTCTGGTTGCGGAAACAGGGTCCACCATCATTGTAACCAACGAAGGTAATGGTGACCTGACACAAACGCTGCCAAAAACGCATATTGTCGTCACCTCTATCGAGAAGGTCGTTCCGACCCTCGAAGACATGACGCTCTTCCTGCGCCTGCTGGCTCGTTCAGCCACAGGGCAGGAATTTACCGTGTACAACACTTTATCGACAGGACCACGTAGAACAGGAGATCAGGATGGACCCGAAAACTTCCACGTGGTCCTCGTCGATAACGGCCGAAGCGAAATGGTCGGGACTGAGTTTCAGGAGATGTTACGCTGTATTCGTTGCTCGGCATGTATGAACCATTGCCCTGTCTATGGCGCTGTCGGTGGCCATAGCTATGGCTGGGTATACCCCGGGCCGATGGGATCAGTCCTGACACCACAGATGATTGGTATCGAACAGGCAGGGCTACTGCCAAACGCCTCAACCTTCTGCGGCAAATGCGAGTCTGTCTGCCCCGTTAGGATTCCGCTTCCCAAATTGATGCGCCACTGGCGGGAAGATGAATTCTCCAGGCACTTAAGCCCTAAAGCAGTTCGCTGGGGCATCTCTGGTTGGGCATTTTTCGCCAAGCGCCCTGCTCTGTATCGCCTGCTCTCCAGCAGCTCCAATCTGTTTTTACGCCTAATGGCAGGTAAAAAAGGCCGCATTAAGAAAATACCGATGGCAGGCGGCTGGACAGATTGGCGGGATATGCCCGCACCGAGCGGCAAAACCTTTATGTCGCAATACAAATCACGCAAACAGAGCTAACGGAGGAGTTGTTATGAGTAAAGCAGAGATCCTTGGCAATATCCGCCACGGCCTGAAACGTGCTGAAGCCAGCCAAGAGCAAAAACAGGCCGTGATCAATCGCATCAACGCACATACGCGTAATCTGGTACCGCAACGCGCCCAGCTACCGCACGAAGAGCAGGTCGCGCTGTTCATTGCCATGGCAACCGAAGCCGCCGCTGAAGTTTATCAGTTGGAGAGCATTAATGAAGTGCCGCAGATCTGCGCCAACTGGCTGAAAGAGCACAATATCAGCTCCCTGGTCACCGCCAGTGATGCACCTATTCTGGCATTAGATTGGAATTCGGTCAGTGATCTTAGCTGCGAACAACGGGTTGCACAGGTAGGAGATGCCGCCAGCCTGACCAGCAGCTTTGCCGGTATCGCCGAAACCGGTACATTGATGCTGCATTCTGGCAAAGATAGCCCGACAACGCTGAACTTCTTGCCGGATAATCACTTTGTTACCTTGAAAAGATCCGATATCGTCGGCCCTTACGAAGATGCCTGGCAGAAGCTACGTGATAAAACCCAGGGCGACCTGCCACGTACCGTTAATATGATTACCGGGCCTTCTCGCAGCGCGGATATTGAACAGAAATTACAGATGGGTGCACACGGGCCAAAAGATCTGATCATTTTGCTGATAAATGACTAAACCTGCGAGCTGACAATAAAAAAGGGTGCCAATGGCACCCTTTTAATATTCAGTTCTATTGATGCTTTTGAGCCGCCTTCTCAATCGCCTCACCACCTTTTTCAATGTCTTTGCCTAAACCTTCGACAGTGCTGCAGCCTGAGATTCCTATACTTAACGCAAACGTCATCAGAACGATATATAATTTTTTCATAGACACCCCTAAATAATGCTAACCGATGATTCGCTTATTATTTCTTGTCTCGTAGTAATGTATCAAGCTCATCAACCATTTCGGACCAATCCGCATCATTCGCACGACTTTCACGAATGAACTGGGATTGCGCCTCATTCCAGAAAGCAGCATCCTCAAGAGCAACGCCATCATCCAGTGAGTGTTGTTTCACAAACGCATCGATATCTTTGCTTTCCGCAGCCAAACCCAGCTGTAAAAATAGATTAGTGAGATTATGCTTAACTGTATCCATGTGCCCCTCCTTTCAGAACAAACTGATTCTGTTACAGTAAAATGTAACTGAGCCTAAATCAAATCAAATATGCAAAATCAGACTCTGGCGTCTCATATAATTTATTTCCGGGCCCGTATCATCCGTACAGAAAATATCAGGGACTCTGCTATCATTATCCCCTTTTACAACTAATACAGACGGTACGCATCATTGCCCGACTCCTTAGCCGATTCCTTTTATCGGAAACCGATCGCGACAACTGAAACGCTCTATGAAATCAAAAAGAGCCGTTTTTATGTATCAATAACACCGCTTTCTACTGTTGCAGCGGCACGTGCTTGTATCCAGCAGGCTAAAAACACAACCCCATCAGCCAATCACCACTGCAGTGCTTTTATTACAGGATCGCCGTTGGCCGAAAAAGGCTTTGGCTACAGTGATGACGGAGAACCCTCCGGCACCGCTGGCAAGCCGATGTTTAATGTGTTGCAAGGAAACAACGTGGGTGAAGCTTGTGTAATCGTCACACGCTTTTTTGGAGGCATAAAATTGGGTACCGGCGGCTTAGTACGTGCCTACTCAACCAGTGTAAAAGAAGCGATTGCACAGGCTCAATTTGAAGAAGTCCACCCACGCTGTCAGATAAAAATCGAATATCCCTACACGCTATCTGCCATTGTAGATTCGATCCTGCATAACAGCAAAGTTACGCTGATCGACAGTCAATACAGTGACAGAGTTCTGCTACACATCAGCTTGCCCGCAAATGAAACCGACGCATTACTGACGGCATTACAAGAACGCAGCAGCGGAAAAGCAGATGTGACAAAATTATAGAGAGTTAGTCCGCTTAGCCTCCGTCACGTTTTAATTATCCCCTTAAAAAGATGTCTGTTAATCCAAGATCAGAGAATATTCTTGCCTTGCTCAGGTTCACGCGTAGCGGCCGCCTGTTGGCGTATTTCGTCGGTGTCACTGCTCAAATCTTCGTGTTCATTTATTTCAAGATCGGCTGCGATTTGCGCCCGATCAGTTACAACGTCTGATACAACCCCTGAGGCACTCACAGAAGAACCAGCCAGATCAGCACTCGCCAGCGCTTTTTCATGCATCACAACAGGTACTCCCTTTGGAAAGATAATCTCTCGCGAATCATCCGGCATACTGATGCCATGGCGCTCCAGTTCACGCATAATCAAACGCATCATGGTAGACCCTACCTTAGCGCCACTGTGCTTACGCTGATCAACCCAATAATAGATTCGCAGATTAATTGTGGCCGGGCCTAGCGATTCCACCATGACTTGTGGCTCAGGATCTGTCAGCACCGCGTCATGTTGCAAGAGCAACTGCATGGCCAGTGCTTGTGATTGACGAATGCTGGCATCATAACCGATACCTAACAAAAAACTCCCCCGCGAGAATGGATTAGCCGTCCAGTTTTTAATCACGTTGGTATAGATAGTCGCATTAGGAATTTGAATATGGTTACCATCGAAATCAATTAAGGTAGTGGCACGTGCCGTCATTTTTTGCACAACACCTTTATGGTCAATGATCTCGATAACATCGCCCATCTGAAAAGGACGCTGCACACTCAATAACAAACTGGCGATAAAGTTTTCCGCAATATCTTTAAATGCAAAACCAACCACCAGCCCAATAACACCCGTACCACTAATAATAGCCACAGCAACCTGTGTTAAGCCGGCAATATTCAGGAAAAAATAAAAGCCAAACAACATAATAAACAGCATGATGGCGCGGCTTAAAACTACCTGCACCAACTGGCTTTTATTTTCACCACTAAAAGGCTTCATCAAAATACTGGTCAGCGGCCGCGCCAGCATAAAGCAGATAATCAGCACCACTAAACCAATCACTACCATGGGAAACACTTTCAAAGCAGAATACCACAGCCGAATCAGCTCGCCCCGCAGCGGAGCCAAATCCAACACACTCTTATTAACCATCGAGATATTGTTAATAACAGCGACGACACCTTCGGTATTTTTAGCAATATCCGTTGCCCATCCGACAAAGTGTTCATCAAGGGCCTGCCCGCCAAGAAACACCAGCCCCTGTCGCGACTCAACCGTTAAATCTGTGTATTTCTCAGCTGTTGTCAAAATCCCCTGAATTCTCGACTGTATTTGTGCATCCTTGATGGGCTTATCTACACCAATCACCCGCTCGGTATTCTCGAACGCAGCGGGCTGACTATTCGCCTCACTACCCAACACCTCAGTGTTAGCGGTATCAGCGCTCACCAACAGCGGTCCACCACATACCAAGAAAAACAGCAGAAACAGTCGACCGAATGATCGCAGCAGAGAATTACTCATTAAACATCCTTTTTATCCATCGCATCACAGGCAGAGTACTATAAAAAATTATTGGCATTAAATAATAAAATAAATATGGTAAGCATATCGCTTTAATACTGTGTAGCCTTTATGAATCTTCGACCTAGTAAAAGCTTTGTTTAGCAAAGCCTCCGACAACCCCACCCCTTTATTAAACCGGTAAAACCCGAGATAAATCATTGACCTTTAAAGCCAGAGGTTTATGATTATTTTAAGGGGATTAAGTAATAGTAAGTGCATGGATGCAACCACTATCGGTACCGCAATACTCCAATACACTCCTATTTATTGATTCGCAAAAAATGTGACATGTCACGATTATTGCTCCCCATAATAAAGGGTTTGAAGAGCTGTTAGAGCATGATCTGTTAAATTACAAGGAACGTACTATGCTAAAATTAAAGTTTGGGTTAATTATATTCCTAACAGAATTACTCCCTACCCATTACATAGTTAAAGTACTTATTGAAGTTATCTTTCGCTATATTTTTAAGACATTTCCGCCGGATATTTCGACGATATTTTCAATGCTAATAGGTTACCTTGTCGCATTTTTACTCACAACAGCCTTCATTAACAAGACTGATCTTGTTAATCGACTACCTCACCCCATACCAGGAATCAACCTGATAACTTATAGCAGTCTGATTATTTTAATACCTCAGTTGCTGACAATACTCACCTCTACGCAAGCAGGATGGGGGAACTTCGCAATAATGTTTATCGCCACTCCTGTCACCTTTGTAGCAAAATTAGTATTCTATATAGGCATCATCAAATTACTTATGGCAGTAAAACCACATGACAGCTATGCATACAGATAAACTTACCGTTTTGAATAACCAAATAAAAAATGCCTGTATGCTCTTTCTAAGACAAGAGCCAGCGGACTAATTCCAACCTCAAAAAAACGGAGATCACTATGACCGATAAAATAAACGACGATGCCCTACTGGCACTCAAGATCGCTTTTACCTATATGCCTAAAGCGATTGAAGTGACTAAATATGAATACGGTGATCGCTATGAAGCGGTGCTGGAGCACATTGAAAAAGTAAGGGAAACTTTACTGATCAACGATGTTGATCCTGATGAGGTGTATGGCGAGATCGATCCTCACAATACACCTAACTCCTCCTACTAGGCGCACAAAATGCGATTCACTCTGTTGCGCCGGTTGATCACACAGTATCCTTATGACAACTTCTGCAATGCCTCGATAATATCGTCCGGCTCTGAGCGTGTTCGATAATCAACATCAACATAGCGCCAGGTGACTACCCCGTCACGCCCTATTACAAATGTGGCGGGAATTGGTAACACACTGCCGTTGCCGTTATTGATGGCATCAAGGTCAAGCTGACGATCCACCCGCATGTGTTCCACAAGATAATCGGGCACTTTCCAGGCAACGCCATATTGTGCTGCGACTTTTGCATCCTGATCAGACAATACAAGAAAATCCATTTCACTAATTTCATTTTTTTTCATTGACCCATCAGGCACTTGTGGACTGATGGCTACCAATTCGGCACCCAGCGCATGAATTTCGCTTAATCGTGCATGCAAAGCTCTGAGTTGTAAGTTGCAGTAAGGGCACCAACTACCGCGATAAAATGTGACGACCAGCGGACCTTTTGCTAGCAAATCAACCAACGATGTTAATTTACCTTGTTGATTCGGTAGTTCGAAATCAGGTACCTTCTGACCAAGCTCAATAGCATAGGAACCTTGCTGAAAGGCTTTAGCCTGAAGAATAATATCGTCGACGGCTTCCATAAACGCAGGGTTAGCCTGTCGTGACTCTTCAATCTTAGCGATGGTTTGTTCTTTTAAACTTTTCATGCGTTTCCTCTAACCTACTAACGGTGACACCCATACTTAATCAAGCCCGGGCAGCCTATGTGAAAATCTGAATAATTAACGGATACTCATGCTTTGATCAGTTTTATTATCCCTGTATGGATGAACACCCTCAATAGAAAATAGCTAACCATACTGTTATTTCATCAGATGATGTTTCTATCACCCGGTGTTTTTCATGGGCTTTGATATGTAAATAATCACCTTGTCTAAGAGTGACCTTAACACCATTTTTATACTCTATGACACCGTAACCCGATAAAACAATAACCCATTCATTTTCACCTTGATCGTACCAGCCGGCATTGGGGGATGTTTGCCCCTTTGATACGATTCGTTCAACTCTCAGCTTTTCTGTAATGATAATATCTTCGAATATTTCATTGGGTAGTTCTGATGGAATATTGCTGAATATATTTGCCAATAGCTCAATCCTTAAATCACATAACGCCATAAATAAGTGCAGGAGTAGCATGAGACTTAGTTAACCCGCAATTAAGCTGACAGACCACGCTGCTGTTTTAACTACTTCAGGTCGGCATCAAAATCATCCACTGCGATAGCCAGCGCCACAGCTTGCCCGGCCTCTTTCAGGAGTTGAGCCTCTGCTTCTGTGATCAGCTGTGCTGACAGTGCCTGCTCGATGGTTTGTTTGTCACTTAATTTTTCGCGCAGTTTTTCTGTATTAATAACAGCGATGAATGCCTGCTCGATATGATCGATTCCATCTCCGGGGTTACCGGTGAATACGGCATCGGTCAATCGGCGGCGGGTTGGCGAATCCGACAGTAACAACGCGGCACATTGACAGGTCAGTTCATCCGGAGGTGGTGTATGACCGGCACCAAAAGGCATGACCAGCAAACGCATCAACCAGCCTAATGGCCGGATCGGGAAATTAGCCGTGACTTCAGCCAAACGTTGTCTGATAGTATTGATACCCGTATGCATGCACCAGTCTAACAAAGGGCGGCTCTCTTCGGGACAGCCTTCATCGTTGAAACGCTTTAAGGCGCAACTCAGCAAATACAACTCGCCCAACACATCACCCAGGCGCGCCGAAACCAGCTCTTTGCGTTTTAATGCGCCACCCAATGAAACCAACGCGACTTCTGTCACCAGAGTCAACACTGCCGAATAGCGACTCAAGCTTCGATAATGACCAGCGAGGTTTCCCACATTCGGCGGTGCACTGGCGAACCGGCCGGCTGTCCAGGTATGCAGCACCGCCCTGCCTAAGGTCGCACATTGAAAACGCAGATGTTTAAACAATAGTTTATCAAACTGCTTCACAGCCTCCGCTTCATCGGCCTGTTCAGCGGCTTGCATCTCTTGTAACAAATACGGGTGGCAGCGGATGGCTCCCTGACCGAAAATAATCAGGTTACGCGTTAAAATATTAGCCCCCTCCACCGTAATCGCGACAGGAATACAACGATAGATATTTCCCAAATAATTAGCGGGCCCATCACATACGGTTTTACCACCATGTACATCCATCGCGTCATTGATAGTGTTACGCAGTCGATAGGTAGCCTGAGACTTCAAGATGGCCGAAATAACCACCGGCACCTTGCCTGTCTGCAACACACCCATCGTGGTTTTGCGTGCAGCATCCAGGACATATGCCGTCGCCGCGATTTGCGCGAGGCACTGTTGCACCCCTTCGAACTTACCCACTGGAATGCCAAACTGTTCACGAATCCGGGCATAGGCACCGGTGGTTCGTGCGGCCAACATCGCGCCACCCACGCTGAGCGAGGGTAATGAAATACTGCGCCCTGCAGCCAACGCGGTCATTAACATTTTCCAGCCTTGGCCAATGCCGTCCTGGCCACCAATCACCTGATCCATGGGGATGAAGACATCTTTACCCCAATTGGGTCCATTCTGAAAAACCTGCATGGCAGGATAATGGCGTCTGCCAATATCAATGCCCTCAAGATCAGTCGACACTAAAGCGGCGGTAATGCCCCACTCTTCCCGGTCACTGATCAGATGATCAGGATCGTAGAGTTTAAACGCCAGGCCCAACAAGGTCGCCACGGGCCCCAGTGTAATGTAACGTTTGTGCCAGTTTAGTTTGATTCCCAATACACGCTCGCCGTTGTGCTCTTGATAACATACCTCACCGCGATCAACCATTGCCGCCGCATCGGAGCCGGCTTCGGGACTGGTCAGCCCAAAACAGGGAATTTCACGACCATCGGCCAGGCGTGGCAAGTAGTGATCTTTTTGCGCTTGGGTACCAAACTCCATCAACAGCTCGCCGGGACCCAGAGAATTGGGGACCATCACTGTCACCGCTACCGCAATACTGCGGGTGGAAATCCGCACGACGACTTCGGAATGTGCGTAAGCAGAGAATTCCAGGCCACCGTACTGTTTGGGAATAATCATCCCAAAAAAGCGCTTCTCTTTTAAAAACTGCCAGATAGCTTCGGGAATACGTCGATGTTCGGCCGAGATGGCCCAGTCGTCGATCATGCTACATAGCTCTGCGACGGGACCATCCAAAAAGGCCTGCTCCTCGGCGGAAAAGACCGGCGCGTCTAATGCCAGAAACGACGACCAATCGGGCTTGCCGGACAGGAGTTCGGCATCCCACCAAACATCACCTGCCTCCAGCGCCTCGCGCTCGGTATCTGAGATCGGTGGCAGTACTTTTTTAAGCCGCCGCAAGAGGGGTGCACTGATATAACGTTGACGCCAGCTATTCATAGTCATGACCTTTGCTGAACTATTATTCAAACCTTATCATTACTACACTATCAGGGGAATAACAGGAGGAATACAGAAGGAATAGCGTAATTCCAACACAGGTATCTCAGCGTGAATTCAGGACAAATTCATCGTCCAGTCGACAGCGTTAAAAAAACACAACCCAGCGTATCCACGGGCCATAGCGCTGATTCGGCCCACTTCAGTTTCTCAGGTTTGCTGTACCACGTCGGTTAGATTTATGTGACGGCTCTGGCCGGTTGAGTTGCTAAAGCCCGCGATAGGAGTAAAATTTTGCAGTGGGTATCAAGATTTAAAAGCATGGATAAGTAGCCTTACTCAATCCGCCAAGTCTGTTTTCCTGGAATCACCCGCCAGAAAAACACAACAGAAAAAGGAGTAGTGTATCAGCATGAAATTTCAGGTTAAAAACGGCAGTGTCGAATGCATACGTACTTCTTCCGATAACACGCAATCCGTCATCGTCCGTTTTGACGAGAACCTTAAGATCGCCGCCCCCCACGTGATGAGCAAGTTATCCAAAGATGAGTTACAAAGCCTCGAGGAATGGCTGGCAGAGCGAGAGCTTATCAAAGATGCGCCAACCGAGAATAACCTTTTATGCTTACTCCCCAGCCTGATGGATAAAGCCATCGCCGCTTTAGATCATACTGACAGTATTAATCAGGAATCTTACGCTTTGCTGCTGGCTGCAAGCGAAAAACTTCACGAGAAATTACTCAGCGTTGAAGATGTGGTTGTAAAAAAATCGAGCAAGCTTACTGCAATTAATCGCACTGAAGCCAATAAAGAGCGAATCAAGCAGGTCAAAAAAGATCTGTTATAAACACTAACCCTAATACAGACCGGGCAACCACGAACTACGCAATTCTGGGCATAATGTAGGATTACCTTTGGCTCGAACCTTCCCAAACGCTCACCCGGCTCAACTCCTGGAAGGTTAGGTCGCAAGCGACCCCGCAGTCAGACAGGAAAAGGAACAAGGTGACTGCTTCATTTACGTAACAGTAGATCTGTCGCGACGCCAGGTCGCCAATAAGTCATTTTCTCCAGTGAAAAATCGGCTTCAGGCCATGGTATTTTCTGCACAAATACAAGCGTTCCTATCTGAAATTTAATTAAGGCCTGCTCAATTACGTTGATAAAACCGGTGTATGGCGAATAATTTATACGCTGCACTCAACAAAACGGCGGCACGGACAAAACCGCCCTACTCACAAAAGCGACTGATTGAGTGCGGTTTTATGTTCGTTGTGAAAGCGGTTTGGGTGACTATCAAGGTGAGCCCAGTCACGCATTATGACAGCGCTTGGTAATCCATGGAATCTACCAATAGTTGTGGGATCTGGCCTGAAGGTAAAAGGTTTTCAGAAGGAGGTTCGACTATGCATTTTAAGAAAACAGGGTTTGCCTGTCTGCTTTTGGTATTAGTTTCCTTTATTACCATACCGGCCTATGCGCTTGACGACGGGGTTGAAAATCTGCGCCGCACCGGTAAGGCTTTCGCGTCGGTGGCGCGTCAGGTTTCGCCTTCGGTCGTGTTTATTCAGGTCGAGAGCAAGGCGTCGGCAACCAGCATTACTCAATTTCCTACACCTTTCGGCGATCAGTGGCCTTTTGCTGACGATTTTTTCAAACGCTTTTTTGGGGATGAGTTTCCGGGCTCACCCCGCTCTGACCGGCCGCAAGGCGAACGTCGATCCTTAGGACAGGGCTCCGGGTTTGTGTTTTTGAGCAAGGACGGCCTGTTGTCCGATAAGGTCTACATTCTGACCAACAATCACGTTGTCGAGAATGCCGAAAAGATCCGGGTCCAGTTTCAAGACGGCAGCGAATACAGCGCCAAGATCACCGGTCGTGACCCGCAATCGGACGTGGCGGTCATCGAGATCAAGGCGGGCGGTTTGCCCGCGCTTACCCTGGCCGACTCTTCTGAACTCGAGGTCGGTGAGTGGGTGGTGGCGATTGGTAATCCGTTTGGCCTGAGTCATACATTGACCGTCGGCGTAGTTAGCGCCACGGGCCGGACCAGTGTTGGCATCAACGACTATGAAGATTTTATTCAGACTGACGCGGCCATCAACCCGGGTAACTCCGGCGGCCCGCTGGCCAATCTGGACGGTAACGTGGTGGGCATGAACACGGCCATCTTCAGCCGTAGCGGCGGCTACATGGGCATCGGTTTCGCCATTCCAAGCAATCTGCTCAAGGCGATTGCCAACCAGTTAATCGAGCAAGGGGAAGTCACGCGCGGCTACCTGGGTATTGTGATCCAACAGCTTACCCCTGAACTGGCCCAGTCCTTTAACATCGAGTCGGGACAGGGCATTCTGGTGGCACAGGTTAGCGAGGATTCACCAGCGCAGAAAGCGGGCCTGCACCAGGGTGATGTGATTGTTGCTTTTGCTGGCGAACCGGTGAAGGACATCGGCGGCTTTCGCAACCGGGTATCGCTGACCCCGCCCGGCATGCAGGAGCAACTGACTATTCTCAGAGACGGAAAAAGAAAAATCCTGAACGTGACTATCGGCAAGCTCAGCCAGGACAAACCGATCGTGCAAGGCCCGGCGCAGAGCGCGGAAGAGATCGGACTGACGGTACAAACGCTGACCCGGCAACTCGCCGAACAGTTCGACGCCGAGCCCGGAGAGGGTGTTGTGGTGACCCAAGTGCGGCCCGGTTCTATCTCCGCCCGCGCCGGTATCGAGCCGGGAGCTGTGATCCTGCAGGTGAATCGCAAGGCTGTGAAGAGTGCCGACGAGTTTCAGCGCGCGGTTGAGGAAAGCATCCGTGGGAAACGCGTTTTGCTGCTCATCCGTCAGGGTGGTATGCAACGCTACGTTTCATTGGGCTGGTAGCCTGAGGTGGTGTCGTAACTGCTTCAGAGACATCACCTCATCCTTTAATTATTCAAGATCAAATGACTATATCAGGCACGACGATGCCCCAAACGCGATCGCTCCAGCAATGAACTCCCGTAAATAAGTCAGGTTAGCGTTTGTGAAGCATCCAATACTGCTATGTGATGCGATGATCCATTACCTCCCAGTTGAGTGTAGCCGTACACCCCCCATAAGAATTGCGGTCTAAACTGAGTTTCCAGCCTTTTTTAGCGGCAATGCGGGATACAATATCCAGCCCTAAGCCGAAACTACCTCTTCCGGATTCACCCCTTTTTGTCGGGTCAGTATCCCCGATTAATCCTATGCCAGTATCAGCAATACAAATTTCGGTGTTGTAGATATCAATATCAATCCGGCCTTCAAATGTATGCTCAAAGGCGTTTTGGATAAGATTACTCATAACAATCCGAACCAAGGCAGGATCATGCAGGTGTAAATCCTGACTGTGCATCGAGATGGTAACGTTGATTTCGCGGCCTTCAATCAAGTACCCCAGTTGGTCCACTAGCTCGGTCAGGATGTCCTGTAAGTCGGTAGCTTTTATCTGGCTTTGCTCTGGTAACCGGGTAGAGTAACTACCACTAATAGGTTCTTCACGGGATAACCACAGCAGCGCTTCGGTCGTTTCTTTCATATTCACGCAGGCTTGGCGAATATGTTTCAGGGGGGTACTGATATCCTGTTTTCCCAAAGTTAAGCGTCGCTCGATTATATCCAGTGCACTGCCGACCACCGTAATAGGGGTACGCAGTTCATGACTGGCGTTTTGTAAAAAAGTTTTCTCCCGTTGGTGAAAGGTATGAATGCGTTCCATCCCCT
The DNA here is from genome assembly GCF_041601355.1 of Neptunomonas sp. Lineage (GTDB taxonomy): Bacteria > Pseudomonadota > Gammaproteobacteria > Pseudomonadales > Balneatricaceae > Neptunomonas. The sequence continues at coordinate 24,390 of NZ_JBFIIH010000034.1, forward strand.
GCTTCAGGGCATGCGCAACCAAACCTATTTCTGACCTATCATCTAATATTGGATGCGATATGCCCGGGGTTGATTCATCCACTTTGTGCGCCATATCGGCCAGGGCTTCCATGGGTTCAATAACTCTGCGGTTAAAACGGCGTGCCATCCAAGTAACAACAAGAAGCAAGACTAAAAAGACCGCAAAGGTAATCAGGAGCACGGTTTCCAAAATATGGGGCGGAGCAATAGTTGCCGGATTGGGGTGGTCTCTAAAGTGATAAACGGCAAATAGCTGTCGCTTTCCTTTTTCGATCGGAGTTGCGGTAAACAGTAATGGTGCTTTGCCTGCGCGTTGGTGCTCCTCTGCGTTATAATAACTTTTAAATAACGTGTAGTTAGCAAACTTCTCTTGGGTAAATTTGGAAGAGATCCATGCAGGTAAATTCTCCTGACCAACAAAGATAGAAAACTCTTCGGTTTCAAGACTTGCTTGTTCAAGTTTGCCTTCATCATGAAGTTGCGCATAGTAAGACCCAATAACGACAAGCCCTTTTCGCGTTGCGATATCAAGGCCATCGATATAGAGATAAAGCATTAAGCAGGCGAAGCCAGAGATGATAAAGCTAATCAGCAGCAATAATTGGTTACGTAAAAAAGACCGTAAACTATAACTTTTTGAAGATAATTGTTTATTCACTATGGCTATCCACTTTGGTAGCTTCCCGCAGCACGACGCCAACATTTCTGAGCGTATGCAACAGCGCTGTAGCAAAAGGTTTATTGACTGCTTTGCGCAGTTGATACAGATGTGACTTTAAAGCGTCCGAGTCCGGGGGTGAGTCCTGCCAGACCACATACTCTAACTCGCGTCGTGTAAGCGGCGCCGGACTTGCCTTGGCAAGTGCCACAAGCAACTCCCAGCCGATTGGATGTAAGGTCAGTAACTGATCTTTGCGGTAAGCCTCACGTAAGGATAAATCCAGCCTGAGATCAGCGACCTGCAACTGTGGTTTCTGCGGTGTTGCCCGCTTGGCCAGGGCCTTAATCCGGACAACAAGTTCCGGGAGATCAAATGGCTTCACCAGATAGTCATCAGCCCCTACGCTAAAACCTTCCAGCTTATTCTCCAGAGAATCCCTGGCGGTCAGCATTAACACAGGGGTATGAATACCTTTCTCCCGCAGTTGTTCACACACACTCAGGCCATTCATGCCGGGTAAGTTTATATCCAGCACGATAATATCAAAGTGTTGCTGCTGAGCCAGTATGAGTCCGTGATCACCGCGCTCTGTATAATCACACTCAATATCATCCAGTTCCAGGTACTCAACAATATGGGCCGCTAAGGACCTGTTGTCTTCAACCAATAACACCAACATGTGTTTCTCCTTAGCAAATTATATTGGCAGATGTTGTAAGACAGTGATTATACGAGAAGGAAATGCTGCCCCTTCACCTTCATTTCACCTAAGCCAAGATATCATGCGCTTATTATTTGAACACTTATCGACGCTATCGAGTAGTACTGGATTATGAAGCTGACTTTTTTAACCGGCCCCGTTGTTATTGGCTCCGCTATTATATTGGCGGGCTGTACTGCGACTGCACCAACGTTTGAACAATTTCCCCAGGAAAACCTGCTGCTGAAAGAGACATGGATCTCTCCGCAAGAGCCTACGGTTACACTTACCAACAGCCTGTTGGCGTTGTTTAACGATGCCGCCATGACCCAACTGGTTGAACAGAGCCAACAACGAAATCTGTCGCTACTTCAACAAAAATCAGCTACCGCAGCCGTTGCGTCGACGGTGATTCAGGCCAACGCAGCGCTTCTTCCTGAGGTTTCCAGCAGTCTTAGTAGTAACCGTCAGGAATCCGGTAGCGCGATTTCTGAAAGTCACAGTCTGACTCTGGATGCAAGCTGGGAACTTGACCTCTGGGGCCGCTGGGCAGCTGAGCGAGATGCGGTAACCACAGATTTTCAAGCTTCCAGGGCGACCTACCAGTCGTTACAGGATTCAATCGCTGCTCAAACAATGCAGGCGTATATTGATGCGGTTAGTCAATCGCAGTTGGCTGCTTTAAGTGACGATAAATACCTCAGTTTTGAGAAAACACTGAATGTTGTCATGTCCCAATATCAGGTAGGTACGGCTGACCTGGACGAGCTCACCGAAGCACGACAAAATCTGGCCAGTGCTACAGCCAGCCGTGTCGAAAGCCAATTACAACAACGTAATGCGGTACGTTCGTTACAGATACTGGCAGGGAATTACCCTGATGGTCTGGATTTGGTAGGCACTAGGTTGCCAATAATGCTGAGGCCCCCGGACGCTGAGCTTCCCGCCGATATATTGGCACGCCGCCCCGATGTGCAATCCGCCTGGTATTCCGTACAAAGCGCTTCCTCCACTGTTGCCGCTAAGGAAGCTGCACAGCTGCCGAATATTTCATTAACCACTGAGCTGGGCAACTCAACTGATGCCCTGAAAAACCTGCTTAGCGGAAATACGCTTTGGAGCCTTGCTGCATCCATAGGTTACACATTGTTCGACGGTGGCTCCTTAAAAGCTCAGGTTGCCGAGAGCCAGAACCTGGCCGAGCAGAATTATTACCAGTATCTGGAAACCGTACTTACGGCGCTGAATGAAGTGGAAACAGCATTGGATACAGAGCGAACCTACTACGCCTATGAGGTTGCCCAACGTGAAGTGATTACGCAAGCACATTTGCTGCTTGCTAATGCCGAACAGGATTATCGTGATGGTTTAATCGACATTACCGATTGGCTGACCTATCAGCGTAGTTATTTTAATGAGCAATCCACGCTGATTAATACGGTTAATCAACGCCTGCAAAACCGGGTTAGCTTAGGTTTAGCGCTGGGCTTAGGTGTTTAAAGAAATTTTAAGAGGTTAAAGGTCAGCTTTATGTCACGTAAAAAATCAATTATCAACACCGTTTTGCTTGTTATAGGTGTCAGCGCTGGCGCAGTTTTTCTACTTCCGCCACAGTCACTGCCTCCTTTTCTTGGTCCGCTTATCGGCCAACTCATTGGTCCATCAGCGCATGCCGCACCTGAACAAGCAGCATATACGAGAGACGAGGCAGAAAAGAATGCCCCAGAGCAGACAAGCGCACAGCGAGAGCAGGTGTCAGACAATTCACAGGTCGGTCGCCAGTCCAAAATACAGGCCAATAAGTTATTAGTCACCGTCGTGGATACCCGTACACAAACAGAACAGCCACTTGTGAGCGGTTATGGTGAAGTTGCTGCCCGTTGGACAACCGAACTGACCGCCGAAGTGAGTGGTCGGGTAGATCATGTCAGCGACAAGCTGCTAGCGGGTAGCTCTTTCAAAAAAGGTGATGTTTTAGCCCGGATTAATAGTATTGACTACGAAAGTGACCTGGCTACGGCCAAGGCTGATGTTGCGACCGCAAAAGTCATTTATCTGGAGCAGCAGCTTGAAACGCAGCAGGCAAAAAAACGCTGGGAACTGAGTGGATTATCGGGCACGCCTTCCGACTTAACATTGCAGACACCACAACTGGCTCAAGCGTTGGCGTCTCTGAAATCAGCCAAAGCCAGCTTAACCAAAGCAGAGAAAAACCTGGCAAGAACCCATATTATCGCTCCGTTTAATGGCCGTGTTAGTTCCCGGAGTATCAATCCCGGAGGTTATGTTAGTTCTGGAACCTCTATCGCAGAAGTATTCGCTACCGACGTTGTCGAGATTAACATCGCCCTGAATGACCAGCAATTTGCCTTACTTGGCAGTGAAACAGAGGCAATAAATACGCCCGTTACTTTGGTTGATACGGCGGACAATAACGCCCAATGGACTGCAAAGCTAGCGCGCTTTCAATACCACATTGATAATACAGAACGTACCCGCAATCTTGTACTCGAAGTCAGTAGTGATCATGCCGCTGAAGATTTAATGCCGGGTACCTTTGTGAAAGCCTCTATTCCCGGAAAACCCCTTGATGATCAGGTAAAACTCCCCGCCAGTGCACTGTCACGGGATGGTTATATCTGGCACGTAGAAGACGGCTTATTACAGCGCTTTAAGGCGGATATCACCTACCGCAAAGATGATTACCTTGTCGTCAAAGGCCAGGATGTAAACAGTAATCTACAGGTTGTCCGCTATCCCCAGTCGGCATTCCTTCCGGGTCAGGCAGTTAATGTCGAAGCAGTTGCAAACAAAGCGGTGGCACCTGATGACCACCAGATTACAAGCAACAAAGGCACATCGGTATCAGCAGGAGCCGGCGCATGAATCAACAACAAGGCTTCATAGCTTGGTTTGCTAAAAATCCGGTCGCCGCTAATTTGCTCATGATTATTATTCTGATCGTAGGCTATTTCACGACGAGCAGCTTGCGTACCGAGACCTTTCCAGCTTTTCCACCTGAGCAGGTGTCAATTTCGGTCTCTGTGAATGGTGGCGGGATTCAGGATATCGAGGAAAGTGTTGTTCTGAAAATTGAAGAAGCGCTGGAAGAAGTACAAGGTATTGATACTGTTCGCAGCACAATTCAGAACGGTAGCGCATCAGTAACGGTTACCCGTGTTGATAACTATGATCTTAAGACCCTGAAAGACGATATTGAAGCTCAAATCAATGCAATCAGTAATTTCCCGTCTGCGGCGGATAACCCGATTGTTGAAGCCGCAACGCGTGAATCTCAGGCAATCTGGCTGGCGGTCTATGGTGAAGCGGATACGAAAACGCTGAAACTTGTTGCCGAAGATCTGCGTGCTGAACTGCTCAACGCGAGCGACATCAAACAGGTGGATGTCACGGGAGAGCCGACCGAAGAGATTGGTGTCGAAATCTCAGAGCAGGTCTTACAACGTTATGGTTTGACCCTTTCTGATATTGCCAGTCAGATCAATGCACAATCGATTAATCAGTACGGCGGCGAACTGACCAGTAATGATGGGGATATCACTGTCAGGGGTGACTTTCAGAGTTACTACCAAGGGGATTTTGAAGATGTAGTGGTGCGGGCAAACACCGATGGAGCGCTGATACGTCTCGGTGATATTGCTGAGGTTAGTGACAATTTTTCTGAACAGACCGTGATATCGCGGTTTAATGGCCATAATGCCATCATGCTGAAGGTCGTTGTAACGGATGACACCAGCCTGACCGATGCGGCGAGCGCTGCAAAAGCAGTGATGACCGAGTATACAAATACCAGCAACCTGCCAGCCAACGTTGCACTGGACACCATGGGCGACCAGTCGGTTTTTATTGAAGACCGTCTCGATACGATGGTTGAAAACGGTCTTATCGGTATGTTGCTGGTGGGGATTTTGTTGGCGCTTTTTCTTCACCCTATTCTGGCGTTATGGGTTGCTGTGGGCATTCCCATTGCGTTTGCGGGCGCGATGATCTCGATGGGGCCGCTGGGTCTTAATCTGTCATTAAATGAACTCACCACCTCCGGTTTTCTGGTTGCACTGGGCATCTTAGTAGACGATGCCATTGTGATTGCAGAAAGTGTGTACTCAACCCGGCGTGACGCCGTGGCCGCAGGTAGTAAAAAAAGCCTGATAGAAATCACCATGAAAGGGGTAATGAAAGTTGCGGTACCGGCTACCTTCGGCGTCTTGACCACCATAGCAGCTTTCTATCCGTTAATGTTTATCGATGGAAGGCTGGGTAATATTTTTGGCCAACAGGCCATGGTGGTAGTAGCGGTACTGATTTTTGCACTGGTTGAATCTAAGCTGATTCTACCCGCCCATCTTGCGCATACTAATATTGAGAAAAATCCAAAACGTACCTACTGGAGTCGCTTTCAGTCGATCTTTCAAGATGGTCTGCAAAAACTGATAAATGATTTTTATGTACCGAGCATTCGCTGGGTTATTAAGCACCGTGGAGTAAGCATGGTGGGGACAGTCGTTATTTTTGTATTAGTCGTGGGTCTGATACCGACCGGCCAGGTGCGCGTTAGTTTCTTCCCCGATATCGAACCCTCGGTGGTGACGGGCAGCTTTGAAGTACAAGACTCGTTCGGAAAAGGCCATACCTATGAAATTATAGATACCCTGGAGCGGGCTTTAGTTGAAACCAATCGCGAGCTGAAAGAAAAATACCAGATGTCTGTCGATCCGGTAACCGCGATCTACGTCAGCGCCAGCAACAATACGTCCGGCAGTATTACCGGTGAACTCGTTGAAGATAGCTTGCGTGAATTTGCAGCCGATGAAGCAAGCAGTATCTGGCGAGAAAAAGTGGGTACACTGGAAGGCGTATCCGTACTGAATTTTGATGGCGCACGAAAAGGGCCGGAAGCGATCCGGATCGAATTGAAAGCGAAGGAGATGAGCACCCTCGCCTCAGCCTCACGTGAGCTGCAACAAGCGATGGCAAACATCGAAGGCGTGAAGGACATACGTGACAATTTAAAAATTAATCAGCCGCAGTTGAATATCAGGATCAAACCGGCGGCATATAGTCTGGGGCTAACCAATACGGATGTCATGACCCAGGTGAGTGCCGCGCTGTATGGTTCTCAGGCACAGCGTATTCAACGGGGTAACGATGAAGTAAAAGTGATGGTTCGCTATCTTGCAGAAGAGCGTAAATATCTAAGCGATATCGATAACCTGATGATCCATACCACAAATGGGGCCTTTATCCCTTTCCATGTGGTAGCGGAAACTAACTATACCGATAGCGTGTCACAAATAGATCGTCTGAACCGTTTACGTGCTGCCAGTGTTATTGCGGGTGTCAACAAACAGGTCATCTCCTCTGGTGAGGTAATCAAACAGCTGCAAGCCAATGCGATACCCACCCTGTTGCAAACTTATCCTGATCTGAAAATTGAATTAAAAGGTGAGGCATCAGAGCAAAGTAAGAGTACCTCTTCACTGTCACAAAGCTTTATTGTGGTGTTGTTATTTATCTATGCCTTACTGGCGATCCCTTTGAAGTCTTACACAAAGCCATTAGTAATCATGAGCATCATCCCCTACGGCATATTAGGCAGTATTCTTGGACACTGGTTTGTGGGAGTCAGTATCGGCATCCTGTCACTGTTTGGCACAATCGCCCTGTGCGGTGTGGTCGTCAATGACAGTTTGGTGCTGGTCGCCAAGTTTACTGAACTGCAAAATCAGGGAATGAAAACTAACGATGCGATCGTGGAAGCGGGTAAAACCCGTTTGAGAGCGATCCTGTTAACCTCTTTAACAACTTTTGCAGGCCTCACTCCGATGTTGCTGGATGACTCCAGTCAGGCCCAGTTTTTGATCCCGATGGCCGTTTCACTGGGTTTTGGTATTTTATTTGCGACTTTTACCACCCTGTATGC
>NZ_JBFIIH010000035.1:0-31451 GCF_041601355.1 Neptunomonas sp.
ATGTGCACCGACCTCAGAACCTTTTTCGACCACACAGACGGTTAATTCCTGTTCTTGTTCATTGGCCATCTGCATAAAGCGGCACGCAGCAGATAATCCCGCTGGCCCGGCACCTACGATGACGACATCAAATTCCATTGACTCACGTTCTGACATCTTCTTATTCTCCTCAGAACTGTTCTACATCAAGTGCCATGATGGCAGCACTTCCTGTTTTCATTGTTTGCAGATGCATTGCTACACGCGGCAAAAAATGCTCACCATAAAAACGCGCACTCACTTGCTTAGCGGTCAGGAATTCATGATCCTCGCCCTCATCAACGCTAAGCGTCAATGCCTTTGCGGCACTGCGCAGCATTAACCAGGCACCACACAAATACCCGAGCGACATCATCAAATTCACCCCAACGGCAGAGGCTTCATCTTTATGATTCAACAGCCAGTCTACCCCATCACGCACTTGCTGTTCAGCATCAATAGCTGTTTTTAATACCAACGCTAATTCCTCACTTACGCTGAGGGTTGTAAATTCATCAGCTATTTCATTCAGCAGTGCATTGACCGACTCGCCTTTATTCATCAGAATTTTACGTCCGACCAGATCCAGCCCCTGAATTCCGGTCGTTCCTTCATAGATAGGAAGAATACGCGCATCCCGGAAAAACTGAGCAGCCCCGGTTTCCTCGATATACCCCATCCCACCTTGGATCTGTACGCCCAACGAAGTCAACTCCTGCGCCAACTCTGTCATCCACCCTTTCACAACCGGTGTATACAGATCCAGACGAGCTTGATGAACCGGTTTAATCTGCTCAGACGCCGCTTTCAACTTATCGGCTTCGGACGCCGCCACGTAGGCCAGTGCACGCATCGCCTCTGACCCTGATCTCATTAACATTAACATGCGTCGCACATCAGGATGCTGAATGATAGCTACCCTGCCGTCTTTTCGAACCGGGCTGTCACGCCCCCCATTCACAACACCAGTCCCCTGGATTCGTTCTTTGGCATAGCGTAATGCGTGCTGATAAGCTCTCTCTGAAATCGCCACCCCCTGCAACCCGACACCCTGCCGGGCATCATTCATCATCGTAAACATGCAAGCTAAGCCCGCATTAGGCTCTCCCACCAAATAACCAATAGCCCCTTCGTTCTCACCGTAACTCATAGTGCATGTCGGGCTGCCGTGAATGCCCAATTTATGCTCGATAGACATCGCCCTGGCATCGTTACGCCTACCGGGCGAGCCATCAATATTAACGATAAATTTAGGCACAATAAACAAAGATATTCCACGCACACCCGCAGGTGCATCGGGTAACCGAGCCAAGACCAGGTGCACGATATTATCGGTCATCTGATGATCACCCCAGGTAATAAAAATCTTCTGTCCGCTAATACGATAATGATCGGCTTCAGGTACTGCTTTGGTTTGAATAGCCGCCAGATCAGAGCCCGCATCGGGCTCTGTCAGGTTCATCGTCGCGGTCCACTCACCGCTCACCATGTTTTGCAGAAATATCGATTTAAGCTCGTCGGATGCATGCACAGTTACTGCTTCGATTGCTCCCTGAGTGAGTAAAGAGCAAAGTGAAAAGGACATATTAGCCGACTGCCAGATTTCCATAACGACTGTGGATAACGTGCGTGGCAGGCCCTGCCCGCCAAATTCAGGCTCCCCGGCTAACGATGCCCAACCGCTCTCGGTAAATTGATGATAGGCATCTTTAAAGCCAGGCGTTTCCTGCACTCCCAACTGAGTGATGGTTGCGCCTTGCTGATCCCCGATCTGATTAAGCGGTGCCAATACCTGATGTGCAAACCTGGCCGCTTCATCCAGGATGGCATCCGTTAGCCCGCTGTCTAATTCATCTTGCTTGAGGCTGCTACAAATACGAGAAAAACCCACAACATGATTTAATACAAATTGTGCATCTCTACGCGGAAAATGGTACTCGCTCATGCTGATCACTCCTGCGACCCTGCCTGGCTAACAGGATCAGTTTTATTTTTTGATACAGAAATGATCACTCACTGGCTGAAAATCAACAATGACAATTCCAGCCGATTCTTTTGACAAAATAGATCAACAACAGATAACAACGCGGGCAAATTTATACAAAATCGTCATATAACATAGCCAAATAACCTCCGGTTATTTTTCAAATTGATGACAATACTCTTCACTACGACGATATTCACCGGGTGTCATCCCCGTCCATTTTTTAAATGATCTGAAAAAAGCAGACGGTTCATCAAATCCCATCAGACCCGCCACATCATTAATCGAAAGTTGTGGTGAGTTCATATAATTCATAGCAGCTGCTTTTCGGCAATCATCTTTAATGACCTGATAAGAGCTTCCCTCATCCAACAAACGGCGGCGTAGCGTAGAAACCGACATATGTAACACCCGTGCCACTTCATCCGCACCGGGCAAGTCACGGCTAAAATCTTTACCAATCATGGCAATCACCTGGGACTTAAGACTCTTATCATCATCGACCATCACATGCAGCTGAAAAGGTGCTGTTTTCAGGAATCCCTTTAAAGTTTCTTCCGTTTGTATGACCGGATAGTCCAAAAAACGAGCGGGAAAGACCAGCGCATTATCATGCTGATTAAACCTAATCTCTGAACGAAAAAGGGTACGATAGTAATCAGCATCCTCTGGTTCAGGAAAGGTAAAATATGCTGCTTTTATTTCAAGCCGTGTACCAATCAACCAACTGGTGAAATGCTGCCATACTGATAATGAGGTACGAATACTGTGGGGTGGTTCATTTTCCAGAAGCATCTGAAATTCTTTATCATTCAGCTCCTGAGTCGGCGCAAAAGATATTTTGGCATATCGACCCCGACGTAAGAGCACCGGTTTAATGCGTGAACCTCTGCAGATTTCATAAAAATCACTGCAACGCCACATTACACGCTCCAATGTTTTACAATGCAAAATAGCATGACACATCATTCTGAATGTTCCGTTAGGCACTTTTCCGCCACTGATCATGCCAAACGACTCATCTTGCGTTATCCAGATAATGCGCTGATATAACTGCCAGAATTTCTGTGCGGGAAATTCCGTCTGGTCTTCAATCTCATCACTACTGATACCCACATGTTCCAGCAAGCTACTGATCTGATAACCCTGCGACTCAGCATGCTTGAGCAGATGTTTGACATAGCCATTAGGCACCGTAATTTTACGCTCCATGATCCCCCCATGAATAACCCGTCGTTTATTTTTATCGTTTTTGTCACTGTTTTTAGATACTAAGAAGCACTGTCAATTTAACTCATGCCTTCTTTTGTCAGTCAATCTGGCGTGAATTGTTATTGTTGTAACGACTTACAGTGTAGATGATTCTAAGCGAGGCAACACTTGTCGAAGTGCTGCCTGATGTAACAAGGAGCTCAACCAGAAGCTCTATACGTTAAATGATAAAAACAGCTATTTCTAATAATTGAGTAGCACTCGCATTTACAAATAATGCATCCATACTGATATATGAGACTTAGCATATAAGCCGCTGCTAAAAAAATAACAATGCAAGGTGATCCAAATGCCAATAAATACCATCAGAGCGACGAATAGCACTCTGCTGCACCCCCGACTATTCAATCGAAAAATACTACCCGCTTTATTAGCAGCCACCCTTGCAGGTCAGGCTAATGCTGTTGAGTTCCAACTCGGTGAAGTCGAAGGTCGTTTTGACTCGCAGTTATCCTTAGGAGCCAGTTGGAGAGTAAAAGATGCTGACCCGAGCCTGATAGCGGAACCCAATGGCGGCACAGGTTTAGGTTCAGGCAGTTTTGACGACGGCACTCAAAACTTTGACAAAGGAGAAACCTTCTCCAAAGTGTTTAAAGGCATACATGAGCTCACTTTGAGCTATGAAAATGTGGGGGCTTTTGTACGGGGAAAATACTGGTCCGACTTCGAGTTAGAAAATGGATCGCGCGCCCACGGTCATACCGAAAATGGCTATGCTGCTAATGATCAGCTTAATGATGATAGTTTTAATGACTATGCTAAATTTTCCGGGGCTGAGATTTTAGATGCCTATGTCTACGGATACTTCGATCTGGGCAACATGCCACTTGATGTACGTCTGGGGAGACAGGTAGTTAACTGGGGTGAAAGCACCTTTATACAAGGTGGTATTAATGTCGTTAATCCATTTGATGTCAGCGCATTCCGCCGTCCGGGATCTGAAATAAAGGAAGGTTTATTGCCTGTTAATATGGCGTTTGCCTCTTTAGGGGTAACCAACAACCTAAGCTTAGAAGCCTACTACCAGCTTAGCTGGGAGCCTACCGTGGAAGATGGTTGCGGAACTTACTTTTCAGCAAACGATTTCGCAGCAGAAGGCTGCAATGGTATTCGTGTAGATGCAGGGGTACTCAATGGTGTTGCCGACAGCACTTATTACAACTTCCTTACTGCAAACGTTGTAAACCGCAATGCCGATGGTAAACGTGATGCCAATGACTCAGGACAATTCGGGTTTGCATTACGTTATTTAGCCGAAGACCTGAATAACACTGAGTTCGGGGTATTCTTTGCTAAGTACCATAGCCGCTTACCCATTATTAGTGGCGTCAAAACGCCCGACCCTACTAACCCCTTCGCATCAGAATATTTTGTTGAATATCCTGAGGATATAAAAATGCTGGGTGTAAGCTGGAACACCAATATTGGTGAGCTGGCATGGTCCGGTGAAATCAGCCATAAGCGCGACATGCCTATTCAGCTAAATGGTCCTATGTTGGTAGCCTCCATGCTGACATTAGGGACAGCTCCCGGAAATCCGGCCAATGGCAGTGTTGTGCCAATTGGTGCTGCCGGGTTAGGCACTGATATCCAGGGGTATACGGCTTTTAATGTTACCCAAGCGCAAACAACCCTGATTAAAACAGTTAACAACGTCTTGGGAGCCAGCCGCCTGGCACTCATTGGCGAACTGGGTTGGACACATATTCATGACTTTGACGAAAGCACGTCTGCTCTAAAGTATGGCCGTAGTGGCGTGTTTGGCTACAGTCCGAGTGACGATGATGGCTTTGTTACACAAGATTCATTCGGATATGTAGCTCGTGCATCTTTAAGTTACCCGAATGCATTCGCCGGTGTAAACCTGACACCACAAGTCAGCTTCAAACATGGTGTTAGCGGGTATGGACCGCAACCTGGTGCTGCATTCAGCGAAGGACAAAAGTCTTTGAATCTAAGCCTGCAAGCCGACTATCTGGAGCGTTACAGTGCGCAGATCTCTTACACTAACTTCTTTGGCGGTAATTACAACGAACTAGCAGACCGCGATTTTATCTCGCTCAGCACTTCAGTATCCTTTTAATAAATCAGCGTGAATATGGAGTAATCAAATGACATCGTACCCAAAGACACTGCTGATCACATCGGCACTGGCTCTCTCGATCAGCGGCATAGTACAGGCAGGCGTGTCCGCACAGGAAGCGGCCCGCTTAGGACAGGATTTAACCCCGATTGGTGCAGAAAAAGCAGGTAACGCTGCAGGCACTATTCCTGCCTGGACGGGTGGATTAAGTTCTTCAGCAGACAGATATACCAATCCCTATGCCAGCGAAGAGCCGCTATTTACTATCACCGCTCAAAACGCTGATCAATACAAAGCCCAGCTATCTCCCGGGCAACTAGCCATGCTGGCAAAGTACGCGGATACATTTAAGATGCATGTTTATCCCACACATCGCTCAGCGGCTCTGCCACAGAAGTTGTATGAAACTATTGCACAAAACGCCACCAACTCAACGTTAATTGAAGACGGTAACGGGATTACTGGTTCGGTTGAGGCCATTCCCTTCCCTATTCCTGCAAACGGCTTAGAAGTCATCTGGAATCATATGACACGTTTTCGTGGTGGCTCGCTAGAGAGAACTTTTGTACAGGTTCCTGTACAAGCCAATGGCGCGTTTACTGCTGTAAGAATCAATGAAAAAATGGCATGGCCGACCTATCTTGCTGATGCGTATGATCCTAAAACTGATGACAACATCCTCTTTTATTTTGTACAAAAAGTAGAAGCCCCTGCGCGCCTAACCGGTAATGTTCTGCTGGTTCATGAGACCATGAATCAGATTACCCAGCCGCGTCAGGCATGGACCTACAATGCCGGACAACGTCGCGTTCGACGAGCGCCTCAGATAGCCTACGACGCACCAGGTACTGCAACAGATGGACAGCGCACTACCGACAACCTGGATATGTTTAATGGCGCACCTGACCGTTACAACTGGAACCTTGTTGGTAAACAAGAACTTTATATTCCTTATAACAGCTTCAAACTGGCTGACCGAGGCCTGAAATATGATGATATCTTACAAGCCGGGCATCTGAATCCTGAACTGACTCGTTATGAATTGCACCGTGTATGGAAAGTTGAAGCTACGCTGAAAGAAGGCGCTCGCCATATCTATGCAAAACGTACTTTCTATATCGATGAAGATAGCTGGCAGGCAGCCATTGTTGATCACTACGATGGGCGTGGTGAGCTTTGGCGTGTCGGTGAGGAGCATGAGTTTCAGTATCGCGATGTAGATGTTCCATGGACCGTCGCTGAAATGCTGTATGACCTGCAGTCAGGTCGCTATCTTGCAGGAAGCCTCACCAACGAAGAAGGTTTAGGTTTTGATTTCACACAGCGCTTTAAACACAACGACTTTACCCCGCAGGCTATCCGGCGTTTAGGTAAATAAGCAACCTCTTAGACTCCCTCTTAAGGCAACACGTTAGACAACATCAAAAGCCCTGAATCAATCAGGGCTTTTATACCTGCAATAAAAAGCTATCCAGCTCCTCTAACTCTATTGGCCTGGAATAATAGTACCCCTGAATCTCATCACACTCTTTAGATTTCAGGAAGTCTATTTGCTCTGCAGACTCAGCGCCTTCTGCAACCACTTTAATATCCAATGCATGAGACATAGCAATGACAGTTTGTACTATCGCCTGATCATCAGGGTCAATGCCGATATCCTGTACAAAACTGCGATCAATCTTCACATAATCAATTGGCATTTTTTTCAAATAACTCAATGATGAATAGCCGGTTCCGAAATCATCGATTGCAATCGTAGCACCCAGCCCCCTGACAGTTAACAGTTGCTCTAAAGTCACCTCAAAAGAGTCGATCAGTGCCGTTTCTGTTATTTCGACTGTTATTGAAGCGACATCCAGTTCAGAAGAGTCATGCATAATGCGTAACGTATTAACCCAACTATCACTTTTAAACTGCTTCGCCGAAATATTAATCGCAACATTAGCCTGCCGAAGGTTAGCAGAATACTGCTTATCCATGGCCACGCGTCTGATTACCCAATCAGTAATCTTCTCAATCTCACCCGATTCCTCAGCTATGGGGATAAACTCAGCAGGAGAAACCATACCAAGCTCCTGACTTTCCCACCGTAACAGTGCTTCATAGCCTGTCACTACGCATTGATGCGGATTCACTTTAGGCTGATAAACTAACCGGTATTCCGAAGATTCAATGGCTGAGCGTAATGCTTGTTTAACCTTAATTAATCGCTGATTTTTTTCATTGATACTAAAATCAAAAAATGAAAAGCGCCCACGACCAAGCTCCTTCGCGTGGTACATGGCAGCATCTGCATGCTTAACTAACAACTCTACATCACTGCCATCTCTTGGAAAAATAGCAATGCCTATACTGGCCCCGATGATAACCTCGTTATTATCAATATAATAAGGATGGCTTAACGACTTAATAATCTGGCTGGCCAAAACAGCCAAACCAGCATCCGTCACAGAACCTGTGACCAGAATAGTAAATTCATCGCCTCCCAGGCGACTCACAACATCAACAACGCGGGTACGTTGCAGCAAGCGCTCAGACACCATAACCAGCAGTCGATCCCCAAACCCATGACCTTGTGAATCATTTACCTCTTTAAAAAAATCCAGATCAATAAACAGCACACCTAAGGACTCTCCACTTCTCTGCGCATGCGCAGTAGCAGAAGCTAAGTTATTCTTAAATGATTCGCGGTTGTGTAAGCCCGTTAATGCATCCCTAAACGCCAGGCGGAGAAGGTTTTCACTGCTTTCTTTCTCCAAAGAGATATCCTGTGAGATAGCGACATACCCAGTAATTTTATTTTCCTGGTTAACAATTGAGTTAATAGAAATCCGTTCGTAATACTCATGACCATTTTTACTTTGACTAATCAACTCGCCTGCCCAATGGCCAAGATCAAACAAAGAGTTCCATATATCCTGATGAACAGCAGTGGATTCCCGCACCCCAATAAAACGAAGATCTTTACCGTAAGCCTCTTCTTTTGCGTATCCTGTCATTTTCAAAAAGGATTGATTTACATCGATAATACGGCGCTTTTCATCCGTTATCACAATAGTTTCGATCGTATTTTCAAAGATGCTGTTTGAAATATTCAGAAGGTTTTCAGCTTGCTCCTGCTCTGACAAATCGGTGGCGATAGTACAGATAGCATAAGCAAGGTTAGTGCTATCAAATAAAGGGAATTTCACCATAAAAAAATGATGTTCTTTACTATTAACCGTAAAAAACACACGTTTACTTATTGCTGCTTCTGTTTTCAACACTTTGGCATCATAACGCGTGAATCGTTCAGCTTCATCATTCGGCAAAATATCGTACACCGTTTGGCCAGTGGCGATATCAATGCGCGGAAAAGTTTCTATAAAACGTTGATTTGCCATTAAATATTGGCCATCCGTATTTTTGATATAGACCATGGATGGAATATTTCGCAAAATACTTTCCAACTGTATATGCCGACTAACCAGCTCTTTGTGATCTTCCTCTATCCTTGCGGCCATCACATCCATTGCACCGGCAATTTCTGCGAGTTCATCTTTTCCCAAAAGGCCTATTCGAGTAGCAAACTCTCCCTCAGCTATTTTTTTTGCGGCACTGATAATCGTACCCAACCGACTATTAATTGTTTTTCGAAAACCAAACCAAAACAACAGACCAAGTAATGCGACTAAAAAAGAGGCCTGCCAAAAAAAACGATCTATTTGATGTAACAGAGGATTTTGACGAATACCTAAGTCAACTTCCAAGACTAATGCCCCCCAACGACTATCTCTTAACCCCTGATTTCCCAGAATATTAATAGGAGCGAGAGCATATAAGGTGTCCTCTTCAGCCAGACTTTCAAAAACAATATGTTTCTTTTTCGAAAGTACTTCCTCCATGATATTTACTTCCAGATGTAGCGGTAAGTCTGAAAAATTTTGTCCCACAAAAACTTGTTTCGATGATGCCACCACATGCAGAGACTCATCAAAAAAAACCAGGTACTTAATTTCCTCATGTACACTATTCGCCGCAATTTCACGTCTTATCCCACTGATATCATTATTTCTGAGCATGTATTCGACACTTCCCTGAATCCTGTCAATCATCGCAACAATATCCTTATAGGCGTCTTCCTGCATTACCGACTTAAGCTGCGGACCTAATACAAAATGATTAAACGACACCAGTGCACATGAGAGAGTGATGATGAAAAGCAGAATGCTACGACGTAATGATATCTGAGGTAATGCCATCATTTTTTATCAACAAATTGGCTATTGATGTAGCCCTCATTAAAGACAGGTTTTGCCAGCAGTCCATTTGATAGCATCAATCTTTCTATTTTTATCGCAGTTTCATTGATGGTCGCGTTCTCAGCTCTCAGTAAGTGCTGATTATCTTCACTGTCCAATAATTTCAATCCCTGCATCGCAATATCCAGCTCTTGGGAAGAGATACCCATCCGAGGCGCCATTTTTAACAGTGCGACCTCTCTATGCTCTTTTATAATCGTAAGGCTTTGAAACCACCCCGCCGTTAATGCCTGGAGTTGCTTAGCTTTTTTTTGAATAACATCCTGTCTCGTTACCAATACATCAAGCACCTCACCGGGAATATCGTTACTCGAAAACAACGTGCGCCCGCCTTGCTTCAACAACTGCGTTTTTACAGGTTCAAAGGTAACGACAGCATCTACCTCACGTTGAGAAAATGCCTGTGCATGACGATCAACTGCCATAAAAACAATATTGATATCTGATAGTACTAACTGGTTGACCTCCAAAAATCGCGCCAGTATATATGCTCCTACCGCCGTACTCTCAACCCCAACTGATTTACCTCTCAATTCTCCGGCAACTTCAATATCTGGCTGAACGATGACAACATCAGCTCCTGCCGAAAAATCTATCCCCATAAAAATGCGTGTATCCGGCCTATCTGCAATTAATGAGATAGCTTCATCCAATGTGAGCGCCGCTACGTCTAATGAGTCATTTCTAAACGCTCTCAGCACCTCACTGGCCGAATTGTATTCAATGATACTAATACGTCCTGGCTCCCAGAGATCCGATGCACGCGCTAAATACAGAGGCTCGTAACCTGGCCAGACATTGGTGCCAACTTTCAATGTGCCTGGTTGCTCACTTGTACACCCTGGTAATGAAAAAATTACGATTAACAGCAGGAAAACAGGCTTATAAAACAGAGAGAACATAAACTATCCATAGTCTTTTCGATTACACATAAGTGTAGCAGTAATAGAAAAAGCCACCCTTCTAAAAGAACAGATAATTTACACATTTGTTCAGCTTATATTCATTTACTATAGATTTTAATGCTCGTGCGGAAGGAATTCGCAATCACATCATTTTTATAGGGAAATAAAAAATGCCTACACTTACGCCTCAGTTTTTTATTCGTACACTCGTCATCACTTTCACCCTGCTAACAGGATCCCAAACATTCGCTGCATCCGCCTGCAAAGGACAAACAGACACGGCCTGCAACCAGAATAACTCATGCTATTGGGTAACAGGATATAAACGTTCAGATGGGGCCAATGTAAAAGGCCACTGCAGAGCTAAACCACAATCCTCAATAAAAGATTCTACTGAAGTAAAAACTACGAAAGAAAGTAAAAAGAGCACGACGTCTGATTCAAAAACCGCTATTAAAAAGGCCAGTACTCAAACTGCAAAAGACCCGGCAACCCGCACTTAGGAATATCCTTTGGATTTTTCATAGCAAGAACGCATATAGGGGGCTGATAGCCCTCTTTTTTGCAAGCTGCGCGATCCTCACAACGTTGCTAAAAAACTTATAGACAGTTTCTCTGTATAAAAGGAGCCCCAAGCTGTGAATAACCTATGAGTCCTTTAATAGGGACGATATAAAACACAGGCGCAAAACACCTGATCACTTTTTGATCAGTTTAATTTAATAACAGATCTGCTGGCCGAATAGTTTTCCAGTACTTATCTACCCAGTAAGGGTTATCCAACCGGGATTTCGTCACACCTTTACTCGATGATGCGTGCATAAACGTTTGATTACCCACGTAAATACCTACATGCCTATCTTTAAAACCAGTTTTAAACAATACCAGATCGCCAGGCCGTACAGAATGACGAGAGACCTCCTCTCCTATATTTGCCTGCCCCTTAGTTGTTCTGGGTAGATAGACATCAAACACCTCCCGATAGGTCCGCGCAACAAAAGCAGAGCAATCGATTCCCCGCTGTGAATTCCCCCCAAACTTATAGGGCGTTCCATTCCAGCGGGAATAATGCGCTTGCAACTGACTTTTTACAGGCATGTAAGCCATCTCATCAGGAGAGTGAGTGTAGGGTTTCTGGCTTGCGCACCCCACCAGCATCGTATTTAAAATGATGCTGACTCCCAAGCCTCTCAGATACAAAAGGGGTTTCCCCTTAACATTTTTTAGATTCATGATTAATCACTAACTACACTTTAGCTAATTACATTACTCTTAGCGTATTACCTACTCACGCCAAAGAAGTTCGCATAGGAAATTCGCATAATTGAGTACTCCGTCATTTCAGTATAGCCCGACAATAACAGAAGACACGTTAAACCTAATAGCCACCTCGCTTTCCCGGCAAGGCCATATCATATTAAAAGATGCATTACCTACTGATCTGATTGATGAACTGCTGACTACCGCTATTAATTACGAAGCACAATTCAAACGGGCAGGGATCGGACGGGAAAACCAACACCAACTTAACCGTGTCGTTCGAACCGATCAAATCAGATGGATTGATGCAACCAACCCTGTTGAAGCGGCCTACCTGTGCGAAATGGAAGCATTACGTGTTGCTATGAATAAGCGGTTATTCATGGGTCTTTTTGATTACGAGGCAAATTTTGCCCATTACCCATCCGGTGCTTTCTATAAAAAACACCTTGATGCATTTAAAGGAGAGACGAACCGTATACTCACAACCGTATTCTATTTAAATGAACAATGGGGCGACACTGACGGTGGTGACCTTGTTATCTATGACCTTGCGGACCAAAAGCTTCTACAAGTCAAACCGGAAGCCGGGACCCTGGTTGTATTTTTAAGTGATGAGTTCCCTCATGAAGTAAAAAAAACCTTCAGAGACCGATATAGCATTGCCGGATGGTTCAGAGTTAATAACTCATCCGTGAACAGAGCTGACCCTCCTCTTTAAGTAGGCGGGTTAAATAAGCGGATAGGTTTTAATGGCTTATCATATTATGAAAATCTGGAATAATATCTTTGTACAGTGTGGGTGTTACGCTGCTGTTCAGGTAGTACACTTACAATGACTCATGGACTGGTTATATAAAACTGAGGAAACCGAAGCATGGCTAAACTGACTGATATCAAAGGCATTAACGAAACCTCTGCAGAAAAACTGAAAGTCGCCGGAGCAACGACCCAGGAAAGCTTCCTGACTGCTTGCGGTGATAAAAAAGGACGCAAAGAAGTTGCCGCAAAAACAGGAATTGATGAGAAAGAGATTCTTGGCTGGTTGAACCGTGCAGATTTGGCACGCATTAAAGGCGTCAGCACACTCTATGCGGATCTGCTGGAACTGGCAGGCGTTGATACTGTACCAGAACTGGCTCAGCGCAACGGTGCAAACCTGCATGCGAAAATGGATGAGTGCAACAGTGAGCAGAAATTGGTAGAAAAAATGCCAGCCGCATCTCAGGTAGAAGAGTGGGTCAAGCAGGCTAAAGCGCTACCACGCGCCATTCACTACTAAGAAAATTTATTCTGAAAAGCCTCAAGCGGCAAGTGATCTCACTTGCCGTTTTTACTATTATGCTCTCCTGTAATAAGCATTTCTGGTAAGATGGACTCTGATAACAAATTTTCAGAGAGTAGCACACGGTGTTCACAGATTTTTCACTTGATACGCGTTTGCTAAAAGCACTCGACGCACTGTCCTTTTCAACGCCAACTGAAGTACAAAAAGCCACGATACCTGCGGCTATGGCTGGCAAGGATCTATTAGTAACCGCCGAAACAGGCAGCGGCAAGACAGCAGCCTTTGCCTTACCTATATTAAATGCCATGCTGGACAATCCCACGCCGCAAAGTGGCGCGCGTGCCTTGATTCTCACACCCACCCGGGAACTAGCACAGCAGGTCATGAATCACATTACTGACCTGTCGCAGTTCAATTTTATGAAAGCCGATACCGTATGTGGTGGTGAGACATTCAAACCACAAGCAGCCAGACTCAGAAAAAATCCTGAAATACTGGTAGCAACACCCGGACGCCTCATTGATCACCTGGACAGAAAAACGATAAGTTTAGATGATATCGAATTCTTAATTCTGGATGAAGCCGATCGAATGCTGGACATGGGTTTTCAGGAAGATGTCGAGCGTATCTGCAACACCTGCCCGGAAAACCGCCAGACGATGCTTTTCTCAGCAACATTAGCTCATACGGGCATGCGTTCTGTCATCACAACCTCTTTGAAAGATCCCGTTTCGATCAAGCTAAGCAGCCACAGAGAAGTACACTCCAGCATCCGTCAGCAGGTCATTCTCTCTAACGACGCATCGCTGAAAGACAAGCAACTGGTCTGGCTACTGAAAAACGATACGTTTGATAAAGCCATTGTGTTCACCAACACCATCATCAATGCTACGCGTCTCAATGGTTACTTGCGATACCACGACATACGAGCCGGTGTGATTCATGGCAATCTGACACAAGAACAACGTAATCATGCAATGGGGCTGCTGGCCAGTGGAAAGATCAACGTACTGGTAGCGACCGATGTTGTCGCCAGAGGGATTGATGTCAAAGGTATCGACCTGGTTATCAATGTTGAGATGTCCCGCAGCGGTGATGATCACACACACCGGGTTGGCAGAACCGGCAGAGCTGGCGAACAAGGCGTTGCTATCTCACTGATAGGTCCGACCGAATGGAATCTGATGTCCAGCATTGAGCGCTACCTTAAAACTCAATTTGAAAAGCGAGTTATAAAAGGTTTAGAGGGTAGCTATACCGGACCAAAAAAACTAAAAGCATCGGGTAAAGCAGCAGGAACCAAAAAGAAAAAACTTGATAAAAAAGCAGCTCAAGCTAAACCCAAGTCTAAAACGGATAAGAAGAAACCAGCACCTCGTTCGGGCGAACAAAAAAACCGTGCTGTTCTGGATGGATTTGCGCCTTTAAAAAGAAAGTAGTCTTATATAAAAGCAGGATGCCCTCCCGACGATGCTGTATCAGCTCATCAGAGGGCGCTCTGTTTGTTCATATGTTCGTGACAGATGCTCACCGTATGAGACAGCGGTTGTGGTTTGGATAACCAGTATCCTTGTATATAATCACACCCGAACTGCTGTAAGACCTCCAACTGCCCTGGCTCTTCAACACCTTCTGCGATGACAAGAATACCCAGAGCCCTGCCCATTTTTATAATAACTTCTACCAGAGTTTTGTCTTGCTCATCAATTAACAGATCCTGGATAAAGCTTTTATCGATTTTCAGATAATCTACCGGATAGGTACGCAGATAGTTGATGGCAGAGTAACCCGTGCCAAAATCATCAATGGCAAACTGAACGCCGATATCCCTGAGTGAAGAGATGACATTTACCCGTGCGGAGTTCTGATCCATAAACAAAGATTCTGTGATTTCAAAAATAAAACGGTGACTGTCAACACCATTTGCCTTAAAAATATTTTTCCAGGTTTCGTATGCTTTTTCAGAATGAAACTCACTCACCGAGCGATTAACCGATATTTTCACGTCAATATCTGCATCCAGCAAAACCCGCATATCTTTACATGCTTGTTGCAATACCCAATTGCCTATACTCACAATCGCACCGGTACGCTCAGCAATCGGAATAAACGCATCCGGCATTACCCAACCCTTGTCAGGATGCATCCAACGAATCAGAGCTTCACATTTTTCAATTTGGTTGGTTCTGATGTTCAGGATTGGCTGATAATGAAGCTCGAATTCATCCGCATTCAAGCCTCGCAGAATATCATTATGCACCTGCAAATGCTGCTCAGCTTCCTCACGCATCCCTTCATTAAAGAAAAAGTGACTATTACGGCCAGCACGCTTTGCGGTATACATGGCCTGATCAGAGTGCAGCAGCAAACTCGTTACATCCTCTCCATCGACCGGGTACATTGCAATACCGATACTCGCTGTCACCGAAAAAGGGTGCTCCCCGATATTGAAAGGTTGTTGAATGCTACTCTGGAGTTTTTCAGCTAAAAGATCAGCCTGTATCACGTCCTGAACATTTCGCAATACGATGACAAACTCATCGCCACCAAGGCGTGCCACAATATCCGAATCACGGGCTGAATGCTGCAATCGCAAAGCAAATTCAATAAGCAGCTCATCGCCGGCACTATGGCCGAGACTATCGTTTACCTGTTTAAAGTGATCTATATCGATAAAAAAAATAGCGAAATCAAGCCTCTCTCGACGCACTTCCTTTAACAGACTTTTTAAGCGCTGGCTGAAATAAAAACGATTAGGCAGGCCTGTTAATGCATCAAAGTTAGCCCGATAGTTAGCGATAGTGACTGCCTGGACTTTTTGTTGATAAACCAGTCTCAGAAAATAACCAGCCGCGCCCATGATAATGGCTAAAAAGAATGCGCTCGCCCACAATATATAGATCCTTTTAGTAGATACGGACCAACCGTTCTCAGGCAAAACAGCCAGCTGCCATTCTCCATGAGGCAAGCTGATATTTGTCATGACAGCCTCCTTTCCAAAAGCCTGTTCTGACCCGTAAAAGAACGCGCCATTAGAGCCGGAGCCATCTTTTCCGCGAATACCCAATAGTAAGCCATAATGTTTTTCAGAAAGACCGGCAGCTTCCAGCAATTTCTGGTAATCAAGAACAGCGGATATAATCCCCCATAACGGGGAATCAATTTGATTACCCAGGTAAACAGGTAACCGGGCGATCAACGCTTCTCCGCCCTGCACTAACTGCAGAGGCCCCGAAAGCACCGTATTATTCAACTGAATGGCATCAAGAACGGAACGCACCTGGTCTTTATTGGCCGTATAATTTAAGCCGATTGCTTTTTCATTACCGGCTAACGGATAGACATATTTCACGGTCAGATCAGGCGCTAAAGCGACATGACGAATATGCAGCTCCTCTGACAGTAACGCTTCCATCAACTCATCTAGTCGATACTGCCCCATCTCCGGATTGATGATAACTTCGGCCTTCAACGCTTTAAGTACAGCAAGATTAGCGTTGATCTCGCCTTCCAGACGTGCACGAATAATGCCCACCTGGCTTGCCGCCCTGAATAAAGCTTCACCCTTAAGTCGCTCAACTTCACTTTGGATAAACAATGCAGATATAGATAAAACCAACAGCCCAGCCAGAACAGCCGACCAGACAGGGCTATGGAAAAATAATCTTTTAATAATCGGGAGAAGCCTCACCTTCTTTTACCGTTTGGATTCAAAAAAATGCCTTCCATTAATATCGATAACTTTAGTAAAGAATATGAACTAACTAACCCATTAGCATCAGCCATTTCATAAAATAAAACAGTTATTTCAGGTCAACCACTTTACCTGGATTCATCAGATTATCCGGATCCAGTGCACGTTTAATTATTTTCATCAATTCAATGCCTGCCGGCAATTCATCCATTAGATAATTTTTTTTCCCTTGCCCGATACCATGCTCCCCGGTACAAGTCCCCCCCATTTTCAAAGCCCGCCGGATAAGACTTGCATGAAACGCTTCTATCATTTTCATTTCAACCGCATTAGTCGGATCAACGGCAGACACAACATGAAAATTACCGTCGCCGACATGACCAGCAATGGGCATTGATAAACCCATTTTCTCAATATCAGCCACCGTTTCCAGAATACAATCCGCTAATTGTGAGATAGGCACACCCACATCCGTTGAAAAAATTCTGGCATTTGGACGCATCGCACGGGCAGCATAAGCAAAATCGTGGCGGGCCTGCCAAAGAGCATTCCTATCTTCTGTATTCAACGCCCAGGCAAAATCACTTCCCTGATGATCTGTAGCCAGTTCGCTAACAATTTCGGCCTGCTCTTTAACCCAGGCATTCGTACCATGAAACTCTAAAAAAAGATGGGGTAACAATGGGTAGTCTTTATCGCTGTAACGGTTAACGGCATCAATGGCAACTGCATCTAACAACTCAACCCGAGCGATAGGCACCCCCATTTGAATAGTCTGTATAACCGTTTCAACGGCGCCTTGTAATGATGAAAAAGAACACACAGCGGCAGAGATTGCTTCGGGAATAGCATGCAAGCGTAAAGTAACTTCGCAGATAACTCCCAACGTCCCTTCAGAGCCAACGAAAAGGCGCGTCAGGTCATAACCCGCTGCTGATTTTCGCGCCCGGCTACTGGTTTTGACAATTTTACCGTCAGCCATCACAACGGTTAGCGATAATACGGCTTCACGCATTGTGCCGTAACGTACCGCATTGGTTCCGGAAGCCCGTGTTGCCGCCATCCCACCAATTGACGCGTCCACACCCGGGTCGATAGGAAAGAGGACCCCCTGATCGCGGATATATTCATTCAACTGCTTGCGGGTTACTCCCGCCTGGACTGAACAATCCATATCCTCTGCTGAAACACTCAACACCCTATTCATCAGTGACATGTCTATGCTCAAACCTCCCTGACAAGCATTGACTCCACCTTCCATTGCAGTGCCGGTACCAAAGGGCAGCATAGGCATGTGGTGTCGCATACAGATCCGGGCGATTTCAGAAACTTCAGACGTGCTTTTAGGAAAGGCTACGGCATCGGGGGAGGCTGGCAAATGAAATGATTCATCATGAGCATGGTGCAGGCGAACACTGGTCGATGTGTCAAACCGGGAACCAAGCAAGCGCCGCAACTCATTCAAAGCTCCTGTAAAATTAGCTGTCATTCACCTCCTCCTACAGCAGCCAAGCGACTCGCACGTCAGATATTCCTTACTCCTATAGTAGTATAATTAACCGAGAATTTCCTGAAAAAAACAATAATCACTTACCGTTTTGTATTATCAATATACTCCGGCTTTCCGGACTCAAAAGCGCGATCCAATTGGCCTATATCCAGCACAGGTGCGGCATCAATGTGCTGCGCATCCAGCATATAAGCGACTCTCTCCAGGCTTGCCAGCACCATGGACTGCTCCCAACTTTGCATATCGTCAAAACGTCGAACAAACATATCCTGCTGAGTAGTTGGCGCACCTTTCATCAACTCTATCGCATCGTTGGTCAGATAGATCCAGACTTTGCGCTTATCCTCTCGTCCACGCTCACGATTAATCATCTGTTTCCTTTCCAGACGATCCAAAATACTGGTAACTGTCGCCTGCGCCAGCCCCATCTTTTTGGCCAGCTCACCCGTGGTTAATGGCGTGTGCATGCGCAATGTCTGCAATACCATTAATTGCGGCAAGGTTAATCCAGTAGACTGGCTGATATGCTTCTCTTGCATATCCGTTGCGCGAATAATCTGCCTTAACAATACCAATACATCATGACTCTTACCCATAGCATCACTAAACATCTAAGATAAAAAAGTTAATGATATAATAAAAATATTTATTTTTTCTAATTAAACACACCCTTTTCAGACAAAATAAACATAGCAATACGAAGTAAAAATTCAATAAAATCTCTAAAAAAACCAGAAAAACATCTTTAAATATAATAAAAACCCAAACCTTCAACATGCCAACCTTCTGTGTTACTATAAAAAACCATCGCATTACTAAGCATTAGAAGAGCAATGAATTTTACTGATATACACTTTCGCCTTCCGCTTGCGGAAGATGGAATGGCTGTTCACCAACTTATCAGCCGCTGCCCACCTCTTGACCCAAATTCCGCCTATTGCAACCTGTTACAGTGTTCTGACTTTTCAAACACCTCGATCATAGCCGTCACCCCTGACAATCAGGTCATTGGTTTTATTTCTGGATATTTACCACCACAACGCCTGGAAACCTTGTTTGTCTGGCAGGTTGCGCTTGATGAAAAATGGAGGGGCAAAGGCTTAGCAAAACAGATGCTATCAAATCTATTTGACCGTCAAAAAAACGTAAGCCATCTCGAAACAACCATTTCACCTGGCAATGTTGCTTCAGAACAACTCTTCGAGCGCTTCTTTGAATCCCGTAACATGCGGGTCGAAAAAACAGTCCGCTTTAGCCGGCTACATCACTTTGATAACCAACACCCCGATGAAGTGCTCTACCGGGGCGGCCCTGACTAGGGCATTTTTCCTTCAGCACATATCACCGCTGTAGCAAGCCTACAGCAAGCACATTCCCACTGAGAACAAACATCACGGATGAAAATAATCTGTGAAGGAGAATATTTTGAATACTTTTGAACATCACGAATCAAGTGTAAGAAGCTACTGTCGCTCATTTCCGGCCACCTTTAAACAAGCGAAGGGAGCCAACCTGATTGACGAAGAGGGTAAAGAGTATCTGGACTTTCTCGCTGGTGCAGGGTCACTCAATTATGGTCACAACAACCCTGTTTTAAAACATGCCCTGATGACATATATCGAATCAGATGGACTGACACATGGGTTAGACATGTATTCCAGCGCCAAAGAACACTTTATTGAGCGCTTTCAAAACATCATTCTCAAGCCACGTGGTTTAAAAAATTATGTGATGCAATTTACCGGACCAACCGGTTCCAATGCGGTAGAAGCCGCTCTCAAACTGGCGAGAAAAGTAAAAGGGCGCGAAAATATTATTGCGTTCACAAATGGCTTTCATGGTGTAACAGGCGCTTCATTGAGCTGTACAGCGAACCAGCATCATCGCGGTGGAGCGGGCACTTCATTAAACCATGTATCCCGCATGCCATTTGACGGTTATTTCGGCGAGAACACCAATACACTTGCCATGATTGATAAACTACTCAGCGACCCCAGCAGCGGTATTGATAAACCCGCCGCTGTAATTCTGGAGACCATTCAGGGCGAAGGCGGACTAAATGTCGCGTCTTCAGCCTGGCTCAAAGGCCTGCGAAAACTGTGTGATAAACATGACATGCTGATGATTATTGATGATATTCAAGCGGGTTGTGGCCGCTCAGGTGATTTTTTCAGCTTCGAAGAAGCCGGCATAAAACCCGATATCATCACACTCTCTAAATCTATCAGCGGATATGGTTTACCCATGGCTTTAACCATCTTCCGCAAAGATCTGGATATTTGGAAACCCGGTGAGCATAACGGCACATTCCGTGGCAACAACCATGCCTTCATTACCGCAGCCACAGCCATAGATACCTATTGGCACGATAATCTTTTCTCTAAAGATATCAAAGAGAAAGGAAATCTACTCAGAAAACGCTTACGCAACATCGCAGACCGATTCGGCCCGGAATCATTAAAACTGAAAGGCCGCTGCATGATGAGTGGAATCGAATGCCCTTCCGAAGAGATTGCTGGCCAGGTTGTTCAATCCGCTTATAAGAAAGGGCTGATAATTGAAACCTGCGGCAACCGCGACCAGATAGTGAAATGTTTCGCTCCACTGACCATATCCAACGAAGAACTGGAGCGGGGACTCAACCTGCTTGAAAAAGCCTTTAGCGAAGTAACCAGCAATATCGCCACAGCCGCTGCTTCTTAAGACCCGGGAGAAAAGAACACAATGATAGTCAGAAATTTATGCGACATTGAAGACACAGAACGCACCATCAAAGCCGAAAACTGGGAAAGCACGCGCATGTTATTGAAAAATGACAACATGGGCTTTTCGTTTCACATCACAACCATCTATGCCAACACAGAAACGCATATCTGGTATCAAAACCATCTCGAATCAGTATTTTGTATGAGTGGTGACGGTGAGATTGAAACGCTGGCTGACGGGAAAATTTATCCCATCAAACCCGGCACCCTTTATATTCTCGACAAGAATGATGAGCACCTGTTACGCGCAAACAACGAGATGAAAATGGCTTGCGTGTTTAACCCACCGCTTAATGGTAAAGAAACACATAATGCAGACGGCGTATACCCGCTTGAAGCGGATAGCGTTACCTAACAAAGTGGAGGGATTAAAACCATGTCTAATGATATATATCCATCAAGACAAGAGCAGACTGCCAGCCTGACACTACGCAAAGACCCGGTGCTTTACTCTGAAAAAACAGAAAATGCTCCGCTAACAGCCAACTTGCTTGATCAATTTGAAGAGCAGGGTTACATGCTATTAGCTGATCTTTTTAGTCCACAAGAAGTAGCCACCTTCTCAGAAGCGATTAAAATGTTGCAGCAAGACGACGCTGTGCGCCAAACACCCCAAGCGGTAACAGAAGCGGATAACGGCTTATTGCGATCTGTTTTTCAGATTCATCAGAATCACCCTCTGTTTGCCAATGTCGCTAAAGATGAACGTATTACCGATATCGCTCGTTTTATTCTGGGAGGTGATATCTACATTCACCAATCCAGACTCAACTTCAAGCCAGGCTTAAAAGGTAAAGAGTTTTACTGGCATTCTGACTTTGAAACCTGGCATGTTGAAGATGGCATGCCACGCATGCGAGCACTTAGCTGCTCCATATTTCTGACGGATAATAATGCCAAAAATGGCGCTCTTATGCTCATGCCAGGCTCGCATAAAGAGTATCTAAGCTGTATCGGCGAAACACCAAAAGATCACTACTTACAATCTCTGAAACAACAAACGTTTGGCATACCCGATGACGACAGCCTGCATCACCTGGCCGATAAATATGGTATTGATTGCGCTGAAGCCAAAGCAGGCTCTGTATTATTTTTTGATTGTAATACCATGCATGGCTCAAACAGCAACATAACGCCGGACCCACGTAGCAATTTATTCTTTGTTTTCAATCACATTGATAACAAAGTGACTGACCCTTTCTGTACCCGGGCACCCAGGCCTGAATTTATCGCGACACGGAAAAACATCACCGCTCTCTGAGCCTGCCAAGACCCTAAATTTCCGTATCACAGGACTACACATGCATACTGTTGAAAAAATTGGCGGCTCTTCCATGAGCCGCACTCAGGATGTTTTAAGCAACATCTGGTTACATAAACGAAATAACAGCCTCTACAATCGAATTTTTGTAGTCTCAGCTTATGCTGGCGTTACGGACTTACTTCTGGAACACAAAAAATCGGGAGACGCCGGCGTTTACAGCTGTTTTGCAGAAGCCAGCCAGGCCGATGCCTGGCGCGATCGCCTGAGCAATGTTCAACAGCACTTATTAAGCATTAACCGTTCACTGTTTCAGGGCAAGAGCCTACAACAAGCCAATACCTTTATTGCAGAGCGAATCAAGGGGGCAGAACAGTGTATGCAAAGCCTGTACGACCTCTGCCATTATGGACACTTCCAGTTAGACAGCCAACTAGCCACAGTCAGAGAAATGCTCGCATCTATTGGCGAAGTACACAGCGCGTTTAACTCAGTTCTTCTCCTCAAAGAAAACGGCATCCAAGCCCGCCTGGTAGATTTAACCGGCTGGAATTTAGATATCCCCCTCTCCTTTGAAGAGATGATCAGAACACAATTCAGTGACGTTAACCCGGCTAAGGAAATTGTTATCGCCACCGGTTACACACATTGTAACGAGGGTTTGATGAAAACCTTTGATCGGGGCTACAGCGAAATGACTTTTTCCAAAATAGCCTGCATTACCGGTGCAACAGAAGCTATCATCCATAAAGAATTTCATTTAAGCAGCGCCGATCCTCGCATCGTAGGCGAGGACAAAGTGATTACGCTCGGCATGACCAACTTTGATGTCGCTGATCAGCTGTCTAATCTTGGCATGGAGGCAATCCACCCGAAGGCGGCACGTGGATTACGCCATGCAGGCATTCAACTGCGCATAAAAAATACCTTTGAACCCCGCCATAATGGCACATTGATCAGCCAGAGTTATCAGAACCCACGCCCCTGCATAGAGATTATCGCGGGTCGAAGAGACGTTTTTGGCATTGAGGTTTTTGATCAGGATATGCTGGGCTCGCCAGAACATGATATTGAGATCACCCGCCTGTTACACCAGTTAAAACTGGATCTGGTCAACAAGGAGGCCGACGCTAATAGTGTTACTTATTTTACCGTTGGCAATCGAAAAAAAATCAACCGGGTCGTACGCCTCATTGAAGAGATGTACCCTGCCGCTGAAGTCAGTGTACATAATATCGCGATGGTATCTGCCATTGGTTCGGATATCAAAGTCAAGGGCATGTTAGCCAAAACGGTGTCAGCCTTAACCGATGCAGACATCAGTATACTTTCATTACATCAGACACAACGGCAGGTCGAAATGCAATGTATCGTTGCCGATAATGATTATGAAAATGCCATCAGGACACTCCATAAAGTACTCATTGAAGCCGAAGATCATGGCGAGGTCATTCGACGTAGCGCCGCATAATAGCAGCCAAAAAAAAACGCCCTCCTGAACAAGAGGGCGTTTTGGATAAATATTACATCGCTATTATCATAAACCGATCTTAAGCAATTAGCTGTGAGCTGCTAACCAAACCTCCAGATCATCTGCCGTGCCGACATGCTCGCCATCAATAAAGACCTGAGGTGTCGTTCCCTGACCAGAAATAGCATTCAAGCTGGAGAAACTGACGCCATGCTGCCCCAGTTCAATCTCTTCGTACTTATAACCTTTTGCCTGTAACGCTTTTTTAGCCCGCGTACAGTGTGAACAACCAGGCTTAGTCAGTAAGGTCACGCGTTTTGGCTGCTTTGCATTCGGGTTGATGTAGTTAAGCATCGTGTCGCCATCAGACACTTCGAACGGGTCGCCTGGCAGATCCGGCTCGATAAACATTTTATCGATCACACCATCTTTGACCAGCATGGAGTAGCGCCAGCTACGCTTGCCGAATCCAATATCACTTTTATCCACCAGCATTCCCATACCTGCACTGAATTCACCATTGCCATCAGGAATAAAGGTAATATTTTCGGCCTTTTGGTCCTCAGCCCAGCTATTCATGACAAACGTATCATTTACTGAAAGACAGATAATGTCATCAATACCATTCTCTTTAAAGACCGGTGCCAGCTCATTATAGCGCGGCAAATGCGTGCTCGAGCATGTTGGCGTAAAGGCGCCCGGCAACGCAAAGACAATCACATTTTTCCCTTTAAATAACTCATCTGTCGTAATTTTCACCCACTCGTTTCCAACACGGGCAGGGAAAGTGACGCCAGGTACTGACTGGCCTTCGCGATTATCCAACATGGTGCAATCTCCTGATTTATTGAACATTTACTTCGTTGAAAATAACTATAACCAAACCGGGACTATTGTAAAAATTAATTTTCTCAACAACCATCATAGCAATTAACTATAGATCTAGTATGACCAGCAATGACCCCACAATTTATCCAACCTTTCAAATCTTTCTAAAACCTTTCTTAAATAATAGATAGGCACAGAAGCCAGAATAACCGCAAAACTTACAAACAAGTTTTTAGCACTTTATTCCGCTCGCCTCGCGCTGTCTGGCGAACAGCAGTCCGCGCTAATACTGCACGCTTTTCATCATCAGACCCAGCAGCCCAATCAAGAATTTCCTGCAATGAGCGATAGCATCCCAGACAAATATCCTGCTGATCAAGACAACATTGCCTAATACAGGGTGATTTTACTTTTTCAGAATTGGCCATAATATCCGTCACAAATATAAAAAAGTGAACAGCTGATTTAACTAGGTGCGCACTTTAAGCAGGTCTCTTATTTCGCTAAATAATACTTCTTCCATAGAAGGTTCAGGCTCTACTTCTGCTTTTGCAGGCGCTGCCTCTTCTGTTTTTCTCATTGAGTTGATTGTTTTCACTGCAACAAGCACCGCACCAACAACAATCACAAAATCAATAACTGTCTGCGCAAACTTAGCGTAGTTAATTGTGGCAGTTGCCGTTTCACCCACCGCTTCTTGCAAACCAAACGCTAAATCTGTGAAGTTGACGCCACCCGACAACAAACCGATAGGCGGCATAACAACATCACCGACAAATGACGATACGATTTTACCAAAGGCTGCACCCACGATAATACCGACCGCCATATCCATCACATTGCCTTTGACAGCAAACTCTTCGAACTCCCTCCTTGAGCATACTCACAGCATAACGCTCTGGTTATAGCTTCTAATAACACTATTGTCTTATGCCGCGATGAATGCAGGAATAATTCAGTTATTTTTTAAACCCACCCATCATGCCTCTAATGGCTGCCGGTATATCTGCCGGTAAAACAACTGTTTTCGAGTTTGCAGACTTAGCTAGGGATTCCATCGCATCTACATACTTTTCACCTAAAATATACATCACAGGAAGTTCATTATCCTGGATCGCTTCAGTGACCCGCTGGATAGCCACCTGGCTGGCTTTCGCCAATACAACCTGTGCTTCTGCATCGCGCTTAGACGCTTCCAAACGCCCCTCAGCTTCTAAAATAGCGGCCGACTTTTCACCTTCTGCACGAGTCACGACAGCACGTCGCTGACGCTCAGCCGCGGCCTGCTCTTCCATTGCACTTTGCATCGTGTCCGAGGGCGTAATATCTTGTATCTCCACCGTTTTAAGCGTGATACCCCAGTCTGAAATATCATCTGAAATAGCCGTTTTCAGTTTTGCTTTAATCTGATCGCGTGAAGAAAGCGCATCATCTAAACCCATTTCACCGATAATCGAACGCAATGATGTTTGCACCAGATTCTGAATAGCCAGATTATAATCCTCAACGCCATATACCGCTTTTTCAGGTGCAACGATGTTAATATAAGCAACCGCATTGGCGATAATGACGGCATTATCCTTGGTAATCACTTCCTGAGAAGGTATATCCATCACGATATCCTTGGTCGTTACTTTATAAGCGACCTGATCAATGTAAGGGATAATAATATTTAACCCAGGGCCTAAAGTGGAATGGAACTTACCCAAGCGCTGCACAACAAACTTGTTGCCCTGCGGCACCGTCTTAACCCCCATCCCCAGCGTAAGCACCACAAGAAACACTAAAACGCCGGCGATTATCAATCCATCCATAAACAATTCCCCTATTTAAATATCGTAATTATTAGCTATACATCGCTTTAAGAAGCGCTATCGTCAGTGCTATATGACTAGCGTTTTTCAACCAGCAAAGTGTTACCGGAGAGTTCTTTGATGAAGACCCGGTCCCCCATAATCACCTCCGCATTGCAAATAAACTCCCACTCATCATCACCTAATACCGGCGTTGTAAACCGTACGATACCTCGCGAATGCTCAGTAGGGGCTTTAATGACCTGACCGCTTTCACCGGCGATTGCTTCGCGTGCAATACCTGCTTTAGTACGATCCGTCATTTTAGGGCGCAATAACTTAAACCATAATAATGCAAACACTGATGATGCCACGGCCCAACAGAAAAGCTGCCAACTTAAAGCAATATCCGGATTAACGCCTAAGAGCCCGGCAACCACCATAGCGCCCAGACCAAACCAAAAAATAGTAAAACTGGGAATAAACATTTCGGCTGCCATCAACAGCATACCGAATACCAGCCAGTGCCAGTAAAGTAGAGTCACCTCCATTGATCAAAAGCTCCTGTGATGTCTCAATGTTGTTAAACGCTTGCAGTGAACGACAATCAAGCGAGCGGCCATTCACCGCAATACTAATACTAGAGTATAGCGGTTATTACTAAGTTCCTAGCTCAGCTCGGTTTTTATCTTGCCGAAGACAGACGGACTCACATCCGGCCTGCTGATTTAACAAAGCAGTAATGAAAGGGCTTTTTACGACATGCACCGCTATTCACCATTGAGCGCTGTTTACATCATCTATCGCTCAATTTGCTCTAATCCTGTAAACTTAGCCTCCAAATTCTGCCCTGTTACTTTGCGCTTTTATCCGGACGACTCATGCCCGCTTTTTCTGAACTAAATCTCTGCCCTGAACTACTGTTTACTCTGGATGAGTTAGGCCACAAAACCCCCACGCCTATTCAGGCGCAGGCTATTCCGGCCATCCTCCAGGGGCACGATTTAATGGCCGAAGCACAAACCGGCACAGGTAAAACCGCTAGCTTTGCGCTGCCCATGATCGAGAAATTCGGTAGCGCGCCGCAAGGTACTGAATATCATCACATAAGAGGGCTGGTACTGGTACCCACCCGCGAGCTGGCGATGCAGGTAGGTGATCACACACTGCAATACGGCCGAGCACTGGGAGTACGTGTTATCTCCCTTTATGGCGGCGTGCGTTTCGATAACCAGATTCGGAAGATGAAACGCGGCACAGATATTTTAGTGGCGACACCCGGTCGATTACTGGATATGCTGGAGCAAAACAAGTTTTCACTAGAACAACTCGAAGTGCTTGTACTGGATGAAGCTGACCGTATGCTGGATTTAGGGTTTATCCATGATATTCAGAAAATTCTGAAGTTCATTCCCAAAAACAAACAAACATTACTCTTCTCAGCCACGTTTAACAGCAACATTGAAGCGCTAGCAGAGTCCTTACTGCATGCGCCAAAACGGATCAGCGTTTCCACTCGAAACTCCACCACGAGCCAGGTTAAACAAGTTGCTTATGCAGTAGATAACCAGGATAAATCCGAGATACTGAGTTACCTGATTGACGGTGGAAAATGGAACCAAACCCTGGTTTTTACCCGTACCAAAAGACGGGCGGATCAGGTCACTGAATTTTTACAGGCGGAGCAGATAAGCGCTCTGGCTATTCATGGTGACAAACTGCAACGCGAGCGTACTCATGCACTAAGGGCATTTGCTGCAGGTGAGATAAAAGTACTGGTCGCTACGGATGTGGCAGCACGTGGTATTGATATTGAGTCACTCCCTCGTGTTGTAAATTACGACTTACCCAACCAACCGGAGGCATACGTTCATCGCATTGGTCGTACCGGGCGTGCAGGCTTATCCGGACAAGCAATATCCTTAGTTGCCCCAGACGAAAGATGCTACCTGGTTGAGATAGAAGCGTTAATTAATAAAAGAATCCCGCTACAACCCGTCCCTTTTATCGACAATGGTAAGTTAGTCGACGGTAAACCTCTCCAGCCTAAGCCCTCAAAAAGCAAAGGGCTACAAAAGAAAAACACTAAACCCAAGCATCAATACCAGGCACCTGAAGCGGAAAAACCAACAACACCTGCGCTACGCCGCTCTCTTTTCAAAAAATAGTCGCTTACCCAGCGCTTACTCAGGGAAGTATTGTTAATGGGACTGTGGATTCCTTTTACTATTTTTGCTGCTTTTATGCAGTCTTGGCGCAATGCTTTCCAAAATAAGCTTAGCAAAGAGGTCAGCACTGCCGGTGTCACACTCGCACGTTTTGTGTATGCAAGCCCACTGGCCGCATTATATTTATGGATACTCTACCAAGTTGAACCTGTCGCCCTTCCTACAGTAAGTGCTAATTATCTGGTGACTATTGCGCTGGCATCGGTCTCGCAAATTATTGCTACTGCACTGATGGTAAAACTGTTTCGCCTCAGGAATTATGCAATTGGCGTTGGCTTGGCGAAAAGTGAAGCGGTGATTGCCGCTACATTAGGCGCGTTATTTTTCGCTGCGCCGTTGTCAGGGCTTGCCTGGAGTGGTGTTATTATTGGCGCGATTGCTATCTGGCTAATGAGCAATACCGGCTCATTAAAAGAACTCTCAATAAAGACGCTCGCATTGGGGTTAGGCAGTGGTTTAGCATTCGCTTTAACCACGCTGTGGGTTAGAGAAGCAAGCCTGATGCTTGGCTTACCCTTTCCCTACAGTGCCGCCTGGGTCTTACTTTATGTCATCACAACTCAGACTGCTATTCTCCTCATGTGGCTGCTGATTAAAGAGCCTGCCACACTTAATGCTTTATGGCAGCGACCTAAACTCACACTGATTATCAGCTTATGTAGCTGCCTTGGTTCACTTGGCTGGTTTACTGCGATGAGCTTAGAAACAGTCGCGCTGGTTAAAACCCTTGGCCAAATCGAAGTTCTCTTTACGCTTTTTATTTCGGCCCGGTGGTTTAAAGAAAAACTCCGTCCCCGGGATTTATCAGGATTAGCTTTAATTGTACTAGGTGCCGCCTGTGTGATTCTGGCTTAATTATTTTCGTTAAACTACTCTGGGTTAAGAATACCGAAGTTAAAAATATTCAGATTAAACAAGCACGTATATTTAATGTTTTTTGCGTTTTACATACAGCACTTTTTTTACTTTGCTCACCACAATGCCATCTAAGTCACGTATAGCTATTTCAAATGAAGGCCGATACGCCACTCCGCCTGACGTTTTTCTTTTAATCTCATCCAGTTGAGCATCCGATAAACTTAAGTGAGCCTCTACCGTGCCTTTGGCAGGTTTTACATACTCAATTTCTGCAGCCTGATCCCATACAATATATTCTTTGCCCAAGCGATTCATCAGCATTAGCATCATCTGAGGATCAACCATCGCGTATAAACTCCCGCCAAAATGCGTACCCATAATATTACGGTTATACCAACGTAATTTCATGCGTACATGCATCTCACGCCATTCAGGATCAATATGCGTGATACGAATCCCAGCGCCCAGATAAGGCCCATAAATATTCAGTGCGAACTTCAGAACACGAGGTGACCATTTCATTCACTACCTCCCCTATTACCTGCCCTATGCTTGTCCCGGGATGTACTAGCCTAATCAAAACACCTCCCCCTGAAAGCCGCTCACGCATGCTATAAGCTATCACAACAATGATGAATCGCCCGTTATTTAAGCAACCATTAAGCATATACAACTGACGACATTAATGCGACGCAACATCAAAAATAGAAAACATATTCTTGCAAAATAAAAGTATTAACCTATACACTGAGCACTGAATGCTGCACCGCAATATATATTTTGCGCAGATAAATAATGAATCAATCAATAAAGATTGATAAGGAATTCTTCTATGCTGTACCACCTACACCACACATTAAACCAGTCTGTCCAACCACTACATCTTTGGGCACAAGCGTGGAAAAAGCAGCTCAAGTTATCTTGGATGCAGCCTTTTTTGGAAGGCTCTATAACACGTACAATGCTAGCGCATCTAGAACTGATCATACGTTGCACCGACAACTACGAAAAGCCTGAATTCGGACTAACCCAAACCATCATTGCCGGAGAAAAAATTCGTATCCGGGAAGAAGTGCCCTACGCACTCCCCTTCTGTGATCTACTGCATTTTCGTCGCACCGGCAAATACAACCACCCTAAAGTACTCCTGGTGGCGCCAATGTCTGGTCACTATGCAACCTTGTTACGCGGCACGGTAGAGCACTTTATTCCAGACCACGAAGTTTATATTACCGATTGGCAAAATGCGCGGGACGTCCCTTTCAACGAAGGTGGTTTCACCTTTGACGATTATGTACGTTATCTGATCGAGTTCCTTGAGTTTTTAGGCCCCGACACCCACGTCATTGCTGTGTGCCAGCCGAGCGTACCCGCTATCGTTGCTGCCACCATCATGGCAGAGCGCAACAACCCTAACATTCCTCGCTCGCTGACGCTTATGGGGGGGCCTATTGATACACGAATTAACCCAACGGAAGTCAATGACTACGCCTCAGGCAAAGATTTGGAGTGGTTTGAAAATAACGTCATCAATACAATACCTGCCGATTTTGCTGGCGCAGGCCAAAAAGTATATCCCGGCTTTATTCAGCTCTCCGGTTTTATGAGCATGAACATGAATAGCCATATCAAAAAACATTTTAAGTTCTTTGATGATTTGGTCAAAGGGGATGGCGATAGTGCTGAGGCTCACAGAGAGTTCTACAATGAATATCTCGCGGTTATGGATCTTCCGGCAGATTTCTACCTGGAAACCATTCGCAAAGTATTCCTGGACCACCGCTTACCCCGTGGCGAAATGCTCTTTGAAGGTAAAAAAATTGATACGTCCGCGGTTAAAGCCACAGCCTTACTAACAGTAGAAGGTGAAAATGACGACATCACCGGCAAGGGCCAAACGGAAGCCGCTCATGGCATTCTGAGCAATATACC
>NZ_JBFIIH010000036.1:0-30455 GCF_041601355.1 Neptunomonas sp.
CAGCCTGAACTACTGATTGGCGAGGGTTCAGGCTTTCAGGATCTGATCGCCAATCCGCTCCAGAGACTCAACAACCAGTGTCGGTGTCACCTCCCAGTCATCAAACAATGAGGATTCACTGCGCTTAACCCACGCGGCTTTCATACCAAAATTCAGAGCACCGATAACATCAAAAGGGTTACTGGATATTAGCCAGCTTTGCTCTTTGGACGATGCGCTGCGTTGTAAAAAATAGTCATATACTGCCGGATCAGGCTTGAAGGTTTTCAGGGAATCCACACTGACAATATCGAGCAGGTACTGCTCAGTACCTGAGTGTTGAAGGAGTTTTCGAACCGCAGCTTCAGTACCATTGGAAAATGCATAAGGGCGGAATTGATCTTGATTCAACGCTGCCAATCCATTCAGGGTATCCTGAAAAGCCGGCAGTACCGCATACAATGATAGCAATCCGGACTTCTGATCTGAGCTCATGTCTACCTGATGTAACTTGCAGGCGTACTCCAGCGCGCTACGGGTACATTCAGAAAAGGGAAGGTAACTTTTCATCAGCCCTCTACGGAATGAATACTCTAATTGTTTTTCTCGCCAGGTATTCGAGAATGCCTGCGCTTTATCGCCGATCATCTCTTCAAGTTGAGTCAACAACCCGTGGGTATTAATCAGGGTTCCATATACATCAAATGCCAATGTAATTGTCATCATTACCTCCGGTCAAACGTGTGAACAAAGTGTGTAACTAACGTACTTATCAGTACAATGCGGGTCAACCCTCTGGTTGAAATATTAACTCAGTGCAAAAAAACTCATGACCTGGCAATAAAGCGCTCAATCAAGGCTTTGTTAGCCCTGCTGCGATCTAAAGATCGTTAAAAAATTAATCCCAGCGGATAGCACTGGCGAAATCAACAAATCGTGTAATTTCATCCTTGTTTTCACTTTGACCCCACATAAAGCCTATCGATCTTTTTTGTTTCGACTCTACCAGCGGGCAGGTCCTTATTCCGGCTGACCTGCAATGCTCGGGCACAATCGCGATGCCGATACCGGCTTTAACCAGTGCCAGTGCCCTGTCATCCTGATCGGTCACATAGATGGAGTTCAGCCGTACGTTGCGTGACTTCAGCAGCTCTTGAATCACCCGTCGGTGTTCACAGTGAGAACGGGAAATAAACGGCTCCTTAATCAGGTCATCGATGCTCAGCGAAGGAGATTTACTCAGGTGGTGGTCTTGCGACATAGCGACCACATAGGCTTCACTGAACAGCTCTTTGTCATACACAAATTTCCGGCTGCTAAGGGGCGGGGGCGGCAATATCGTCAATGCCAGATCAATACGCTCTTCTCGCTCCAGCTTTTCAATGTTCAGACTATTGGCATCCGTTACATTTAAAACCAAGCCCGGATTTTCCCGGCGATACTGCTCCACCAAACGGGTAACGTAATGGATCGATAGTGTATTGATCACCCCCAGCCTGAGAACGCGTAGTTCATCATGGCGTCTTAGCTCATCTTTGGCCCTGGAACATTCATCTACAATAACTTCTGCGCGTTTCAACAGCATCCTTCCGGCCGGCGTTAATACGACGTTACGCTTATTGCGGGTAAATAACTTAACGCCCATTTCGGCTTCTAGCTTAGAAATTGAAGCAGAAAGCGCCGGTTGTGAGACAAAGGCCCGCTCAGCACCGCGCGTAAAACTCTCTGATTCTGCGGCGGCCAGAAAAAGGCGTAATTGTTGTAATTCCATATCATAACCACTAGTTATCGTAACGATAGAAATAATCGATTTTATTTATTCTAAATAGAGCTTTACCCTTTTACAAGTTAACAAAATGATAATGAGGAGTCGCTGATGACAACGAGTAACAGACCCATCGCACTGATTATCGGAGCCGGTGATCATCTGGGATCAGCGATCGCACGGCGTTTCGCCAGAGAAGGTTATTATATCGTTGCTACCCGTCGCCGTGGTGATCTGCACACTCTGGTCAGTGATATTCAGGCAATGGGGTCTGAAGCTACCGCGTTTCATTCGGATGCACGCGATGAAACACAGGTAACCGAACTGATTGATAAAGTGGAATCAGAACTAGGCCCGATCAGTGTTGCAGTATTTAACGTTGGCGGAAATGTACGCTTCAGCATCACTGAAACGACAACCAGGGTGTACCGTAAAGTCTGGGAAATGTGCGCCCTTGCCGGTTTTCTGGTCGGCCGGGAAGTCGCCAGGAAAATGATCTCTCGTCAGCAAGGTAGCATCATTTTTACCGGAGCCTCGGCAAGCTTACGCGGAAGCAGTGGCTTTGCAGCCTTTGCCGGTGGTAAGCACGCCTTAAGAGCGCTCGCTCAATGCATGTCCAGAGAACTGGGCCCTCAGGGCATTCATGTTGCCCATGTGGTCATTGATGGACTGATCGAAAACGAAGCCACCAAAGCGTTCCTGCCGGATTTATTTGCCAGCAAAGGAAAGGACGGCATTATTCAACCCGATGACCTGGCCGAAGTTTACTGGCAGATTCATAACCAACCCCGCAGTACATGGACATTCGAGCAGGATGTTCGCCCCTATGCAGAAACATGGTGATCATATCGTTCAAATATCATCTGAATAACATTAAGTGAGGAAGATTAAATGAGTAAAACTATTGATTTTTATTACGACTTTATTAGCCCTGCCTCCTATTTTGCCCTCGTGCGATTAAAAGAGATTTGCACGCGAACCGGCACTAAAATTAATTACAAGCCGATGCTGTTAGGCGGTGTATTCAAAGCCCAGGGTAACACTGCTCCGGTGACGGTACCGGCAAAATGGGAGTGGATTAAAATTGATTTTGCCCGAACCGCTGAATACTACGGTATTCCTTACACACTCAATCCACATTTTATTTTCAGCACGGTTAACGCAATGCGCGGTGCTCTTTGGGCCATATCAGAAAACCGGATTGAAGAGTACAACCAGGCTATGTATCAAGCCGCATGGGCTGAAGGAAAAGATTTGTCCTCTGCAGACGTCCTCATCGATACCCTTAATAAAGCGGGTTTTGATGCCGACACCGTTATGCAAGCGATCACCCGGCCAGAGGTTAAACAAGCGCTGATCACATCGACGCAAGAAGCCGCAGCTCGTGGGGTATTTGGTGCTCCGACTATGTTTGTTGGTGACGACATTTATTTCGGACAAGATCGTGTAGATTGGGTCGAAAGAGCGCTGACTGACAAAGTTAAACCATGAGATCAACAATGAATAACTCCCTGACATATTCACTGGTTATGTTGTTAGCCGGGATCGGTATACCCCCGATGGCCGCATTGAATAACGGATTGAGTGGAAAATTGCTGTGACGATGTGAACTGTGTTAATCCAGTGAGAAATGTATGAACGGCAATATCCAACGATTCAAAATTCTTAGCGCCGGTGTGTTCAGTCTGATACTCACCATGGGTGTGGCTCGTTTTGCCTACACCCCGTTGCTGCCTATCATGCAACAGCAAGCAGGTCTGGGCGTGGCTGAAGGAGGATGGTTAGCCGCGGTTAATTACCTGGGATACCTGTGTGGCGCGCTGGTTGCCACCATGATCAGTGATCTGTCTGTTAAAGACCGGCTCTATCGCATAGGGCTGGTGGTTGCGGTCATCACGACCGCGGGTATGGGGTTAACAGAGAATATATGGCTTTGGTCCCTGTTTCGGTTTCTGGCCGGGTTGAGTTGCGCTGCAGGCATGTTGCTGGGCGGGGGATTGATTCTTAACTGGCTGATTCGTAACGGCTATCGCAGTGAGTTAGGGATTACCTTCGGCGGTGTAGGCTTGGGAATGGTCTTATGCTCGATTGCTGTCGAGCTGATGAGCGGATACTTTGACTGGAGCCAGCAATGGCTGCTATTTACCGTTATTGCTTTAGTGATTATGCTGCCCGCCTGGGTATGGCTCCCACCGCCGGACTCAACAAAAGTCACCAGTAGCGGTGAAACGATGATCGACTCTCCGCCTGGCCCGGTTTTTATGCGTGTGTTTTTAGTCGCTTATTTTTGTGCGGGTATTGGTTATGTGGTCAGCGCTACCTTTATCGTCGCTATTGTTGATCAATTGCCAGGCCTGGAAGGCAAAGGGGTATGGGCCTTTATGGCAATGGGCGTGGGCGCTACAGTTAGTGCTATTATTTGGGACCTGATCGCACGTCGGATAGGCTTACTCAACGCACTGATCAGCGCCAGCATACTTCAGATTCTTGGAATACTGCTACCCGTCATTGAGCCCAACTTAATTTTCACTATGACAGGTGCGATCCTCTTTGGTGCTAC
Organism: Neptunomonas sp.; assembly: GCF_041601355.1. GTDB lineage: Bacteria > Pseudomonadota > Gammaproteobacteria > Pseudomonadales > Balneatricaceae > Neptunomonas. The sequence continues at coordinate 4,305 of NZ_JBFIIH010000036.1, forward strand.
CTTCAGTGGCATGGTCTGTTTGGTGCTGACCATGGCTGGACGATACTATCCAACCCGTCCGGCAAAAATGATGGGCAAGATGACATTATCTTTCGGCGTAGCCCAGATTATTGGTCCCCTCATCGCCGGGTTGCTCGCTGAAGAAAGTGGAAACTATAACGATGGTCTCTATATGGCAGCAATTGTCATGGCGTTTGGCAGTGTTCTACTGGTAACGCTCAAGTCTCTAGAGCCCAAAATAAAGCAAGTTCAGCTAGCCCATCCCTAACGCAGAAACTGATCTGTTTTCGGATCTGTGCGTTGAACGCTTTATGTAATTTTCAAAAAAAGTGATACCTTGCATAGACGTTATTGCGTTTACCGGGCATCAAAATAGATAAGTTTACTCTTGGTTGCGCATCAATTTTTCAATATTAAATCAGTGATACACGGGCTGAATACATAAGAAAAAAGCCAAGGAGACTGTTATGACTAAAGGCATGGCTACAGATGTAGAAATAGCGCAACAGTTTACGCCGCAGCCTATTACCGACATCAGCGAAGCACTTGGGATTGATGCACAATATCTTTATTCTTATGGCCGTGATATCGCAAAAGTGAATTTAAAAGCACTAACCACTCCCAGTAAAAAAAAGGGCAGGCTGATTCTGGTTTCAGCAACAACCCCGACGCCATCCGGAGAAGGAAAAACAACCACCACCATCGGACTGGGCCAGGCATTCACTCAGCTGAATGAATCGGTATGTATGGCACTACGCGAACCCTCGCTGGGTCCGTGTCTGGGTATGAAAGGTGGAGCAACGGGCGGTGGTTATAGTCAGATAATGCCCGCAGATCGCATCAATTTACACTTTACCGGCGACTTTCATGCCATCACCAGTGCTAATAATTTACTCTCTGCGGCGCTGGATAATCATATCTATCAAGGCAACGAGTTAAGCATCGATCCTCGCCAAATCGTGTGGCGCCGCGTCATGGACATGAACGACCGCAGCCTGAGGAAAATAGTATTGGGCCTTGGTGGCAAGATGCAGGGTATCCCTCGCGAAGGCGGATTTGATATCACCGCTGCCTCTGAAGTGATGGCCATGTTGTGTTTAGCGAATGACGCTAATGATTTAAAACAGCGACTGGACCGTACCTTAATCGGGTTCACGTACCAGGGAGACCCCGTCTATGCCGCACAATTAGAAATTACAGGAGCAATGATGGCGTTGCTTCGTGACGCTTTACAACCTAATTTAGTGCAGAGCTTTGAAGGTACGCCAGCCTTTGTACATGGAGGCCCCTTTGCCAATATCGCCCATGGTTGCAATAGTGTAATCGCCACGCGAATGGCGATGCACTACGCCGACTGGGCGATCACAGAAGCCGGCTTTGGTTTTGATTTAGGTGCCGAAAAATTTTTTGATATTAAATGCAGAATAGCCGAATTAGATCCGGATGCAGTCGTACTGGTCACCACTGTACGGGCATTAAAGATGCATGGTGGAAAAAATATAAACGACTTGGAAAACGAGGACCTGGTGGCACTAAAAGAAGGCCTGGGAAACCTCGATAAGCACATAGAGAGTGTAGAATTATTTAATAAGCACCCCGTCGTTGCCCTGAATCGATTCGCTACCGACACCGATGCAGAAATTGCTTTGATTCGCGCACGCTGCGAAGCATATGGCGTTGCTTTTGCCGAAACAAATCATCACGCCAAGGGTGGCAAAGGAGCAATCGGATTAGCCAAAGCAGTCATGGCATCTGTTGAAAAAAATAGCCCCTTCAAACCTCTCTATGAATTGGACGCCAGCGTATTAGAAAAAGTGCGTGCCGTGTCTAAAGCCATGTACGGTGCAGATGATGTGGCATTTTCAAAAGATGCAGAAAAAGATCTCAAACAGGTCGAAAAACTAGGGCTCACCCACCTTCCCGTGTGCATTGCAAAAGCACCTAGCTCTTTATCGGACGACCCGGAGTTACATGGCAGACCGCGAGACTTTGAGGTCACTGTCAACTCAATTCAAATTAACTCAGGTGCGGGCTTTTTAGTCATCCTGACCGGAAAAATTCTGCGTATGCCGGGACTACCTAAAATACCTGCCGCCAATAGTATCAGGTTACTGGAAAACGGCATTATTGTAGGATTAAAGTAACCAAGCAGTTTCACATCAAAACAGAGGCATTCATCGCTGCGTGATTTTTCAAGTGCTGCCAAACCTTATTTACCCGGGCGAGCTTTTTTTGTTCGGGATGGACTGCAATCCAAAAAGTCCGCACGATACTCGTCTGTTGCGCTAATACCGGTATCAAATCAGGATGTCGGCGAGCTAAAAAGCAAGGCAGTATCGCCAGCCCCAGACCTTCACGAACCGCTATTGACTGCGTCACGACACTGGTACTTCGAAAGCATGGATTTGAGTTGGGAAGTAAGCGCTCCAGATAGGAGAGCTGGTCACTAAACACCAGGTCATCAACATAGCCTATGAGCGGATGATGGTAGATATCTTCAACGACATTGATCTGCTGCGAACGCGCAAGATAATCATCAGAAGCGTACATACTAAGGCGATAATCACATAGCTTGGCGACAACCAGCGAGGTATTCGGCGGCTTTTCAATCGTGACGGCAATATCAACTTCCTGGTGAGACCATTTTACAAAACGCTGTAACGGCAACAGGTCGATAATGATCTGCGGATACTGCTGACAGAACTGCACCAACTCCGGTGCAATAAAGTCATTACCAAAAGCTTCTGTGACGCCAAGCCGTACCTTACCCTGATTCTCTAAGTTTTTACCTTGCAAAATATCATTGGCCGCTTGTGCCCGCTGATCCATATCGCGGGCAGTCTGTAAGAGTAACTGGCCATGTTCGGTCAGACTATGGCCTTCGGCACTACGATCAAATAACTGAGTAGCCAACTGATCTTCCAAGCGGTGTAAACGGCGTGAAACCGTCGACGCATCTATGCCTAAGCGCTTAGACGCTTGTGATAGTTTCTCAGTTCGCGCGACTTCTAAAAAGACCTTTAAATCATCCCAGTTCATATCTATTCTCTTTGTGATCAGAGGCTTGCAATTTTGCAAGGGCGCATTGCCATACTGTCTATTGTTTACACGATACCCTGCCGCTATCCTAGATATCAATTAATATACACTGCTTGCAGAAATGCATCTTTATATGCAGTGCAACATAAACCAGATATCTACTCACGATCTCTCTGGAGGTAATAATGAGCATTCCCCATGTAGCAATGATTATTAACGGCGAAAAAGTTGAAACCACCAGCGGCATTTGGGTTGATGTGCTCAACCCCGCCACTCAGGAAGTTGTTGCCAAAGTACCGTTTGCCACGCTTGATGAGGTCGACACTGCTGTCGCTAGTGCAAAAGAAGCCTTCAAAAGCTGGCGCTAAGTATCAGTCGCCAAACGCCAGGCCATTATGTTGCGTTTCCAACAACTGGTTCGCGACAACACCAAAGAACTCGCCGGGCTAATTAGTCTGGAACACGGCAAGACACTGCCTGATGCTGAAGGTGAAGTCGGTCGAGGACTGGAAGCTATCGAAAATGCCTGCATGGTCACTAAAATCCAGCTCGGCGAGATCGCTGACAATGTTGCGGGTGACGTCAATGTATATACGTTAAACAAGCCACTGGGCGTCGGTGTCGGTATTACCGCCTTTAACTTCCCGATTATGCTGCCTTGCTTCATGTTCCCGATAGCCATCGCATGCGGTAATACCTTTGTACTCAAGCCCTCTGAGCAGGACCCGACATCGACAATGCGTTTGGTAGAACTGGCAATGCAAGCAGGTGTTCCGGCGGGCGTATTGAATGTTGTTCACGGTGGCGCCGATGTCGCTAACCGTCTGGCAGAGCACCCTGATGTTAAGGCGCTGTCTTTTATCGGTTCAACTCATGTCGGCACATCCCTTTATCAGCGTGCCAGCAACAGCGGTAAACGCGCACAGTGCATGATGGGTGCAAAAAACCATGCCGTTATCATGCCTGATGCCAATAAAGATCAAGCGATCAACCATATGCTTGGGTCGTGTTTTGGCGCGGCAGGTCAGCGCTGCATGGCCAACTCCGTTGTTATTTTAGTGGGTGAAGCGCGTGAATGGCTGCCAGAAATGGTGGAACGCGCTAAAAGTATGATCGTCGGCCCTGGTAGTAACCGCGAAGCAGACTTAGGACCATTAGTTTCTCCCCAGGCACAAGCACGTGTTGAAGGCCTGATTGAAACAGGTGTTAAGCAAGGAGCGTCGTTATTACTCGACGGCCGTGGTGTCAGCGTTGAAGGTTATCCAAAGGGCAACTTTGTCGGTCCTACATTGTTTGCAGATGTCACGACCGACATGGATATCTATACTCAGGAAGTCTTCGGTCCGGTGATGTGCGTGATGGGCGCTGATGATCTGGAGAGCGCTACTGATATTATCAATGCCAATGAAAACGGTAATGGTACGGCTATCTTTACCAACTCAGGCTGGAACGCACGCTGGTTCGAAAATAACGTTGATGTAGGACAGGTGGGTATCAATATTCCAATCGCGGTACCGGTTGCCTACTTCAGCTTTACGGGATCACGTGCGTCTAAACTCGGTGATTTAGGGCCTAACGGTCAACAAGCAGTTCAGTTCTGGACTCAGACGAAAACCGTATCAGCTCGCTGGTTTGAGCCTGGCACAACGTCTGACAAAGTCCACACGACGATTTCTATGAAGTAAGCGGCGTTGATTGCCAGTAAGCGATACTGGCAATCGATTCTGGTAAGAGAACTATGACAGCGGAGGGAGAACCCTCCGCTTGTTACACGCAGCAACCAAGACAAAATCCTTCGATGCCTTAAAACCACTACCCACCTTAAATATTTTTATATTTCCTTTCAGGCCTGCCGACACTTCCGTAGCTGACTTCTGCCGATAGCTCATTATTGCTCACCAGAAATTCTAAATAGCGACGCGCGGTGGTGCGACTGGCGCCTATATATTCACCGACCTCTTCTGCATTCAACGCATCAGAATGCGTACTGAAAACGCTTCGTACCTTTTCTAATGTCAGGGCATCCACGCCTTTTGGCAGACGAGTTTCCAAACCGTCATTAGACGTTGCTGTAGTGCTGTAAGGCAAAATAGTATCGACATCACTTTGCCCCAGAGTTTGCATGGCTTGGAATTTTTCCAAATGCTGATGATATCGATCCAGCGTTTCCTGTAAACGCTCAAAGACTAACGGTTTAAGAATGTAATCAAACACTCCGCCATGTAACGCTTCCCGAAGAGAATCCACCTCTTTTGCAGCAGTGACAAGGATCACATCGACACTGCTGTTTCTGGCACGTAATTTACGTAATAGATCCAGCCCTGTCCCTGTTGGAAAGTGTATATCCAGTAGCAAGAGCTCAGGCTGCAATACGTCAATCAGATCTTCTGCATCTTCTAAACTATGGGCAATACCGACAAGCTCAAAGCCGGCTATTCGCTCCAGAAAGCGCTTTTGTATCTCTGCTATTTGTTGATCATCTTCAGCGATGACGATACGTATCAAGTTCATATTTTTTTCTTATTTTAAGTTTTCATATTGGAGATCTTTCTTCTTTCAGCCCTTTCTTCTTTCAGCCCTTTCTTATTTTAGGCAGGTACACAATAAAACGGCTTCCTTCTTCCTCGCCTTTCTCCAGCATAATAGTACCTCCCAGCGTTTCCAGCAGACCTTTGACCAGATGCAGACCGATACCGTGGCCCATCTCAGTCTTACTGGTAAAGCCTTTTTCAAAGATTTGCTGCTGCTGATGCAAGGAGATCCCCGCGCCCTGATCCTCTATTTCAAATATAAGATCATTTCCCAGGTCAGTCATCGACACCTTAACCATCCCACCCGCACCTTTATGTCGCAAAGTCGCTTCCAGGGCATTATCAATTAGATTACCCAGCACACTCACCAATTGCTCTCTGGGCAAATATTCTGGTAACTCTGTCATTTTGCTTTCCGGATCAATAACCAGACGCAAACCGAGTTCTCTGGCACGATTGTATTTACCTAAGAAAAACCCTGCCAACACCGGATCAGGCACCACCTCAAGCAGCAGACGAATTAGTTCCTGATGCTCTTGTGTCTCCTGCCCGATAAACGCCAGTGCTTCATTTTTAGCATCTAACTGAATCAAGCCGGCAATGGTATGTAATTTGTTAGAGTATTCATGTGCCTGGCTACGCAGACCGTCGGCATACTGCTGAATACGGGTTAATTTTTTACTCACCTGATCAAGCTCATCTTTTCGTCTAAAACTCGAAACGACGCCGCTAATCTGATCTCCCTGCTTTAAGGGGATACGGTTTACAATCAGACTATGATTCTGCAGCCATACTTCATAGTCAAAATGTGGTTTTCCTGTTTTAAGAATCTCTAGCATCGCACTACCGGGCAATACTTCTTCGATTGACCTGCCCATTAACTGTGTATCTTCTGAAAGCCCAAGGGTTTTAATAGCATTACGATTAAAAATAGTAATTTTTCCTTTATTATTAATCGCTATAATGCCCTCACGAACAGACTCCAATGTGGCTTTTTGCTCATCAAATAATCTCGCTATCTGTTCAGGCTCCAGACCAAATATTGCTTTTTTAAAGTGGTTGGCAAACCAAACAGCAATAATCGCACTCAACAATAACGAGAGCGCTATGACAACCATCAGCGTTAATCGATAGTCGCTGATAATTTCATCAACCCGATCAAGATGATAACCCACCGAAACCACGCCAATAACATCACGATCATTATTCGCAAATACCGGTGCTTTTCCGCGCATCGACCAGCCCAAACTACCTAAGTCTTTTGAAATGTAGCCTTTTCCTTGTTTCAATGCGAGAGCACTATCATCACCTTCATCATCGGCCATCGACAAACCTACTTTTTCCAGGTTGGGATGCGCCAAACGAATACCGTTTTTATCACCGATAACCACAAAGCGGGCCTGTGTTTTCTTTGCCAACAGCATACTAATCGGCTGCAGTGCATCGGTATCGCCACGAGCAACAGCTTCTGAAATTTGCGGAACAGCAGCAATCGTCTTAGCAACATGCAATGCCCTTTCGCCTATCTGCTCTTCCAGAGACTGGTGCAGGTATTGCACAGCAAAAGCACCCAGCAACCCGGTTTGTAATAGGGCCATCAGCCCCAACACAAGAATCATTCGCGTTTTGAGCTTTAAACGACTCAGTAATTTCATGGTTTTTACCCAGGTGGCTCTTATCAATAAACCAGGTAAGTGAGCAGGTCTACTGGTCTTTATATTTCAGCCCTTTGGTGAGATAGTAATCAGGCAACAACTTCAACACCCGTGAACAGTATGCACAAAAAGAATTAAAAATTTTAAAAAGCTTTTAAACTCATAACCTTTAACAAAGCCAGTTGAACAATTATCCTGCTCCCATCATAACAAGAAATAAAACAGCATCGAGGTAATTTTTATGTTCTGCAAACCAACTCCTAAAAAACGTTCGGCTCTCATGGCCGCAGTGTTAACCACTTGCCTGACCGCCGGTTTTTCATTGAGCGCTTCAGCAACAGAAAGCATCCACTTCCTGATACCGGGTGGTGCTGGCGGCGGCTGGGACTCAACCGCACGCGGTACAGGTGAAGCACTGTCTAAGTCGGGCCTTGTTTCCACAATCTCTTACGAGAACATGTCAGGCGGCGGCGGCGGTAAAGCCATTGCGCATCTGATTGAAACGGCTACGCAAAAGCAAGACACATTAATGGTGAATTCAACGCCAATCGTCATCCGCTCGCTCTCCAAAGTGTTCCCTCAGTCTTTTCGGGATCTCACACCGATTGCCGCGACCATAGGAGATTTTGGTGCTTTTGTTGTCAAAAATGATTCTGAATACACCAGCTTTACGCAAGTTATAGAAGACTTCAAAAAAGATAATCGCTCAGTGAAAATATCCGGTGGCTCAGCGCGGGGCAGCATGGATCATTTAGTCGCTGCAATGGCATTTAAAGCCGCTGGCGGCGACCCGTCCAAAGTACGCTACGTCGCTTATGATGCTGGCGGAGAAGCAATGGCCGGACTACTGTCAGGCGAAACACAAATTCTTTCTACCGGCTTCAGCGAAGCGCTGACGCTCTCTGCCGCAGGTGAAGTACGCATTCTGGCAATGACCGGAGATGAGCGTAATGACGCAGATCCAAGTGTACCCACTCTGAAAGAATTAGGTTATGACGCATCGTTTGTAAACTGGCGCGGCTTCTTTGCAGCACCAGGCATATCTGAAACACAGAAAAATGAATTTATCGACTCCCTTGAAAAAATGTACCAAACCAATGAATGGGAAGAAGTCAGAGCCCGTAACGGCTGGGTAGAGAGTTTCAAGCCCGGAGCACAGTTCGTGAGCTTCCTTGAACAGCAAGAGCAAGAGATAGGCGACTTGATGCGCGAGCTCGGCTTTCTGTAGTAACAAGCCTCTCTACAGAATGAAGTAGTCACTCTTCAAAATCTTCGGGCCATGGTCGCTGACAGAAAAACAGTGCCTGGCCCGACATCTCTATTACCCCACATAGCGGAGAGTTCCGCCGTCCGGAGTACCCCATGATTTTTACCAAAGACCATATTGGTGGACTTATATTCCTGTGTTTATCCGTCACGTACGGTTACTACGCCGGCGATATTGCACTACTGCCCGGTGATGAGTATGAACCGTTCCATGCGCAGACATTACCTTACGCCTTAGCAATTCTGGGGGGAGGGCTTTCACTGGCACTACTCATCACCGCTAAATCAGACCTTAACCATAAACTTAGCTTGCGCGGGTATGACTTTGTGCTGGTCGCCAAGCTACTCGTACTTGTGGTGCTGTTTGCATTAGCACTGGAGTGGGTTGGATTTTTGTTAGCAACCGTATTCTTCTTAGTAGGTGGATATTGGTTACTCGGCGAGCGTCGTCCCAAAATGCTGTTGTTAGCGTCGGTTCCCTTTGCTATCGGGATCTGGTTTGCCCTTACCCAATTGCTGGATGTCTATCTGGCTCCGGGGCAACTCTACACACAACTATTCGGAGGATAAGCTAATGTTAGACGGAATCTTCACCGGCCTATCAACGGCTGTTATGCCCTTTAATTTAATGATGGTTGTTGTCGGCTGCTTCGCTGGAACATTCATCGGCATGTTACCAGGACTGGGACCCATCTCAGCGGTAGCCTTAATGATCCCGATTACTTACGGCATCGACCCTGCATCAGGCATCATTCTGATGGCCGGTGTTTATTACGGTGCGGTATTTGGCGGTTCGACCTCCTCTATTCTTATCAATGCACCCGGTTGCGCGAGTACCGTTGTAACATCATTTGATGGCTACCCATTGGCACAGCAAGGACAAGCAGGCAAAGCACTGGCTTTAGCGGCATACAGCTCCTTTATCGGTGGAACCATTGGTGCAATAGCATTACTCATTGCCGCACCCGCCTTAGCTGCAGTATCCCTGAGCTTTCAATCTACCGACTATTTCGCCCTTATGGTTTTAGGCCTGACCGCTGTTGCTGCTTTTTCAGGTAAAGGGCAGGTCATTAAAGCGATGATTATGACTGTTTTTGGTCTGATGATAGCCACGGTCGGCACCGATAAAACCTCTGGTGTTCCCCGCTTCACCTTCGGCAGCATTGACCTGATCGACGGCATTAGCTTCCTTCTGCTAGCGATGGCGACGTTTGCGCTCGCTGAAGTGGTAATGACTATCCTCAATGGAAAGCACAAAGAAAAAGATGCACAGCTGGATATGGCTCAACTCGGTAGCATGAAGCTGAGTAAAGAAGAGATATTACATGTCGCACCGACTGTCGCCCGCTCTTCTGTGTTTGGCTTTATTGTCGGTGTTCTTCCCGGTGCTGGTGCGACTATTGCTTCTTTTCTTGCTTATGGGCTTGAGCGAAACATTGCATCCGCAAAAGAAAAACTTAAATTTGGTAAAGGCTCATTACGCGGCCTGGCAGCGCCGGAAACGGCCAACAATGCGGCCTCAACAGGTTCATTCGTACCCCTGCTGACACTCGGCATCCCAGGATCAGGCACCACCGCGATTATGTTAGGCGCCCTGATTGCTGCTGGCGTACAACCCGGCCCTCGCCTGTTTGTTGATAATCCTGATGTATTCTGGTCAGTCATTATCTCGATGTATTTTGGTAACCTGGTACTGTTGATTCTCAACTTACCCCTGATCCCTTATATTTCGAAATTATTGACCATTCCTCGTCCGATATTAATTCCTCTGATCCTGTTCTTCTCAATCACGGGTGTCTATCTGGTGAGCTTCAACACCTTTGATATCCATATGATGGTGGTTATTACCGTTATTGCGCTCCTGCTGAAGCTACTGGAATTCCCGATGGCACCCATGCTGCTCGGTTATATTCTGGGCGGGCTCATGGAAATCAACCTCAGCCGGGCGCTGGTGATTTCAGATGGTAGCTTTGCGTTTTTATGGGAACGGCCATTAACACTAGGCATCATGATAGCGGCCATTCTTATGCTATGTTTACCACCCATTCTGGAACGACTGAACAAGCGTAAAGCTGTTCGTGGTCCGGAAGCAGCCATCAATGAAGGTGAGGGGTAATCACACACTTCTTTATTAAGATTGCTTAATCCAACTAAGCTTAGCTCACAGCATTGATAATCAATGCTGTGAGCTTTTTTGGCATTAAGCGTAACTACCCGAAAATCACGCCCGGCAACCACAGCGCAATCTGTGGATAAGCAACAACAAGCCCCAGACCAATCACCTGCAGAATAATAAACGGAACTACCGCTTTATACAGGTCATAGATAGTAATGGACGGAGGCGCCACCGATCGCATATAAAAGAGATTATACCCAAAGGGGGGCGTGAGATAGGCCGTTTGCATGCTGATAATAAACAATACGGCGAACCACACTGTGTCAAATCCCAGCTCCTGAACAATAGGTACAAACAAAGGTACGGTAATAAAGACAATCGCAAAATCATCAAGGAACATACCCAGCACGAAGTAGGTTACCAGCATCGCGATAATGACCCAGTAAGGCGAAAGGTTCGAATCTTCTACCAGTTCAGTCAGCAGAGAACCTGCCCCCAAACCAATATAGACCTTACTGAAAAATACAGCCGCCACGGTAATCCAGATCAACATACCCATTAACTGAGTGGTGCTCATAAGTACTTCTTTAAGCATCTTGATATTCAATGTGCGATAGATAGCCGCACATAAAATGGAACCCGCCGCACCCACCGCTGATGCTTCCGACGGTGATGTAATACCACCGACAATAAAGCCCAACACCGTACCGATAAGGAGACCCGGCAGAATCAATGCTTTGAGTGCTTTTATCTTATCAAAACCATTAACACGCTCAGCCAGAGGAATTGAAGGGGCTTTTTCCGGATTTTTGACGGCAAACAGGAAGATATAAAGCATGTAGATGCCGGCCAACATTAAACCCGGCATCAAACCTGCTGCAAACAATTTACCGACCGACTCCCGGGCAAGAAATGCATAAACGATCATCAATACGCTGGGAGGAATCAAAAAACCTAACGCGCCACCCGCCATGATAGTACCGGTAACCAGCTTCTTGTCGTAACCTCGCTTAAGCATTGCAGGTAAGGCGATGATACCTAAACTGACGGTTGCTGCACCTGATACTCCCGCCAGCGCGGCGATAATCGCACATACAATCACTGTGCCCATTCCCAGGCCACCGGGAACACCGCCCATCAGCTTGTTAATCATCTCAAACAGGTCATCGGTTATACCGGATCGCTGCAGCATTAACCCCATAAAAATAAACATCGGGAGTGCCACCAGCAGGAAGTTATCCATCGCCGAAAAAGCACTGTTGGCCATTAATTCGAGGCCAGCAGGCCCCCATAGAAAATAGGCTGAACCTGTGCCTACGGTCAATAACGCCCAGGTTAACGGGGCGCCCATCGCCAATAGAGCCAGCATGGACAAAAACATGCCTGAGGTAACCAATAAAGGATCTAGATCTAACACGGATACACCTTCGTTTTTTCAGTATACATCTGCACAATTCTTATCAGACCCTTGTTAAGTAAGGCTCTTTGAAAAAATAACAGATATAAAAAACTTACAGAGCTATCAACCCATTCAAAAATCAGCCAAGTAGGACGCTACTCAGGACTCACTTTCTGCTTCCGCTGGCATACCCAGAGCAACCACCAGGCTACGAATCAAGGCAGCTAAGCTTTGCAACATCATTAGGGCTATAGCCAGAGGGAGAACGGATTTGAAAGGATAAACAATTGGCGCCCAGGTACTCTTTGAAGATACCTCTCTAATCGCCCATGACTCCGCAGCGTAGTTAAAGGTGATCACAAAGAAAACGCCGAATACAACTAAACCAAGTGTGCCGGTTATCACGTCCATAATTGCTCTGGTGCGAACTGAGAACAGGTTATAGATCACTTCACTTTTCACATGGCCGTGGTGTCTGTGAGTATAGACACCTGCCAGTATGCAGAAAGTACCATATAACATCGTGGTACTTTCATGTGCCCATGAGGTAGGGCTGTTAAATAAATAACGTGCCGTCACCTCATAGCCAAGTACAGCAATCATGGCAAGGCACATCCAGGAGATGCTCTTGCCAACCCACTCAGATACCCTGTCTTGAAAAGCAAGATATTGAGAAAGTTTTGACATTAAGCTCTCCCGGTAGCCTTCGCTGTTGCGATAATCGCTTCAATCGCTTTAGCGTTACGCGCAGACTTTTTACCTTCCTCTGCCCAGATATCCATGGCGGCTACCGTCAGCGCTTTAGAATCTTCAGCAGGCAAAGACGCAAACTCAAAGATACCCTCAGCATTCACATCCAAACAGCCGTTAACATTCCAGGCGTGCATATTAGTCGCATGTTTAGCAGTGGCTAGTTCGATGACTTTTTGCTGATCCGGCGCCAGAGAATCCCACTTTTTCTTATTGATCAGCATGCCATCAGCATAACCAGGGTTGATCATGTTCAGGTAGGTATAGTGCTTAGCCGCTTCGTGCAGCTTGAGTGCTTTGTATTCCAGTGAACCGCCGTAGATGACACCATCAATTGCACCGGTAGAGAGTGCGATGTACAGCTCCTGGCTAGGCAGGTATACCGTCGGAATACCAAATTTTTCAAGAATCGCCGCAACAGTTGCCGTCGCACGGATCTTCATGTTTTTCAGGTCATCTAAGCTTTTAACAGGCTTAGTTGTCAGCAAATCGTATGGGCCACCAAACACAGGCCCTAAATAATGCACGCCCTTTTCGGCATAAGCTTCTGTCAGCAGATCACCAAGACCTTTAGTCTGGTGCAGGTACATTGCTTCATCAAAGCTTGTCCATGCGCCCGGAATACCACTTTCAATTTTAGCAATATCCAACTGACCAGCCCAATAACCGCCATAACCCTGACACATATCCAGCGTACCTTTAGATACGGCATCTAACATCTGGTCATTAGGCACGAGCTCACTTCCACGGAAACGTGTGATACGCACACTTTTGTTCGAGCTGGTTTTAATATCATTGGCGAAGGCTTTATACAGATCATCAGTTTCTGTTCCGTATAATGTTTGCATTCTCAGGTTAACTTTATCGCCGGCATGTGCAGAAGTTGCTGATAGGGCGAGCGGTGCTGCAGCGATACCGGTGGCAGCTGCTTTCAATAAGTCTCTTCTTTTCACTCTCTTATTCCTTTCATTTCATAAGTTCTGATAGCTTATTAGCAGCGAGTTTCAGGAATCGTAAAAGCACATTCTATTTAGGTTCTAACAGAAGCTCTCTGATAACGTTCCTATCGGCTACCGGGTAGTTACGCAGTATTTTTAACACCGTTTAGTGTAAATTAAAAGCTACAGTCGTTCGATATTTAGTCTATCGACCTACTACGAAGAAACTTTTATTTATTAGACAAAACTAAATTAATGAAAAGAATTTTTTATTATAACCGCGACAAACTATTGTTTTTGAATGAAAAAATAGTGATACGCAGTAAAAAACAAGAAAAGCCTTACCTTTTGCAATGATTATTGCCCCTGGAAATTCAAATGCAACCGATATCAATTAATGTTTAATATATTGAACATCAGGAAGAAAGAGGACGAGGATCTTACGAATTTAAGTACGGCTTTGAAAGGTAGCGGATTATTTACACCTCTATAAAGACTGAAGAAGCGACCAGAGATTTAAAACTCAGGAAAGCCTTGAGCATCAATGGTCACTTCGCTATCCAGCTCACCCTCCACATCAATTAACTCGCCGTTTCCTGGCTCAATATCATTGCGTGTCCACCAATATTTGAAACCGTTAGCTAACATCCACTGGCCTACACGATCCAAAGTCGACCACTCCCGGCAGCACCCCCGGGCACTGTTTAAGCGTAACGGTGAACCATCAACATAAACCAGCGCAGCCCAGGCAAACGGATGCTTATCGGGATCACCAAAACCGCCACCTTGCTTATTCCTGTAGATACGGTAGGCGACAGCAAAATCTCCTATTCGTCCCTGCCCGCGAACAATGGGAAGTTCCGCCTGAGTAATCACTCCGGCAATTTGCAGGTAAGTTTCTAAACTCTCATTATCGGTCATCATGAGTCATGTTGTTGCTTTTTCGGAAAGATGGTCATACATTATGGTTCATGCTGTACGGCTCGACAACTGATTACGACGTAATAAACCCTACGCAAATATCCACTTTTACCGGCCAGTGAAGAGCCTATCCAACAAGTATGATGAAGGACACCTTATGAATGTGAGCAATAAAACAGCCGTTGAATTACTTTCTGATCTTCGTGCTCACCATATCTCAGCGGTAGAGCTGCTAGAACAAACCATCCAGCACGCAGAGCATGTTGCAGAGACATATAACCCCTTCTCTATAAAACTATATGAGCGCGCACGCAAGGCAGCGGCTCATGCTGACGAACTATTAGCCCAAGGACTGGGCGGACCATTATGCGGCCTGCCCATCACTATTAAGGACTCGCAATGGCTTGAAGGCGTGCCCTGTGCTAATGGCTCCAGAACCCAACAAGACTTTATTCCTCACAGCACCAGTGCAGCCGTTAAGCGGCTGGAAGAAGCCGGGGCTGTTATTTTTGCTAAAACAACCTGCCCTGAGTTCTGTTTAACCGGAACTACATCGTCAGAACTCTATGGCGTAACGTCTAATCCCTGGAACATTGAGCGCACAAGTGGCGGATCTTCAGGTGGTTCGGCCGTAGCAGTCGCCGCCGGAGCAGGCTCGATGTCACTGGGCGGTGATGGAGGCGGATCTATCCGTATCCCCGCTGCTTTTTGTGGCATCGTCGGATTCAAACCGTCTTTCAAAGCCGTACCAAGAGAACCCTGTTTTCCCTCATGGAGCACCATTGTGTCCTATGGCCCCATGACACGCAGCGTTGCTGATGCCCGACTGATGTTTTCTGTTGTTGCCGCTAATAATACAGATAATGCCTATCTGGATGCTCTGGCAGCACATGCGCAACACCCTCTCCCGCTGGTGGGACAAAAAATTATCGTCTCTGAAGACTTAGGTATCGCCCCGGTTGATGATGATGTTCGCCAAACCTTCCGCGCAGTCCTTCATCTGCTGGAAGTCGCTGGTGCAGAAATCGTTCATGATCACCCACACCTCCCGTCATCAGTCGTAGCCTGGGCAACATCGGCACACTACGACTCATGGAGCTTTCAGAAGGAGAAAAAAACTCCTCTCAAAGGCCTTGAAAAAGGAACACTGGAGACGCTGCACTTTGGCGCAAGCCTCACAGAGGATGAATTTAATGCAGCCGAAGAACACAGGGCAGTCATTCACGCGGCTTACATGGCTATGTTTGAAAGAAACGCCAGTTCATTCTTCCTGACACCGACGTTAGGACTTGAGGCATTCAAACATACACGTCGCTACCCTAAATATATCGGCTCTACTAAAATCACCAATCCTTGGCTCGACTGGGTTTCTTTCCTTTATGATGCTAATCTGACCGGTATGCCTGCTTGCGCGTTGCCCATGGGGTTAGGTGATGAGGGGCTACCATTATCCATTCAGATTTCAGGACCTCTGGGCAGCGATGCCGCTGTACTGGATATAGCTGAGCACCTGGAAAGCCTGATTGGTTGGGATAACTCCCCAAAAGATTCCCTAAAAGAATCGCTGGAGAGTAATGATCTCACAAAGCCGCAAACAGGGCCGGAGACACGAGCTACGTGAAAAACCTTGAGTTTGATGTCATAAGCGAGGCAGTTCCAGGTGATAAGTTTAGCCAGCTTTTTGAAAAAGGCTGGCCCGCTTATCGCGCCTGGTATCTGGATGAAGGCGAAGAAGCACGTCCCAGTTATCTGCAATGTGTATCTGCATTAGAAAAACACATGCCTGAGCTCGTTCCTCTTTATCATCAAATTATCAAGTTGTTAGACTGCGATGACTTGCAGGCACGTTTTTTAAGTCTGTATTGCCCACCCACATTCTATTCTGCCTGTTCCCAACTGATTTATAAAAAAGAACAATCTGTACTGATCCGCAACTACGATTTCCCTGCTTTCCTTTGTGAAGGTACGATTCTGAGCAGCCAATGGATCGACAAAAAAATTATAGCGATGACTGATTGCGTATGGGGCGCACTCGACGGAATCAACGATGCCGGCCTGGTTGTGTCAATCAACTACGGTGGCCGCCTTATCGAAGGTTCTGGTTTTGGTATCACTATCGTTGTGCGCTATGTGCTGGAAACCTGTAGCACAGTAGATGAAGCGATTGCCGTATTTAACAGAGTACCAGTGCATCTTGATTACAATATTGCGTTACTCGATAAATCAGGAAACCATGCAACGGTTTTTATAGCCCCTGACCAGGCACCCCATGTTACCCGGCAAACCACCTCAACCAATCATCAGACACATATCAAAGATGGCAAGCCCCTGTTCCTTGAAGATTCAACCACCAGACTAGATACACTGAATTGGTTAGTAGCGAACAACGATTACTCACTCTCAGATACCATTACTCAATTCTTGCATCCGCCGCTGTATCGTCAGCATGGAAACCAACAATCAGGCACCTTGTATACAGCGGTCTATAACCCCACACAAGGGTATGTAAATTATGTTTGGCCGCACCAAAACCTATACTTGACTTTCGACCACTTTCCGGAACAATCAATGGATATTCATTATGCCTAGCAACGCTGCTATGCTTCTGATCCATTGCTTAACGAGTATCTAAGGAACAGTATGGCCAGACTGTTACGTAATATAACATCAATAGCCAATGGTCTTTTCAGATCAGTTTTCCCATCGCGTGTCACTAAAGACCCGGAAGAACTAATAACCTTACCTTCAAAAAATAATAATGAGGACCTCATCATGAGCGAGCCAGAAAAACTTCGCGGCTTATCAGATATTTACCGTTTTTTCCGCAAAAACACCACGCCCATCTACTTTGTATCGCCAACCGCCTATAACATTCTTGGTTTGGGCCAATGGATTCAAGGTTTCAAATACATTTCTCACTTTGATTCTTTCGATGGTGGTCATTTTCGTGTGACCAACCCCCAGCAGAATACGGAACGCGAGTTTCAGTCCATGGAAGATATGGTGAACTACCTGCTGAGCCACAAAGAGTCCGTCGATCTTTTTCAGAGAAACGGCGGTAAAGGTAAAATTCTTACTGTCATGTTTGATGAGAAAACCGAAGAGATTGCTAAACAACTCGGTGTCGAGATTGCTTTACCATCAGCGGAGCTACGTAAACGACTGGACTCCAAAATTGTCACCACCCAGCTCGCCAATGAGGCGGGGGTAGCCAGCGCACCCAACATTGTCGATGTGCAAGCGTCCAGTTATGACGAATTACGCGCCCTGGCTGAAAAAAATAATCTGGGTGAAAAATTAGTCGTTCAAACACCTTATGGGGACTCTGGAAAAACCACATTTTTCATCAGCAACCAGGAAGAGTGGGACAAGGTCGCCAAAAAAGTGATCGGTGAAACACTCAAGGTGATGAAGTATATCAACCACATCCCGGGCACAGTTGAAGCGGTTGCAACCCGCTGCGGCACTATGGTGGGGCCTTTGCAAACCGATATTACCGGCTACAAAGAACTAACACCGTATAAAGGCGGCTGGTGCGGTAATGATATATTCCCTGAACTCCTGGAAGGAGAACAGCGCGAAAAAATCATCAGCATGGTTAAGGCGATGGGTGACAAGCTTTATGAGAATGGCTACCGGGGCACCTTTTGTTTCGATTACCTGGTTGATACGGATGACGGCGAAGTCTATCTTGGTGAGATCAATCCACGCATCAGTGGAGCCAGCCCGCTAACCAACCTGGTGACATCAAAGTACGGCGGCATTCCGTTAATGCTGTTCCACCTGCTTGAATTTATGGATGTCGACTTTGAGATCGACGTTGATGAAATTCAAAAGCGCTGGGCGGATTTTGGCAGCTGGACACAGTTAGTACTCAAACATACCGAAGATCAGGTACGCCTGATCACAAAAGCGCCACGCTCCGGTATCTGGCGCATGCTCGATAATGGCGAGATTAAATTTGTTCGTAACAGCATCGACTGGAATAACGTCAGCGATAACCAGGATGCATTTTACTTGCGTGTTTATGATGCGGGTGATTACGCATACCTAGGCGCAGATATGGGTATTCTTGTGGCACGCGGAAGAATGCAAAGCGATGACCGCCAACTGTTACCTCGCGCGCATCAGTGGATAAGAGCCATCAACGCTGAGTTTGAATATAAAGCATTGGAGGAACTGGAAGTACCGTACATTCCAACCGACAATGTGCGCAAAATGATCTGATCGTTTCAACAGGTGACAATCAAAAAGCGGCCTTTATGAGAAGGCCGCTTTTTTTAGCTCACTAATCCAACTTGCGATATAGCGTACGCAGACTGCAACCGGCAATATCAGCCACACGCCCTTTATCTGGATGTTCGAATGGCGCTATGATCTTCTCCAGTCAGGGCATTCCGCACTGGCAGAAAATTCAAGCATTGGTGGATAACTTCAGCATCGATCTGGTCATCATGACGCAATACAATCTCGCACGCTCGATAATATTCTTCAACTCCCACACAATACCTTTAAAAGATTGTTGAGAGAGAAAATAACATTTCGCAGAGCCGCTATCAGTAAGCCCTCCAAAACGAAAATCATAGCGGCTGTTGGTCATGCCACTGCTCCGTCATTGTTGTCTTAAATATGACGATGATGACAAACAACGCTGTTGTCTACTAGTCAGGTAAGCGGGAGATACTATTACGTAAAATCATCTGTCTCCACAGCCAGCCTTATGTATCGGCTCGTCAATATTAGTCTATAGTTACACAAGTACAGAAGGTCTAAATACTTTGGGACTTCTATATTTACTATTAATGCGCCCTGATACCACTAGCAGAGTTGAGTAATGTTAGAACGATGAAAATAATATCCGACCAGAAACTTATCCGACTTATCAAAGTAGCTCCGGTTCTGGTCGTCGGGATTTTTATCATATTGCTTAGCGCTATCATCATTTATAACAACCATACAAAAGCAACAAGCGATATCAAATCACTGCGCAACAACTTTATGGATCTTCAAAAAGCGGTTGCCAAGAGTCAGGTTGAACAGGTCTTTCAGGATATTCAGTTCGAAAAAAATCAAACCGAAGCCTCTTTAAAGCACAACATCAGGCAGCGTGTTAACGAAGCCTACGCTATTGCAGAAAACATTTATCAACAACATAAAGATAAATCGGAAGCAGAAGTCACCCGGCTAATCACCGATAGCCTACGCAGCATCTCTTTCAATGGCGGACGCGGTTACTTTTTTATATATAAAACCAACGGCCTCAGTGTTATGCATCCCCTGCTCCCTCAAATGGAAGGCAAATCAAAGTGGGGGTTGCAAGATGTGAAAGGCAGCTACATTGTTCAGGAAATGGGCGAATTAGTAAAAACCAAAGGCGAAAGTTTTTATCACTGGTGGTTTGTAAAACCACAGAATAACACTCAGGAATTCGAGAAAATTGGTTTTGGTAAGTACTTCGCGCCCTACGATTGGTTCATTGGGACCGGCGAATACCTTACCGATGTCGAAAATGATATTAAGCAACGCTTATTAGAAAGAATCAGCAATATTCGCTACGGTAAAAACGGCTACGTTTTTGTTATTGACTACCAGGGAAATTACCTTTCTCATTTCAAAGAATCATTAGTTGGAACAAACAATCTCGACGGTAAAGGAGCCAATGGATTTCCGTTTGTTCGAAAGATTATTCAAACAGCAAAACAGGGAGGCGATTATGTTGAGTATATCGGTTCAATCATGCCCTCCACAGGGCAACCCGCACAAAAAATAAGCTATGTAACCGCCATTGCAGATTGGGACTGGGTCATAGGTACCGGGGTGTACATCAACGAAATAGAAAACTACCTGGCGCAAAGAAAAACCATTGTCCAGAATCAAAACACAGTAGGACTACAAAAAATATTGTTACTCAGTTTTTTTTCTACGTTAATTCTGGTCTTTGTTTTAGTGTACATAAGCCGGAATATTTCGCGAAGATTTGAAAAATTCCAACAACATATAAACAGTAATATTGAAGAACTGCAGCGTACCAAAGATCAACTGCACTTTGTTGCTCACCATGACGCGTTGACAAAACTACCTAACCGCTTATTGCTCGAAGAGCGAATTACACAGGCCATAGAGCTATCAAAAGTTAACAATAAAAAGTGTGCCCTGATGTTTGTTGACTTCGACGACTTTAAAAAAATAAATGACCTCTATGGTCATTCTGTCGGTGATGATTTATTGCAAGCCGTCAGCCATAAATTTGAAAGTGTTTTACAAGCAGGTGACAGCATCACCCGATTTGGCGGAGATGAATTCATTTTTTGTTTCCCCGGGCTTAAAGACTTACGCGCAGCAGAGGAAAAAGTTAAGCGTATACAAGCCGTTTTTAAAGACCCATTTTCCATTGCCGGTAAAGCTATTCATTCCAGTTGCAGCATTGGTGTGACTATTTACCCGAATGACGGTGATGATCCGGAAGAGCTGATTAGCAAAGCCGATATCGTACTGTACAAATCGAAAGCCCAGCAAAAAGGAAGCTTTCTGTTCTTCAACAAACTGATAAACCAACAAGTACACCAAGATTTACAGCTAGAATCAGCACTGCGCACAGCATTGAAAAATAATGAATTCAGTGTCGTCTATCAACCGCAGATTTGCATCCAAAGCGGTCATATTAACGGTGTTGAAGCACTGCTGCGTTGGCACAATGAACAACTCGGCCATGTGTCACCGGTAGATTTTATTCCCATAGCAGAAGATACCGGTCTGATTCATGAAATAGGTATGTTCGTACTTGAACAGTCACTATCAGACATTAGCGACTTCAACCATCATCGGGAACACCCTATAACACTCTCGGTTAATCTATCACCCCGGCAGTTGAACGCGCCTAAATTTATCGACAAGTTAGTCGCGGCTGTGGCCAGACATACTATCGATAGCCAACTGATTACTTTCGAGATTACTGAAAGCTTACTGATAGAAGATCTGGCCCATGTCTCCCCCATATTACAGACACTGCGGGATAATGGTTTCAATCTATCACTGGATGATTTCGGCACGGGGTATTCATCATTAAGCTATTTAAGTATCTTGCCGATCAATGAAATAAAAATAGACCGGTCATTTGTTGATAAATTGTTAACCAGTAGTGAAACGGAAAACCTGATACGGGCAATCGTTGCTATTGGTGAGTCATACCAACTAACGATAGTGGCTGAGGGCGTTGAAACAGCCAAACAGCTGACCAAACTCAGCAGTTTCCAGTGCCACATAGCGCAAGGTTATTATTTTGACCGACCACTGTCGTTAACAGACCTGAACAACAAATACCTCACGACTGTTTGCTGTTAACATAGCACCCGCTAAATACACACATTCTTTATCTTCAACCTATACGATTGGAACCCCCCCCCATGACGCAGCCTGTAAAATTACTGAGTGTCTTTGTTGCTTGTGCCTGCATTCTGCTGGCCATTAACTTCGGATTACGCTCCTCTATGGGGTTTTTCATGGCCCCCATATCTACTGAGTTTGGCTATGGACGTGAGGTATTTGCGTTTTCACTTGCGCTGCAAAATCTATGCTGGGGTCTTTTTCAGCCAATAGCCGGCGCTGTTGCTGATCGTTTTGGTACCACTAAAGCCATTCTGGCAGGCGCGCTGCTATATGCGTTGGGTTTGTATGTAACGTCAACAGCGGACAGTATTTTTGCATTACATAGCGGTGCCGGCATTTTAATCGGGATGGGTATCGCAGGTACTGGATTTGGTGTTGTATTACCCGCACTGGCCCGAATGGTAGCACCAGAAAAGAGGGCATTTGCACTGGGATTAGGTACAGCGGCAGGCTCTGCAGGACAGCTACTACTGATACCGGTTGCTCAGGAATTTATCAGCAGCTATGGCTGGCAAACAGCGCTGTTATTAATGGCTGGCGGTGCTTTATGCATGATGTTTCTGGCAGTGCCTTTCAGAGGTGATGCCGCATCCGACTCTTCGACCGCTTCACTGGAAAATATCCAACAGACACTTCCTGATGCGCTCAAAGAAGCCAGTGGACACATTCACTATTGGTTATTGATTGCTGGTTTTTTTGTATGTGGATTTCAGTTAGCTTTTGTTACGGTTCATATGCCCGCATTTTTGTCCGATGAAGGTTTTGATGCGAAAGTCGCGGTTATCAGTCTTTCATTAATAGGACTGTTTAATATTTTTGGCTGTTTACTCTTTGGCTCCTGGTCTGGAAAATATTCGAAAAAGAATTTACTGGGGATCATCTACGCCTCACGCGCGATCACTATTGCACTATTTATGCTGATTCCTATTACTACCACCACGGTGTATGTATTTTCCATCCTGACAGGTTTTTTATGGCTGGCAACCGTACCACCCACGTCCGGGCTGGTCGCTCAGATGTTTGGTCTGCGCCATATGGGCACCCTCTATGGCATTGTATTTTTAAACCACCAACTCGGCTCTTTTCTCGGTGTTTGGCTTGGGGGGTATTTATATGATGAAACAGGAGCGTACGATGTCGTCTGGTGGTCAGCTGCCGCTATCGCACTCCTTACGGCATTAATTCACATCGTTATTGATGAGCGCCCGGTCTCTCGTTTGCGCACAGCAACGGCTTAGCCTTTACTATCACCTCACTATTTTTTGCTGAGTTACCACGCAACAGTAACTTCAATACTACACTATCTTTCAGGTATGAATATTTTACCTGAATTCAGCATTCGAATTAGGACGAGATTGGATAATGGCAAGCATTGAACGGAAGTTCTCTAATAATATACGGTTAATTTCTACCACGGATTTACGTGGAAACATCATTTATGCCAACCCGGCATTCTGTGAAGTGGCGGGGTACTCTGCCGAAGAGCTGATTGGCCAACCGCATAATATGGTCAGACATCCTGATATGCCTCCCGCCGCGTTTACCGACCTGTGGACACACCTGAAAAATGATAAGCCCTGGATGGGTATGGTAAAAAACCTTTGTAAAAACAAAGAACATTATTGGGTACAAGCTTATGTGATGCCGTTATTTGATCAGGCAGGTACAAAAATCGGATATCAATCTGTGCGCACGTCTCCTACCGATCAACAGATTGCTCGTGCAGAACAGGTATACGCAAAGATCAAGAGCAAACCTGATCTTAAAATAACCACATCAAGCGTAGCGACAAAACTCACCTTAGTATCGGCTATGTTTTCACTATTACTCCTCACAACACACTTTGCTCCGCTCCCGGTAATGCTGGAAAATGCTCTGATGATCGGATTCGCATGCGCCTTGGTAGCGAGTATTGCCTGGCTGGCAGCGCCGATTAAAAAGATCACTCAGCTTACAAATGCTGTCTACAATAACCCATTAGCGCAACACGTCATGACCGACAGCGTCGATGAAACCGGAGCCGTCGAGTTGTCGGCGCGTATGATGAATGCCCGCTTGCGCACAGTGGTCGGACGCGTAGAAGACAGTATTAATACCCTTGTTGAGGTTATGCGTCATACCAACGAGTCAATTGCTCAGACAACAGCAGGGATAGAACAACAGAATCAGGAAAGCGACATGCTCGCTACCGCCGCCCATCAAATGTCATCTACCGCACATGATGTTGCCAGTAACACCGCCCAGACATCTGAAGCCACACTTAAAACAGCAGCACTCGCTAAAGCCGGTAAGAGTAAAGTTGATGAGATGATTGCCGGTATTCAAATGCTGGTAAACGATGTTGAAAATGCCAGTAGCGCCTCTTTAGAGCTAAAGAAAGAAGCCATCTCAATCGAAAAGGTTATCGATATTATTAACGGTATTGCCGCCCAAACGAACCTGTTGGCACTCAATGCCGCCATAGAAGCAGCCCGAGCAGGAGAGCAAGGAAGAGGCTTCTCTGTAGTGGCAGATGAAGTACGAGTCCTTGCACAGCGCACAACGCAATCAACCAGCGAAATAAGGCGGACTGTTGAGTCTATTCAAAACCAGGTTGATCTGACGGCAGAAGCAATGGAGCGCTGTCATAACCACGCCGCATACAACATACAATGTGCACAAGAGGCAGGTGATGCTTTTCAGGCAGCAAACCTGGCTATGACCGAAATTTCCGACCGCAGTACACAAGTTGCGGCGGCGTCAGAAGAGCAAAGCGCGGTTTCCGAAGAAGTCAGCCGCAATATTCACAATATCAGAGATATTTCTGAAGCCAATAAATCTGCTGCACAAAGAACGTCGGCAGCCTCTATTGATCTGAGTAGTCTGATTCTGGACCTGAAAGCAACAGTTAAAGCCTTCTGACACAACTGACAGACGGATTAGAGCTAAGAGTCGCGTAAAGCATGGGTAATTTTGATTTAGATTGAAAGTTCGCATCTGCTCCTGCATAAACCGACTATCTTTGTTATATTCAATATTTTTCATATTAGATATAAGATTTTTTTGTCAAACACAGGGACGATCCGCGAATGAATAACACCTTATTAATTGTTGATGATAGCCGCGTATCCAGAATGATTCTCTCAAAAGTCTTTAGCAGCCTGGTGAGTGACTGGACGGTTATTGAAGCTGAAAATGGAGAAGGTGCGATTCAACAAGCCGAAAAATATCAGCCGTCACTGATAATCATGGATCTTAATATGCCGCTTCTCAATGGATTAGATGCGGCACTTATTTTAAAACCCAAGATGCCAAATACCACCTTTGTAATTCTGACCGCAGACATTCAGGAGTCAAGTAAAGCCAAAGTGAATAGTCTCGGTATTCATTTTATTGAAAAACCCATTACCGAATCTGTCGTCCGACAAGCGCTGGAATTCTGGGGCGCAGAACATGTCTGATATGAGTGCTCTGGAACTGGACGCCTTACAGGAAATATTCAACGTCGGTGTAGGCCGTGCCGCGGCGAGCCTCAGCCAGTTAACGAATGAAACGATCAGCATGTCGGTACCTGTGATCCATATGTTATCGCCGCAAGGTGCCAGCGAATTTTTAGACCCACATCACGACCGTATCCTGACCTGTATATCACAAACGTTTAGCGGTAGTTTTTCCGGAAATGCTTTACTGATTTTCCCCAGTGTTAATTCTCTTGAGATTGTTCGCCTGATGCTCGGATCAGAGATGCCGTTGGAGCAGTTATCTGAAGTAGAACAGGACGCCATGTGTGAGATCGGTAACATTATCCTGAATGCTTGCTTTTCTACGATTGGCGGCATGTTATCTGAACACTTCTGCTGCCAATTACCCGTTCTGAAAGCCGGATATATAAGCGACATCCTGAACCAAACCTCGCCGAACAAACAGGTACTCATCGTCCAGATCCAAATGGGCCTGGAGAAACATAACATTGAAGGTTTTCTCGCTTTTTTGCTCGAAAATCAATCAGCAGAGTGTTTACACCAGGCCATTAAACAGTTCTTAACTAAGGTTGAGGCCTGAGAATGCAGCTGTTTGAAAAAGTGTTACAAAACCTGCATTCCGGGGTGCTGATTCTGGACAATAACCTGACCATCTCGTTTGCCAATCATTGGCTGGAAGACGCGTTACA
>NZ_JBFIIH010000037.1:0-29949 GCF_041601355.1 Neptunomonas sp.
ATGGCCATCACCTTGTCATTAGCCGCGACCGGATCAATCAACATTACTGATGCGGCCGCGCTTGTCATAGGCGCCAATCTGGGTACAACCAGCACCGCAATGCTCGCCGTTATCGGGGCCACGCCTAATGCCAAAAGGATTGCCGCAGCGCATGTTATTTTCAATCTGATTACAGGTGCAGTCGGGTTTCTTCTCTTGATATTATTCACTTCAGAGGTCAATCACCTGAGTGAAGGTCCCCTGACTACCGTGACGCTACTCGCTTTATTCCATACGTTATTCAACTTATTAGGCGTCTGCATTATGTGGCCATTAACCGATTTTATGGTTAGCCAGCTAATGAAGCGCTTTCTTTCTCAGGAAGAGAATATCGGCAAGCCACAATATCTGGATAAAAACATTCTCGCCACACCCTACCTTGCCGTAGAAGCCTTAAGCATGGAGCTGGGAAGAGTCAGCCGACTCTGTAACTCAATGGCACTAGCCGCTGTCAGCGAGGAGGGCCCCAACCCACCACAACTCGAAAAAGACCTGGTCAGCGTTATGGCTTTGGTAGCGGCTGTTGGACAGTTCAACCAACAAATAGCACAGCAAAACCTTAATCCTGATATCACCGATATATTACCCTCTTCATTGCGCGTAGCCCGCTATCTGAATGAGGTCGCACGCTTATCAACTCGCCTGGTTGATTATCACGAGTCACTGGAAAATATTTCTGATACCGGTATTAAGCAAAATGTCTTTCACTTTAAAAAAGATATCAGCGAACTACTCCATGAATGCCGTATTGAAAAAGAGAGTGACTCAGACAGTGAACCGGCGAGAAAGATATTACGCAAACTCGAACATAATTATCAGTCACTGAAGTCCGATATACTGAATGCCGCCACTTCGGGCCGGCTCGACGCCGCCGAGAGCGTCACCTTACTGGATGCTATCAGCCATTTACGCCGCCTGGCAGAACAGGCCGAAAAATCCTCTTCCTACTGGAGCAGCATGCTTCCTATTCGTGCACGTGGAGCTTCTGCTGCAATCAAGACAAAAACACAGGTATAATTTATTGCCTGCTGCCCTTTATTTCATACTACCCCTTATTTAATGCTAGTTGCCTTATGGAAAACAGATGATCACTGACCCGTGGTTTTACGTTGTCGCTGTACCCGCAGTGCTTATTACCGCTATATCCAAAGGAGGGTTTGGCGGAGGTCTGGGACTGCTCGGCGTTCCTATTATGGCGCTGGTCATAGCGCCTCAGCAGGCGGCAGCGATCCTGCTGCCGATCCTATGCCTGATGGATCTTGTCGGTTTATGGAAGTTTCGTGGCAAAAGCCATCTGCATAGCCTGCAATCGCTCCTTCCCGCGGCTTGCGTTGGCATCATCATTGGCGCACTGACATTCAAGTTTTTCAGCGCTGATCATATTCGTATCATTGTCGGCTTGATTGCCGTTATATTTTCACTCAACTTCTGGCTCCAACCCAGCGACCGGGCCCCGAAAAAACCAAGCCGCCTGCGTGGCAGTTTCTGGGGAACTATTGCCGGGTTTACCAGCTTTGGCGTGCATGCCGGGGGCGCTCCCCTGAACGCTTACCTGCTGCCGCTGAAACTGGTTAAATCTGAGTACGTAGGCACCAGTATAATTTTCTTCAGCGCCATCAATTTTATAAAACTCATCCCTTACACTTTATTAGGGCAGTTTACTTTCGAAACGCTGACAACGGCAGCAACGCTGGCAATCCTCGCGCCCATTGGCGTTTTAACCGGCGTGCGTCTTCATCATAAAATAAGCGACAAATGGTTTTATCAATTATGTTATTCATTCCTGTTTGTCATGGGAGTTAAACTCTTATTTGATGCCCTTTATTAAAAAAGTCACGTTAATCGCTCTTAAAAAAAAGCTACGTTAATCGCTCTTAAAAAACGGTAAAACAACCCTATGAACTTCGAACCTATCGGACTTATTCATTCAGGCTTTAAAGAAAAGTTCGGTATTCCCAGACAGCCAGGACTGGCAAAATCGATGCAGGCAACGATTGAATTATTGCCCGAGTTTTCCTCAGAAGAGATCGTAAGAGGGCTGGAAGGCTGCACGCATATCTGGCTAATCTTTGTCTTTAGTGCTTGTGTTGATCAAGGCTGGAAGCCGACCGTCAGGCCACCCAGACTCGGAGGCAATCAACGCGTAGGCGTACTGGCTACCCGCTCGCCTTTCAGACCCAACCCTATCGGGCTTTCGGCGGTAAAACTGGATGAGGTACGCTGCACACATGGAGCGGTACAACTGATCGTCAGTGGAGCCGACCTGCTGGACCAGACACCTATACTTGATATTAAGCCTTATTTACCCTATTCAGACCGCATAGCAGAGGCACAGTTTTCATTGGCAGAAAGCTATAAAGAGCTGGAAATTCCGGTCATTTTCAGCGAACAGGCAAGTGAACAGTGTAAGCAGATTGAGCATACTAGCGCGCTCCCGATTATCGAACAGGTTACTGAAATACTCCGCTGCGACCCCCGCCCGGCCTACCAACGCTCGGCAGAACGTGAATATGGCATCAAACTACATGCGTATAATATTCGCTGGTCTATCACTGATAATGAAGCCATTTTCGTTCACAGCGTGGAATAAATACGCTCTCATGCTTACATCTATCTCCGTTAATAATTCAAAATAACGTGGCTAAACAATATAAAAAATATTATTATATTAGAACAATCTAAATTAACATCCGGAAAGCATATGTCTGATATATCCACATCAAACAAGACAGCCGACTCTCGCCTGCAACACTTTCCTGTGGCTTTTTTTGCCATGGTGATGGGTACACTGGGCCTAACACTCGCCTGGCAAAAATCATCCCATGTGTTGGCGCTACCGCCTATCGTTTCTCATGTACTGCTGATCGCATCGGCTATAATATTTGCCATCATCGTCATCGTTTACTTGCTAAAAACCGTTCGCCATGCGCCCGCCGTGGTTGCCGAATTCAACCATCCGATTAAGATGAGTTTCTTTCCGGCTTTTTCCATTGGCATTATTCTGATGAGTATCGCCACGTTGGAAGTTTCGACTGAACTATCCCGCTTTCTCTGGGTTCTTGGCAGCACACTGCAATTAGTATTCACTCTGAATGTACTTACCCGCTGGATTCACCATCAGGGATTCCAGATGGCCCACATCACCCCTGCATGGTTTATTCCGGTTGTCGGTAATATCCTGGTGCCGGTTTCCGGTGTTGAACATGGCTTTTATGAAATTTCCTGGTTTTTCTTCAGCATTGGCATTATCTACTGGATCATCCTAAAAACACTGATTTTTAACCGTATTATTTTTCATGAACCACTGCCAGAAAAACTACTACCCACCTTATTTATTTTAATTGCGCCACCTGCCGTTGGTTTTATCGCTTATATGAAACTCAACCATGATGTTTTGGACAGTTTCGGGCGTATTCTGTACTACACCGCCGCTTTTCTTGTGATCTTGCTGATGACACAGTTCAGCCGCTTTTTTCGTATTCGATTTTTCATATCATGGTGGGCCTACTCATTCCCGCTTGCCGCCTTCACTATTGCCACGCAGATTATGCTTGAACGAACAGGCGCTCCCGGGTTTGCATCAATCAGTTACCTGATGCTTGGAATTGTCTCACTGGTGGTAGCCCTGTTGCTCTATCAAACGGCTAAGGCAATTTTCAGCGGTAATCTGTTTTTACCAGACTAGACAGCCTCAGACTCAAACAAACCTTAGCGAGCCTTCCCATGGCTTGCACTCCTCTGTATATCGGGCTCTAATAGAGCCCGATTTTCTACAGCAGAGAGCATCAGGATGACAATCATCAGCGCCGAACAGATCCGCTACGATCGCGATCATATCTGGCACCCTTACTCATCAATGATCAATCCACCGCCGGTATACCCTATCGTGTCAGCGCAGGGCGTATATCTGACCATGTCCGGCGGGCAGGAGCTCATTGATGGCATGGCCTCCTGGTGGTCGACTATCCATGGTTACAATCATCCGGCATTAAATGCGACCGCGCATGCTCAGATCGACAAGATGTCGCATGTGATGTTCGGTGGGATAACCCACGAACCCGCGATTGAGCTGGCGCGAAAACTGGTCGACCTGACCCCGGCAACACTGGATAAAGTGTTTATTGCTGATTCAGGCTCGGTCGCCGTTGAAGTGGCCATCAAAATGGCCATTCAATACTGGCACGCCTTGGATAAACCAGAAAAACACAAGCTGGTAACCATCAGAAACGGTTACCACGGCGATACCTTTGGTGCCATGTCGGTATGTGATCCTATCAATGGCATGCATGAAATTTTTACGGCTGTTTTACCCAAACATCATTTTGCGGACAGACCTGAAATCGGTTTTCACCAGGCATGGGAAAGCTCGGATATTGCATCACTGAAAAGCATTATCGAACAACACCACCAGGAACTGGCCGCACTGATACTTGAACCGATCGTTCAGGGTGCCGGCGGTATGCGCTTTTACTCACCGCATTACTTAAAAGCCGCACGCGCGTTATGCGATGAATACGACCTGCTACTGATAGCTGACGAAATAGCCACCGGCTTTGCCAGAACAGGCGAGATGTTCGCCTGTCAGCATGCCGGTATCATCCCTGACATTATCTGTCTTGGCAAAGCGATAACCGGCGGCTATATGTCTTTAGCCGCCACATTAACCAGCACAAAGATTGCTGAAAGCATTTCAGCCGGAGGCGCCGGCTGTTTCATGCACGGCCCTACCTTTATGGGTAATCCTCTGGCCTGCGCTATCGCTAATACCAGTTTGCAGCTACTCAACGATTCGCAGTGGAAGCCGAATATGCAGCGCATAGAGGCGGCGCTACAGTCTGGTTTACAGCCTGCAGCTGCATTTAAAGGGGTTGCAGAAGTACGCTGCCTCGGTGGGATCGGCGTTATCGAATTGGAACAAGCCGTGGACTCAGCGCGTATTCAGAAAATGTTTGTAGAAGCCGGTATCTGGGTGCGTCCGTTTGGTAAGCTCGTCTATATCATGCCTCCCTATATCATGGATAACGAAACACTGGATCGCCTGACGTCCGGCATGATTCAGGTACTGCATCGCTACTTAAAACCCTGAGACCTTAAATCGGCATAACCGCACGACTGTTAGTCTGAAGGTTTGGTCGCAACGCCTTCCAGCACAGTTCCGACCAGTGCCGGAAGGGCGGCATGCCGATAGGTTTCCAGGCCTTCAACATTAAACCCTGCCTGCTGCATTAACTGCAATGAATCACGCTGTAGCTGACAACCACAAGCCATTGGTTTCCAAAGTGGATTCAGCATCTGCTGAAAAGCATGCGTGACGGCATTTTGACTTTTGACATGCTCAAATACCACCAGATTACCGCCGGGCTTTAAAACCCGGTAAATTTCTGACAAGGCGCGCTGCGGATCAGAAACAGAACACAATACCAAACAACACAGCACTGCATCCACGCTGGATGAGGCCAACGGTAAGTTGTGGCCATCACCCTGTACCAAATACAATCGGCCCGCCTGCTTTGCTTCTAATGCAGAACGTTGCCGGGCAGCCATACGAAGCAATGCAGCTTCGGGCTCCAACGCCACCAGCATAGTGATATTCTCGGAATAGAAAGAGAAATTAGCACCGGTACCTGCGCCCAACTCAAGTACATCACCACAAAGATAGGGAAGGATGCGTTGACGGTCCGCATCAAGCTGACTTGAAACTTTATTCAGTAAATAAGGAAAAATATGCTGCCGATAAAGGTTCATCCGGCCTCCCCCTCTGATAAGATGTTAAGCATTGCTATTAACTAAATAGGGACTTGTATGGCACGCATTAAAATTGACATGCCGGATAATTATACCTTTACAACTGAGCTTCCTGTCAGGATTAGTGACATCAATTATGGCGGACATTTAGGTAACGATGCTGTCCTGTCGATGATTCATGAAGCCAGAATCCGTTTTTTCAATTATTACCACTACACGGAACTGGATGTCGAAGGAGCCGGTA
Organism: Neptunomonas sp.; assembly: GCF_041601355.1. Classification (GTDB taxonomy): domain Bacteria; phylum Pseudomonadota; class Gammaproteobacteria; order Pseudomonadales; family Balneatricaceae; genus Neptunomonas. The sequence continues at coordinate 6,029 of NZ_JBFIIH010000037.1, forward strand.
TCATTATGACAGATTCTGCTATTGTCTACCGTGCTGAGGGGTTTCATGGAGATCAGATCCAGATCGATGTTGCGGTAGGCGATTTCAACAAATACGGCTGCGATATCTATTACATGCTATCGAACAAAAAAACAGCAGAAGAGATTGCTCACGCCAAAACGGGTATTGTATTTTTTGATTATAAATCCCGTAAAGTGATCCCCGTCCCTGAGGGCTTCAGTGCCTGCATGGAAAAAGACACTAAGCGATAATAACCAGAATAATCAGGGCAAGATTATTAATGACAGTGCGAATGCTGAATTACTGTCATTAATAGAGTGTCCTGATTTAACGGATATAGCAGATCGTTTAAACCTGCCTGAATGACGCAACTTACTTATCAAAATCGGCATAACTTATTCATCAAAACCGTCGTAGCTTATTCCTCAAAACCGGCGTAGCTTATTCCTCAAAATCGGCGTAGCTTCCTCGCGCCAGATTTTCAAAGCGCGTGTACTTGCCAATAAAGGCCAGCTTCATTGAACCAATAGGGCCGTTTCGCTGCTTACCGATAATAATCTCAGCAATACCTTTATCAGCAGAGTCTTCGTTGTAAACCTCATCACGATAGATAAACATGATAACGTCGGCGTCCTGCTCAATCGCTCCGGATTCACGTAAGTCAGAGTTAACCGGGCGCTTATTCGGCCGATTTTCCAAACTACGGTTCAACTGAGAGAGCGCAATGACCGGGCACTTCATCTCTTTAGCCAAGGCTTTTAAAGAGCGTGATATTTCTGAAATCTCTTCGGTTCGACTTGAGGCTTTACCGGTTTTTATCTGCATTAACTGCAGGTAATCGACCATGATCATTCCCAGCTCACCATGCTCACGCACAATACGCCGCGCCCGGGTGCGCATCTCATTCGGACTAATACCCGACGTATCATCAATAAAAAGCGGTTTATCGCGCAGCATATTAACGGCTGTTGTTAGCTTCGGCCAATCCTCCTCATCCAGCTGCCCGGAACGCACTTTGGTTTGATCAATACGGCCAATAGATGAAAGCATACGTGAAATCAACTGATCTGCCGGCATCTCCAGACTGAAAACCAATACCGGCTTTTCTTCAGCCATCAAGGCATTTTCTACAAGATTCATCGCGAAAGTGGTTTTACCCATGGAGGGGCGCGCGGCGACAATGATCAGATCAGACGGTTGCATACCCGCCGTTCTATCATCCAGATCATCAAAACCTGTGGTCACACCGGTGAGCTGGTCGCTGTTGTTAAACAAAAAATCGATACGATCAACAGCACGTTTTAAGAGAGGGTTAACCGGCTCAGGCCCGCCCTGATTCGGCCGACTTTCAGCAATCTGAAAAATTCTCTGTTCCGCGTCGTTAAGAATCTCTTCTGAACCACGCCCTTCCGGACTAAATGCGTTTTCAGCAATTTCATGCGCAACGCTAATCATCTGCCGCAGCAGCGCCCTATCCCGCACAATCTCGGCATAGGCTTTAATATTTGATGCACTGGGAGTATTACGTGCGAGCTTTACCAGATAATCAAGCCCACCGGCTTTATCCAGATCACCGGTACGATCCAACTCTTCAGACAGAGTGACCACATCGACAGGTTGCTGGTTGTTGACCAACTTCTGCATGACCCGATATATCAGGCGGTGATCATGGCGATAAAAGTGTTCTTCAGTAACGACCTCGGATGCCGTATCCCAGGCGTTATTGTCCAGCATAAGACCACCGAGTACAGATTGCTCAGCTTCTATGGAGTGAGGAGCTACTTTAACATTCGCTACCTCTTCATCATGTAAGTCAGCAAATTCCATCGATATTCTTACCCCTTAAAATAAAAAAACACCGCGTAGTATTCTACGCAGTGCTTTTCATGACTTGAATGTTTTTCTACGAATTAATTCGCAGCAACAACACTCACAGTAGCGGTAGCGTTAACTTCCGGATGCAAGTGCAGAACGACTTCAAATTCACCAACATGACGCAAAGCGCCTTCTGGTAAACGAACTTCGCTCTTATCAACTGCCTGACCAGCAGCTGTTAGTGCATCAGCAATATCGCGAGTACCGATAGAACCAAACAACTTACCTTCGTCACCTGCTTTTGAGGCAATAGTCACAGCAAAGCCAGACAAAGCTTCAGCGCGTACGTTAGCAGCACCTAGTTTTTCAGCTGCTATTTTTTCAAGACCAGCACGACGTTCTTCAAATTTTGCAACATTATCAGCTGTTGCAGGCACCGCTTTACCTTGTGGAAACAGGTAGTTACGGCCAAAACCAGATTTAACAGACACTTTATCGCCTAGTTCACCCAGCTTACCCATTTTTTCGAGCAGAATAACTTCCATCTCGTAAACCTCATTTGTTCTGCAGTTTTCTGGCTGCAGTACTAAATCTAAGCTGACTGACCACTTATCTATTGATTAAGTATTCAGCCAGCCCCGTAATCACTTAAGCGCTATCTTTCTCATACAATAAGACAGAGAAATGATAACTATGACTTACTGATGGCTATCAGAGTAAGGCAGTAGTGCAAGAAAACGAGCACGCTTGATAGCAGTAGCCAGCTGACGCTGGTAACGAGCTTTAGTACCAGTGATACGGCTTGGTACGATTTTGCCAGTTTCACTAACATAGCCTTTCAGGATTTCAAGATCTTTATAATCGATCTCTTTAACACCTTCAGCGGTAAAACGACAAAATTTGCGACGACGAAAAAAACGAGCCATCTTAATATCTCCTAATTCTTAAATTATTCAGCAGCAGGTGCTTCTGCAGCAGCTGTTTCAGCAACAGGTGCAGCTGCTTCAGCAACAGGGGCAGCAGGTTTTTCTTCCTGACGCGGCTCTTCAGTACGACGAGGCTTACGCTCTTCACGTGCTTCAGATGCTTTGATTGGAGATATCTCTGTGACCGCTTCTTTACGACGGATCATCATGTTACGCAACACTGCATCGTTGTAACGGAACATGTTTTCCAGTTCATCCAGAGTTTCCTGGTTGCACTCGATGTTCATCAAAATGTAGTGTGCTTTGTGAGCATTGTTGATTGGGTAAGCCAGTTGACGACGACCCCAATCTTCCATGCGATGGATTTTACCGTCAGCACCTTCGATAACGCCGGTGTAACGCTCAACCATTGCTGGAACCTGTTCGCTCTGGTTCGGATGAACCATGAATACGATTTCGTAATGACGCATTGTAGCTCCTTACGGTTTGAAGCCCTCGGACATATAGCCATTTAAAGAATTTTAAATGCTGCCGAAAGCAAGGAGGTTAAAGTATTTACTCAAAGAGCGCGAAATTATACGTATTACCAGCCACATATGCAATACAGACAAATCCTTTTCAACAGTAAAACAGGCTTGTGCTATATTAAACGGAGTACGGATAATTAAACCCTGTTTTATGGAGCGCGCTATGATCCGCTTACGATCCCTGCTGATAACAGTGACACTGCTAACACTATCCTCTGCGGCCGGTGCAGACTATGTGTATAAGTGCCAGAGCGCTGAAGGCAGAAAAGTTTTTAGCGGTTTCCCTTGTGGTCCGAATGCCGTCAAAGAGGAATACAGAAACCTCGCACCCGCCAGAAAGGTAAAAGAGAACCTTCCACCCCGCCAGGGAGCGCTACTCAACAAAACGCGGGGCGATAATAAAATGAATCCTTCTAGTGAGACTGAAACCCGCCAGAAAGACTGAGTACGCCTTTGTACATACCACCGCTTAATGGTTAACGATCGTGCTCAGCTTCGATTTGCAACGCTTTTTGAAATGATTTATGAGTCATTAACTGTTGATAATACTTAGCAATATTAGGATATTTATCAAACTCACCATTTTGGCCGACGAGCTCTGCAATAAATGACATCATAATATCCGCACCACTAAGAGTGTTACCGACTAAATATGACTTACCATCAAGACGGTCATTAACATAGCCTATCACTTTAGCCGCTTCAGCATCGGCATATCCAGATATAAAATTGGTAGGTGCGCCTTCCATTTTCACAAAGATCTTCAGCAATAATGGCAGCGCAGCTGAACTTTCAGCAAAATGCATCCATTGCTGATAGTCAATATAATCAGCGCTGCCTTTTGCTGGCATTAATCGATCCGCTGCATACGTTTGGATCAAGTAATCGGTAATGGCACCTGACTCGGCAATGGTAAAGTCCGCAGTTTCTAAAACCGGTGACTTACCTAACGGGTGCACTTTTTTAAGCGATTCTGGCGCTAAAAAAGTAGTCGCATCACGTTGATAGGTCACTAGTTCATAGTCAACAGCCAACTCTTCAAGTAGCCAAACAATGCGCTTTGAGCGAGATTTATTTAAGTGATGCAAAGTAATCATTACGCTTCGCCCACTTCAACAATTTCATAGCTGTGACTAATCTCAACACCGCCTCGCTCCAGCATCAATGACGCTGAGCAATACTGCTCTGCTGATAATTTGACCGCGCGCTCTACCTGCTTTTCTTTAAGGCCACGTCCACTGACGATAAACTTAACATGAATTTTGGTAAAGACAGCCGGTACCGCGTCAGCTCTCTGTGCAGAAATTTCGGCTACACAATCAACCACGTCCTGCCGGGTTTTTTTTAAGATGCCTACAACATCATAACTGGTGCAACCACCCAACCCCAGCAACATCAACTCCATCGGGCGCGGCCCTGCCACCAGCTCGCCATCCAATGTGATATCAAAACCGGAGCCGGTTGTACCTTTAAACCGAACGTCACCATCCCACTTTACTGTTGCATTCATTGTCACAGAACTGCCCCTTAACTAAAAAGCTCTTTTAATTTCTCGCCCGGATCTTCGGCACGCATAAAGGTTTCGCCTACTAAAAAGCTAAACACTTTATGATCGCGCATCGCTTTTACATCGGCGCGTGTATGAATACCACTTTCGGTAACCACTATACGGTTATCAGGTATTTCCCGAAGCAATTCAAATGTATTATCCAAACTCACTTCAAAGGTGTGTAAATTTCGGTTATTAATGCCCAGCAAGCGATTATCCAAGCGCAAAGCACGTTCCAGTTCATCGCCACCATGTACTTCAACCAGCACATCCATGCCTAACTTATGAGCTATACGGTTCAGCTCCTGCATCTGCGCATCTTCTAATGCCGATACAATCAACAGAATACAATCAGCGCCAATAGAGCGCGCTTCAAATACCTGATAGGGATCAACAATAAAGTCTTTACGAATAACCGGCAAAGAACACGCGGCGCGCGCTGCCTTAAGATAGTCTTCATGGCCCTGAAAAAAGTCAGCATCGGTCAATACCGACAGGCAGCTAGCCCCTCCACGCTGATAGGATTTAGCGATATCAGCAGGAATAAACGGATCACGCAGCAACCCTTTTGAGGGACTCGCTTTTTTAATTTCCGCAATAACGGCTGATAAACCACCCGCGATGGAGTGAGCCATTACATTGGTAAAGCCTCTCGGCTTCATATCTTCATCGCGCGCCAGAACTTTAATCTGCTTTTCCAGATCAGCCAAGGTGACACTGCCAGAGCGCTCTTCTACTTCTTCATATTTACGTTGTAGAATTTTCTTTAATATCGTGGGCGTATCAGACATAAATTTACTCTTTCAATCCTTGGCTGAAGGTTACTAACTCAGCCATTTTATGTGCAGCAGAGCCGTTCAGCATTACTGCTTTAGCCAAGGCCACACCTTCTGTCATGCTGGCCACCTGATCTGCCGCATACAGGGCAGCACCGGCATTCAGGGCAATCATATCAATAGCTTGAGCATTTTCACCTGAAAATGCCGCGTTGATTAACGCCAGACTTTCTACTGAACTAGCCACCTGCAACCCCGCTAAAGGCTGCCGCTGCAAGCCAACATCTTCCGGCACAATAGTATATTCCACTACTGCACCGTCTTTAAGCTCGGCCACATGGGTTTCACCGGCCAAACTGATCTCATCCAATCCTTCAGCAGCATGTACCACCAGCGCATGCTTAGCACCTAAAGCCTGTAAAGACTCAACCAATGGCCGACATAATGCTTTATCGAACACACCTAACAAGTAGTGCTTTACACCAGCGGGATTGGTTAGCGGGCCTAATACATTAAAAATGGTTCTCAATGACATCTCTTTGCGCGGACCTATAGCATATTTCATAGCACTGTGGTGCTGAGGCGCAAACATAAACCCGACACCTACACTATCAATGCAACGCGCTATCTGATCCGGCGTCAGCTGTAAATTCACCCCCGCAGCTTCTAACAAGTCAGCAGAACCCGAGCTGGATGACACAGAGCGATTACCGTGCTTAGCAACATGACCACCCGCAGCAGCGACAACAAATGAGCAGGCGGAGGAAACATTGAACAAATTGGCACTATCCCCCCCGGTCCCAACGATATCAACGGCATTCTCAGCCTGTATATTGACGGGTACAGCTAAGGAGCGCATCACACTGGCAGCAGCGGTTATCTCATCAACGGTTTCGCCCTTCATTCGCAAAGCAATCAGCAATCCCCCTATCTGCGCATCAGTCGCCTGCCCGGACATAATTTGCTGCATAACGGCCTGCATCTCTGCCATCGAAAGGTCTTTGCGATCAACGACAGCCGTCAATGCTTGCTTAATATCCATCCACTGCTCCTTCTCTTTTTCTTAGCGAGCTTAATTTTAACGGCGCAAAAAATTCGCCAATAACGCATGCCCCTGTTCTGTCAAAATAGCTTCAGGGTGAAATTGCACACCTTCTATATCATATTTTTTGTGCCGCAGGCCCATAATCTCATCAATTTCACCTGACACTGTTTTCGTCCATGCGGTGATCTCAATACAGTCTGGCAACGAACTTTGCTCAACAATAAGTGAATGATAACGCGTCACATCCAATGGATTGTTCAGCCCTGCAAACACACCTGCATCTTTATGAAAGATAAGTGAATTTTTTCCATGCATCACCTCTTTGGCACGCACAATCATACCACCAAATACCTGCCCTATACTCTGATGCCCAAGACAGATACCCAGAATAGGCAATTTTCCGGAAAAAAACTCAATCGCTGCCAGCGAAATCCCGGCTTCATTGGGAGAGCAAGGCCCGGGAGAGATCACCAAGTGACTGGGGTTAAGCGCTTCAATCTGCTCCAGAGTGATCTCGTTGTTACGAAAAACCTGAACATCAGCACCCAGCTCACTCAGATATTGCACAATATTAAATGTAAACGAATCGAAATTATCGATCATCACTAACATATAGATAGGTTCTTATTCATTGAGAAAATCGACTTCGAATTTATGCTGCTAAGGCCACAAAAACACTCGCGCTATATAATATTACAATCTGTTAGTTGAATCATAACATATCAGATTTTTTATCATTTCATTCAAATCTTATACATTGAATTTGTTATACTTATTATACTTTCATATAACATCATATAGTTTACAAAGACCTTATTACCTGCCACTTCAACGTAGAGAGCTTCATGAAAGAAAGTACACTTCCAATTCCCGGGCTCATGCTCATGCTCGCCGGCCTTACAGCTATGGCCCCCTTTGCCACTGATGCTTATTTACCTGCCGTCCCTTCGATGGCAACAGCACTAGATACATCTGTACATAACATAGAGCTATCGATCAGCCTGTTTTTAGGAGGCTTCAGCATTGGACAATTAATAGGCGGCCCCTTTTCTGACCACTATGGCCGACGCATTTCAATTTTCATAGGACTTATACTTTTTTGTAGCGCCTCGTTGGCGATTACTTTAACCCCTTCAGTCGAATGGCTTTGGCTATTTAGAATTCTTCAGGCGATAGGTGGAGGGATGACCGTTGTCAATCCGGCTGCCATTATCCGTGATATCAGCAGTGGTATTGAAAGCGCCCGTAATATGTCCCGCATGGCCCTGATTATGATGTTTGCGCCTTTAATGGCTCCCGTCATAGGCATGCTGATTTTAAAACTAGACGGCTGGCGTTCGATCTTTCTATTCTTATTTGCCTATGCTCTCATTATGCTGATTACTGTCTTTTTCAAACTACCCGAAACCCGTATTAAACAGGCGCAAAGGACACATTTCCTGAAACGCTACTGGATGGTATTAAAGCACAGACAAGCGCTCAGCTTTATTTTTTCGGCCGCGTTAACATTTGGTGGCATGTTTGCTTTTATCACAGGTTCTCCATCCGTATATATGGAGTACTTTGGGGCTTCCGAAGCACTGTTTCCTGTGCTCTTTGGCGCAAATATCATTTCAATGGTAGTAATGAACAGGCTTAACATGCGGCTTGTAAAGCGCTTTTCACCTCATACTTTACTCAACATTGGCCAAAGTATTCAGTTCGTAACAGGAGCATTGCTATTCGGCTACATCTGGCTAAGCAGTACTCCATTACTCATTCCAACCGTGTTGATGATAATGGTATTTGTCGGTATGCAAGGCCTGCTCACACCCAACTGCATGGCGAGTACCGTAGAGTTTTTCCCAACGAATAGCGCGACAGCTGTTGCCATACTCGGCGCGCTGGGATTTGCAACGGGTGCTCTAACCGGCTCACTTGTCGGGCTTTTTGGCGATGGCACCCCCTTGCCAATGGCAATGATAATGTTTAGCTGCGCGATTGCCGGCCCTATTATTCGATTTCTACTTTATCGAAAAAATCCTGAATTAATGACATCTTAAAAGAGCGCTGATGTGTGCCATAGCAGGCATTAATGCTGCCCCTCAATTGAGTTAACCTGCGCATAGACCTCACTGCTGCCATCCTTCTTCAACAACAAGACAGAGTAAGGCGTAAACCTATCGCCCATTTCCATACCGGGGCTTCCTGCGGGCATATCCGGCACACTCAGCCCAATGGCATTCTTCGGCTTTTCTGACAAAAACTGCGTGATATATTTCGCTGGCACATGCCCCTCAAAAACATATCCATCTGCAGACACCGCGGTATGACAAGAACGGTACATTGGCGCAATACCTCGCTGGCTTTTCTCTAACGACAGGTCAGCAGGATGGATAGTTTTCGCGGTAAACGCATGTTTTTCGACATGCTCAATCCAGCTTGCGCAACAACCACACGTCGGACTTTTATAAACATCCAGCTCGACACTCGCAGTTGCCAATTGATCTGCTGGCGCTATGTTGTCAGATAACTGATTCTGCTTAGTTTCACGTGTATCAGTTGTATGAGTTGTTTCTGTTGAATCTGAGCAAGCAACAAGCGAAACGGCGGCGAGAATAAGCAGAGCATGTGCAGGCTTGAAAAATAATGACATAACATTTCCCTTACAGAGTGGTGGCATAACAACATTGTCACAAAGTAACGACCGGCAAACCACTAAATATTAAGGAGGATTCCCCAATGAAATAACAGCCGCCGATAGCAGAACGATACATCAAACCAATGGGATATCGGGGAACGGTAGCGTGACATTTCACACTGAGTTAGCAGCGGTGTATTATTTGCTGAGAGTCACAACGACTGACAATGTGAACCATGTATAACCGCCGGAGCCTCTAACCGAACCGAGACACTACCCCGAAGCGCTAACAACTTTAACCCCGGAGCATCTGAATCAGCCCTAAACCCTTTGTTCATGAGCTCTTTAACTCTCTTACCCCGCTGCCTGGAACTCTTTGCTCCCAATACGACAACAATCAATCGATTACCTTTATTAATAGCCGAAGCAACCAGATTATATCCGGAACCACAGGTATAACCCGTTTTGAAACCGTCCGCGCCTGGATAAGAGTTCAGAAATCCATTATGTGATACAAATGTAGTTTCTTTGTATTCCACTGTCCGATTCGAAAAAAAATGGTAATATTCAGGAAAATCAAGCAGTAACCGGCGAGCAAGGATGGCTAAATCTCGCGCACTGCTTACTTGACCGGCATCAGGCAAACCTGTGGCATTTTTAAAAACAGAATCCTTCATGCCAAGCACACGCGCTTGTTTACTCATATTCTCTGCGAATTTTTTCTCAGAACCACTAATCGCTTCAGCTAAAACCACGGCAATATCATTTGAAGAAACAGTTGCCAATGCCTGAATGGCTTTGCGAACGGTTATTTTATCGCCTCTTCGGGCACCTAGCTTCATAGGCGGTTGTTGTGATGCTTTTGCAGACACCACAAGTACCGTATTCAACGATATCTGTTGTTTTTTCAAGCTTTGGAATGTCAGGTATAACGTCATTAATTTGGTTAAGGATGCCGGATACCAAGGCACATCCGCATCAACCTGATCGATAACAGCTCCCGACTGAGCCTCCACTACAATATACGGCATCGCCGCCTGAAGCCTGGCGCTAAAAAAAATACACATCAGGGCCATCAGGACGGAGCACTTAATAGCTTTCAATTCGACTCATCCTCTCGAATTAATCCAAGCCTGCACTGCAATATTCATACTTTAAAAAGCACTTTCTAAAGCGGGCTAATTTTTAAAAATCATACTTTTAAAAATCACACTTTTAAAACATGACCTGCAACGTCATCTCGCATGTCAGCATTTTCTTGCCCCAATGATTGCCCGATCCAACTTTTCGCTTTGATAACTTGCTGAGTAAAAGCCGCCGGGTTAACTAAATACAAAGCAATAACAATCGCAAGTAGCGCAGCCCCAAGAGAAACAACATATATTCCGAGGCGCCCTTCAGAGTCATGCACAGCGGTTGCTTTCCCTATTTCATCATAGTCTGCCACACCAACGAAGGATGCGTTCCGCGACGGGTATTCAGTGTCAATCGTCACCGGACTCTCAGAAGACGGAGACTCATAAACAGGGAGCTCAATAGAAGAATACTCAACAACTGGCTGGTAACCCGAATCATCTGAAAGGTCAGGCTCTGGCTGTTGTTCTGGTTCTGGTTCTGGTTCTGGCTTTGGCTTTGGCTTTGGTTCTGATGCTACTTCTGCAACCTTATCCTGCGCCTCATAGACATCCAGCGCCTCAAACTCTTTCCCCGGCGAAATCCCGACAGGTAACAACTGCTCACTTCTTAGCTCAGCAATCACTAACTCTGCAGCATTAACACCAATTTTATCCAGCTCTTCAAGGCTTCCATATAAAAACAAGCGACTACAAATCAGGTTAATTCTTCTGGGAATTCCCTGACTATATTTAAAAATGATCGGGTATACGGCTTCGCTGATAGCCGGATTATTTTTCCATCCCGCTATCTCTAGCCGATGCTTTATATACGCTTTAGTTTCGCTTTCCAACAAAGGCTTAAGAAAACAAGTGGCAACCAAACGCTGATGAACCTGCTCCATTTCAGGGCTGTGAATTAAATCTTTTAACCCCTCTTGTCCGAGTAAAAAAATTTGAATCAACGGTACACTGTTTAATTGCACATTCGTTAACAAGCGCAACTCTTCTAATGCCGACACGGTTAACCCCTGTGCCTCATCAATAATTAACAAGGCACGGCCACCGTTTCGATGATTTGAAATCAGCATTTCAGACATACGCTGTAGCAACACGGCTTTGTTGGATATTTCTTCTTTAATACCGAAGGAGTAGGCAACCATCCTTAATAGATCACTGGCGTCCATCTGCGTGGTTATCAACATGGCTATTTTTACGCTACTTGTTGATTCCAGACTGTGTACCAGATCATTAACCAGCGTCGTCTTTCCCGTACCAGGCTGGCCGGTAATCATCACAAAGCCTTCTGCCCGTTCAAAGGCATACTGCATATACGCGCGTGCGCGACTGAAACTCTGGTGCCCGTAACAAAATCGAAAATCTGAACTTAACCGAAACGGCTCTTCTGAAAGGTGGTAGTAAGTATCATACATCCGTATTATTCCATAACCTGAAAACATTTTTAGCGATATATCGCTGTATGTAATTTCTCTACCGTCTGATAAGAGATTCTAATTCAAACAAGAACCACTCTCCACTCTTGAGCCTCCCAGCCCTAACGGTTACTCTTTAGCATAGCACTATGTGAAATTGACGGCACTTAATAGACGAATCTGTTTATATAATAGCCAGGCATTTTGTAGAACAAAAGTAACCACTACTAATATATACAGCCTCATGGATTTGTGAAATCTGTATTGGAGGTCATGTGTACGAAGAACACTATGAACTGAGCGCTGATCCCTTTCGCCTTACACCGGATGCAAATCTGTGTTTTTTACATCCGGGTTTCCAAAAAGCCAAAACCTCTATGAATTACGCCTTACTCAGACAGGAGGGCTTCGTTTTAATCACCGGGCAACCCGGAACCGGAAAGTCTACACTGATATGCGACCTTACAGCTCACTTACCCAACAACATCACATTTATCCAAATAACATCCTCACAATTGATTCCTGAGGACCTGCTGCACCTGATTTGCCTGAACTTCGGCCTCACTCCGACGGCAGGACATATAGTTAAACTTCTGCACTCATTGCATCATTATCTATTGACCCAAGAGGAAGCAGGCAAACACACACTTCTGATTATAGATGAAGCGCAAAATCTTTCTGAAAAAGCCTTAGAGGAACTGCGGCTCCTGACCACTTTACAGACAGGAAATAAGCCACTGTTACAAATTTTTCTCATCGGCCAGGATAAACTCCGCTCCACCATTACCGCCCCCAACCAGATTCAGCTAAAACAGCGCATCACGGCCAGCTATCATTTGCAGCCATTGAATGAGAAGGAAACTCGCGAATACATCCTTTACCGGCTCACTCATTGCAATTGGAACAACAACCCCACGATCGATAGCAAAGTATTTTACTATATCTATCGCTTTAGTCATGGAATACCCCGCATCATAAATTTGATTTGTAGCAGATTATTTCTACACGGCTGGCTAACCAAACGACACAACCTTGTACTTAAGGACCTGCACACTATTATTCATGAGCTAATACAAGAACAACTTCTGCCGATACATAGGGTTGCTAGCAATGCACAAAAGCTATAAACAACAAAAAGGAATGAAACTATGGCAGAACGAACAGAAATTGAAGCTGATAATGGTTTCATTGAGAATATCTTAAGCTTATCGGGCTTTTTACATAACCACGACAATATCGATGCCTCCTTAAATGAATTAGCGCACCTGTTGGCCAAAACATTAAAAACCGAAAATTGCTCTATCATGCTACTCAAAGACGAGCATGCTGAAGATGAATTCCCATTACGCATCCACGCACACTCTGGCGCCCTACCTGACAGCGCTTACACAAAGCCAACATCCGCATCCGGAATTGCCGAATATGTAGTTCGTTCCGCCAAACCCTTATTGGTACCTGATATCACTGATAGCCAATTTGCAGCATCAGCCCACCAAAGTGGTGGTTTCATCTCTCTCCCTATCTGGACAGATGATAAAGTCATCGGTGTAATTAATATCAGTAAACCAAGCGATGCTCGTACTTTTGCCGAACAGGACCTTGAGCTTGCCACCATCCTGGGCATGTTTTTGTCAAAATCCATTCAACTACTTCATCTGCAATATATTCTCAAATCTAAATTTGCCATCGTCGCCATGGAAAGAGAGCAGCGTTCAAATAATCAAAATGTCGGTGATTTCACCCGAAGCCCGGAAAAGGTAGCCAAAATTCTTGCTAAAGGTTTTTATCACGAACTTTGCAATGCAGGTATAGAGTCTGACCATATTATTGTCGCTGTGTCAGAAATTATTACACTGCTGAATGCGCAACTGGAGGGCAACAAAAAGGATCAAGAAGGTTAGTGTTACCAATAAAAAAGGGATCACTTAGCTATAGAGTCTTTTTCGTATGGCGAGATAAACGCCTTATGAAACAGATGCCTAACAAGTAGTCCGAATGGCATTCTCAGATAATGCCCACGCACAAACAATAATTTGCGTGCTATCGCAGTGCCTTTGCGTTGCGCACTGTTATGCGGAGGCATAATGACCCTATCAAACAACATATCCATTAATCGAAGAGGCAAAGCAGGCTGCCACAGGTGCCCGCAATCAACCAGCACTTCTGCAGGGACAGGCGTATTAAACATACGACGACTATATCTTAACGCGTAGTACAAGGGCGGTATCAGATCCATCTCTTCTGCGCGCCGAAGCAGAGCCTGCCAATCAAACTCCTGCTCCAAAGCACTTCTGATTAAACCATCAAAATCCAACAGATCTCTGAAAGCGTGATCAAACTCAGTGTCCATAAACAGATGCGTTGCACTGTGTAACAGCATATCTATGTCTGACAATGTCCAGACACCTTCTGTTACTTCTTGCGCGCTTTCAAATAATTTACTGGCAACCGGCTTAAGCGCTGCAGTCAAGGGCAAAATCGTATGATGAATATCGATAACCGTGTGACGCTTAACATGTATCAGAGGCGGTATTTCATGCATCCACTCTCGATAATAACGCTGATCATAAGCACTTTGATTAGTACCCACCCAACCATGCCACTGAAGCGCCGACTCCAGTTCCTGAAGAGATTCTTTAGGGAGCAGAATATCAATATCAGAAAACGTCCTTCCTACCGCGCAAGACTTACCAGAAATAACATAAGCAGCCCCTTTCAGCAGTAATAGCCGCTGCCCCAAAGAGGAAAAAACAGGAAGGAAGTATTTGATTTCTGTCCTGGTATCCCGAAGATACTTTTCAGAAACAATAGACGCTGCTTCAAGATGCCACTGAACTGAGGCAGGCACATCAGCCAACTGCTCCCGCTGAGACAGTCTTGAATAAAGCATAGCCAATACATGGGTACTTCGCCCCTGCTGAATGATAAGATTCCATTCACTAAGCGAAACATCTTTAGCCTTAACATCGCCCGTAAGCAACGCACAAAGCGGCTGAAAAGCAGTTACGCTCATCTCACTAACCACTCCAATTGTGCAATCGCTTCATCAAGATCACTGTAAACAAAATCATAGCTATCTGATTGTTTAACCAATCGGGATAAAGCATGAAACGCATGCGCGCCCAACAGATGATAGTTAAAAGCATTCTCAACTAAAGACATATAAGCATAAGCCTTCTCTTTTTTTACCAACGTTAGCGCTGCACCTTGCTTATATTGAGGAAAAAGAACCACAGCAGCTTTCGCCATTTGTGAAGTCGAACGAACACTCTCCGCAGGCGGTTTTACATGAGTGACACAGCCTTTAACGGTATCAGTACACAAATGACCGAAAACAGCATCAGGCCAGAAATCCTTGATAACCTGAATAGATTCGTTCTTAAGGCTCATCGGCTTAACGAAAGGTTGCAACATGGAGTCTTTAATCGATATAAGCGTCAACTCATCGGATAACAAACGCCAGCCACGCGCCACTAACGCAGTACACAGGGTACTTTTCCCTGATCCGGATGGCGCCGGCATAATGACAGCTTTACCGTTTCGCTCAACAACAGCAGCGTGCAGAATCAAATACTGATGCGCATGTGCCGATACACACCAATTGATACCCCACTCTGTCAAGGCAGGGGACTGATCTAATGACAGAGGTGTAAAAGGAACATTGCCATTAAAGGTAAACTCGGCAAGTGGCTTAACCCATCCACGGAAACCGGATTTTCGTGCAATCTTAATCGGGAAATCAATAAACTCTCTATCCTTACTGACTAAAGCATCAGGATAGAGCTGAGTGATATGAGAGGTAACGGAAGGTAGCGATGACTTGATATGACACCAAAAAGGCCCGATATTAAGCGCCAAACCAGAACCACAAAGCTGATTAGCACATTCATCCACTGAAAAATCAGACACTATCATTGAGTTTTTTTAATAATTCCCTGGTCAACTAAATGCTGTAGATAAGCTTCACTGTTTTCACCAGGCTCATCCATTGTTGAAGAATCCAAACAGTGACCACTAATCAACTGGAGAACTTCAGACTTACTGCTTTTTTTATGTCCCATCAGATTTAATACCGATGTCACCGAGGAGCTCAACAAGTGAAGTTGATCCGATTCCGGCTCATGTATGATAGTCATATCATCAAACTGAGAAACTAATGCCGTAGACATATCTATACTAGAAACGTATGAAATCAACAAAAAATCTACCAAGTCATCATGGTAGATAATTGGTAAAGTATGACACCATTGGATAGGAGCCACCCACCCAGCTTACCGAAGTAGTAGTGCCCGGTAAATTTACTGAATTACCGTCAATAAAATCAGGGAACAAATAAAGAACCAGCGTTTGAGCAGTAGCCGAAGAGCTTTGACCAAACAGATTCTGATTTCCGCTCGCCAGTGATGCATTGGCATTAAGTAGTGCTGCTATACCATGCGCCTCTACACTGCCGGGATTAATCGTCAGCACATCAAGCATAGTCCCATTAGCGCCTAAGAGGAATGGGGAAGCGTCACTAGGATCACCATAATTCCATTCTGCTGGAGATGTCGTAACAATTCCCAACCAATAACTTGGACTCCGTCCCGATTGAGCAGTGCAATCATCAACATAAGCTTGTGGTGCATGAGATGAAAAAGTCATTGAATTAAACGCTGATGGCCCGCATAACGAGCCCCCCCAAGCCGTACGACTCGACATACTAAGAATGACGGGCGCCGCTATCCCCGCCCCGAATAAACGACGACGTGACGAATCAACACCAGTTGTTTTTTTACCAGTAGACTCTTGCTGCTCTGTAAGCAGCTCATCATTTTTCGGACGATCCATTTTATCCTTCATTTGAGTAGCCCTACTTTAACCTGTTAAGTAACGCATAAACATGCGTAATATCATATAATTCAAACAATGCAAAAAATACGCCAAAAAAAAGTACTGACTGATATCTAAGCAACTTTCAGTGATCCGCTATTCTAAATAAGATGCCGAAGAACACCAGTGTAAAAAAAACCGACAGTCAATCAAATCAATTTCCACTATTGAAATAAACATTACTTCAATATCAGTATTGTAGCACTAACCAGCCCTCTCCCTGACTCAATAATTGAACCACTTGTACTCATATTATACTCATACTCAATTTTCTGGAAATTTGTTCTCCCCTATTCGGGACTTACAATCGGCAGTACCTTTAACTAGACTTGTTTCCATACAACGATTACGTAAGATACTCACTGCACTCATACAGCAAACTTCATAGAGACTCACCACTATGTTCGACAATGCCGGCTTTTATAGCTACTTATTTGCATTTATAGCCTACCTGGTTACTGGCATTGCTTTATTCTCATCCACAAAAATCGATAACTCTGGAACACCCATTAAAGTCGCCGTCATAGCGACATTTACCTGGGCTATATTAATAACCGCTTCATACTCATCATCTGCCATACCAAATCAAGTCATACAAATTGTTGAAATTATTCGCAATCTGGCTTGGTGCTTTTTCATATTCAAAATTATTTCGCCCAAACAAAGCCCCCAACAAAACACTCTCATCAAAAAACTTGCTTATTCTCCATTATTTCTGGGAACAGCCATAGCGACCCTCAGCGCAATGATACTCCTGGGAGGTAGCGCTACCCAGAACACACCTGCCGACGTCCCGACAAGCGACATTCCTTTAATTGCCTGGATGCTACTCTCTATCACGGGCCTTCTCCTCATAGAGCAGCTCTACAGAAACTCCAACAAAGACCAGCGCTGGTTTCTTAAACACCTTTGCCTGGGTTTAGGTAGTATTTTTACCTATGATTTTTTTATGTATGCTGACGCCTTACTTTTTAAACACCTTGATAACCAGCTTTGGGATGCCCGAGGCATTATTAATGGTATTGCCGCCCCTCTGATCATGACATCACTCATCAGAAATCCCAGTTGGACACTCAATATTCAAGTCTCACGTACTGTTGTATTTCACACAGCGACACTAACAGGAGCGGGCATTTATCTTGTTCTCATGTCAGCTGCCGGGTACTTCATACGCTATTACGGAGGCACATGGGGGTCCATACTACAAATAACCTTCCTTTTTGGGGCAGGACTACTTCTTTTCATACTATTATTTTCAGACAAAATTCGCTCAAGCATACGCGTTTTGTTAAGCAAACACTTTTTCAGTTACAAATACGATTACAGAGAAGAGTGGCAAAAATTCACTCACCTACTCTCCGAACACGAACAAGACACACCCGAACGTATTTGTGCGGCTATCGGCTCACTTGTCCAAAGCAAAGGAGGTATTATCTGGGGAAGGGACGAACACCTGAACTATCAACTGTTAACCAATTGGGAGATGGCCCCACCTGAACTACCTCAGGCGCATTTAAAATGCATCGGCGATTTTTTTGAACGAACCGAATGGGTCATAGATTTTGATGAATACCGACTCACTCCCGGGATATACGACGATCTCATTATCCCCTCCTCCCTAATTGAAATCCCTAATGCATGGCTAATGATTCCTTTGTTGTTTAATGCTGAGGTATACGGTTTTGTCCTCGTAAAACATTCCGATATTCAAAAGAACATTAACTGGGAAGATCGCGACTTACTGAAAATCGCCGGAAAACAAGCAGCCAGTTTGTTAGCCCAATACCAAGCCAGCCAGGCCCTCATTCAAGCCCAGCAATTTGAAGCATTCAATCGACTATCTGCTTATATTGTCCATGACCTGAAAAACATTCTTGCTCAACAATCACTCATTGTCTCCAATGCAGAAAAGCACAAGCATAAGCCAGAATTTGTTGACGATGTTATCCTGACGGTCCGCAACTCTGTTAACAGAATGACACGCCTGATGGAGCAAATGCGGAACGGCATGCGCGGCACAACCCCCGTGCCTGTGGATTTAAAACTGTTACTGAGAACAATTTCTAAACGTTACGAAAAACACTTACCCGTTCCATTGTATATCGAGCCTGAAAATCAGGCCTTTGTCTTTGCAGACAATGAGCAACTAGCCAATGTTTTTGGCCATCTAATCCAAAATGCACAAGAAGCTACTGACATTGATGGCCGGATAGATGTACAGTTAACCTGCTCTTCTCATGAGGCGCTTATAGAAATCACAGATAACGGAAACGGTATGGATGAAAATTTCATACAACACAGACTATTTAAACCCTTTGATTCAACTAAAGGTCTTACTGGAATGGGTGTAGGCGCATTCGAAAGTCGAGAAGTTGTTCGCTCATTAGGCGGCGACATCCAGGTTAAAAGCTCGCCAGGCATTGGTACAACTTTCTACATAACCCTTCCTTTACATCATGCCTCGACAACAGATGACCGCATTCCAAAAAGCATCCCAATTAAAGTAAGTTAAGGACTGGCACTAGAAATGAATGGATTAAAAAAGAATTTGCTTATCGTTGAAGATGATGAAGGTTTGCAAAGCCAGTTACGCTGGTGCTTTGACGGTTTTGATGTGGCCATATGCGGAACAAGATCTGAAGCCATTACACAACTGCGACGTCTCCAGCCGGGTGTCGTGTTACTGGATCTGGGCCTTCCTCCTGATCCAGGCGGCGTTACGGAAGGCTTTGCTACGTTAAAAGAAATTCTTTCTCTAACACCTGAGTGCAAAGTCATTGTGGTCACCGGAGACAATGATCGCACTAATGCGGTTAATGCCATCGCCCTTGGTGCTTATGACTTCTATCAAAAGCCTGCTGATCCAGAAATACTCACACTAATAGTGGAAAGAGCTTACCGGGTCTACGAACTTGAAATAGAAAATAAACAACTACAAAACAACCAGCACAGCATGCCTTTAGACGGCATTATTGCATCCAGCGCCTCCATGCTCAAAGTGTGCCGAACCATTGAAAAAGTTGCACCTTCCGACATAACTACGCTACTACTTGGCGCGAGCGGAACAGGCAAAGAGCGGTTTGCCCAAGCAATTCATAACCTTAGCCCGCGCGCCAACGAAAAAATTGTCGCTATCAATTGTGCAGCCATTCCCGACGCATTACTCGAAAGCGAGTTATTTGGTCATGAAAAAGGCGCATTTACCGGAGCAACAAAACAAACAATAGGCAAAATTGAACTGGCCAATGGGGGCACACTCTTCCTTGATGAAATCGGAGATCTGCCTTTTGACCTCCAGGCTAAACTTCTTCGTTTCTTTCAGGAACGAGTCATCGAGCGCGTTGGCGGAAGAGTAGAAATACCTATTGATGTACGCATAATCTGCGCAACACACCAAGACCTCACCGCGCATATTAAAGAAGGCCGCTTCCGGGAAGATCTGTATTATAGAATCAGTGAAATCACCATCCAGATCCCACCTTTAAAAGACAGGGAAGGCGATGCCCTTTTACTCGCAAAATCCTTCTTAAATCGACTTAATAAAGAGTATGGAAAAAGCATTCGCAATTTTGATCCTGATGCTATCGCAGCCATTGAGTCTTATGGCTGGCCCGGAAATGTGCGTGAAATTGAAAGCCGCATAAAGCGCGCGGTAATCATGGCGGATAACGCCCTTATAACAACGGAAGACCTGGAGTTAGACCTGACGGATACAGAATCCGCACCATTGAACTTAAAGCAGATCAGAGAAGAGGCAGAGAAGAAGGCTATTAAAAGAGCGCTCAATCATTCTGATTTCAGCATATCCGAGACAGCGAAAGCACTCGGCATAACCAGACCAACACTTTACAGTATGCTGGATAAGTATAACCTACACCCTAAAACAGACTAAACTCAGGCCCAGGCTTAGCCACCAGACGAGACGAAACACACATTAAAAAAAGGGGCTAACTAAGCCCCTGTTTATTATTCTGTGCGACCTGAACCCATCAGAATCTACTTCTTAGCGCGCACCTTTCTTAAACAGAACCACTTCAACTGTTTGGATAAGAATATACATATCCAGAAAGATACTGTGATTTTTTATATAATAAAGGTCATATTGAAGCTTCTGTATTGAATCTTCATCCGAAGCGCCATAGGGGTAACAAAGCTGAGCCCACCCCGTTACACCCGGGCTTAAGCGATGCCTCTCATCGTACAACTCATTCAAATGATTTAACCTGGATACGAACTCAGGCCGCTCTGGGCGAGGACCAACAAGGCTCATATCACCTGATAATACGTTCCATAACTGAGGCAACTCATCCAACCGGTACTTTCGAATAAAACTACCGACCCTTGTTACTCTGGCATCATTCTTCTGAGCCCATTGCGCCTTACCGTCCGCTTCAGCATCTGTTCGCATGCTTCTGAACTTAATAACATCAAACGGACAACCGTTTCGTCCAACACGCTGCTGTCGATACAAAACTCCACCACGCCCCAGACTTTCAATAAAAATGGCAAGCGCAGTCAACAGCATCAAGGGAGAAAAAATCACCAATAACACCAAACTTACTACAATATCGACCGTACGCTTTTTAAACGCGCGAAACATATCAGGCGAAAAACCTTTCGCGAAAATCAACCAGCCAGGCTGCAGTAAATCTAACTGGATCAGTCCTCTCTCTCTCTCAAAAAAATCCAGCATATCAATAACATCAATACCACTCATCCTGCAATCGAGCAGTTCCTTAATAGGCAGTTTCAATCGTCGATCATCTAATGCGATAACGATCTCATCAATATCATGCTTCATCGCAAAGTCACGTATACAGCCATTTGAAAAAACAAGACGGCTTTTAGAAACACGACTTTTCTCCGCGGCATCCAGAGGTATAAACCCGAATAAATCAACGCCTCTCATATCTGCTTTACGGCGCAGTTTATCGATATATGAAGCCCTTTCCCCTGCGCCTAATACCAATATACGACGCTGTAACAGCTTCCCATCAACAAACCCATAAAATAAAGCTCTGATTAACATTAACCCCGCAAGTGATGACAAGGCAGTGACAGGCAATACAGCATATCCACCATAGGTATGAGGAAAGAAATAATTGATACCGATAGTTATTGAAATCCCAAAAATAATCGCCACAATCAATCGAGATAGCACACCCACCAAACATTGTCTTTGCCGGGTATCGTATAATCCCATAGCCGCTAAGCTGAATGACAACAGCACAGCCGGTAACAATATGCTTGCGACATAGGCCATAGCCGGCTGCTCGATAACAACGAAGGCCAGATGAACCATATAGCTAATCAACGCCACCATTATGAATTCAAACACAGCTAACAATAAGAACTGAGCATGCACATAATGTCCAAAAACCCTGAATTTCCCATGACCAAAGTGTAGCTTTACTCGTTGAGTAGACGCTTTTGAGTCCTTCTTCTCAGGAGTCGAATCATAACGAGCATTAACTTTATCCATGAACAACTTTCCTAATTAACGACGGCGGACTTGAAATCAGCATTATTTCACTGTGAAATAAAACTCAACATTACAGATTATAAGTATAGATCAAATATTACGAAAGAAATCTACATTACCACCTCAAAATGACCTAAAGCTGAATTGCAAAGATACATCAAAAGCAGCATTTTTTCATGTATAGACTACATTTACCTTATCATGATGTTGCCACCTGATAAGGTGGGCCCAGAAGGACAGCCAGATGCTACCAACACGAAAAACCTGCACCTTTAGCTCATTACATATAGATATCGCACGAAACTCTACTGATGATTTCAATCTTTTTCACGACAAGAAAAAATGGAATCAGATCTATCAAAATCCTTTCAATGGACCTATTGCATTAGGCTTTCAACTCGAAGCGTTTATTGAAGGAACGATCCGAGAACTCAGAGTTACAAATCACGAAGAAAAGCTAATCAAGCAGCACAATCTTCAATACAGCAACTATCAATTGTTATTTACCAACCCAGTAAAGCCCGACCAAGAGATGGATATCAAAGTAAATAAAAGCTTATTTTCCGAAAATGATGACAATCCTGTCCTGAGCAATAGGGTGAGCATCAAATCTGGCGGAAAACTCAGCGTAATGGGTTACAAAAAAGAATCAAAACACCCTTTGTTTCTGGCCGAGCCGGACCTCCCTGAATTGGATACACTTAAGCACGCAGCCGATAGGGCGTTTTTAGGCGACACAGGATTTTTTATCAAACGGAAGTTTATGAATACCAGTAACGCGAAAAATTTTTTATCAGGCAGTCTCGTTGAACAGTCTGAATTTTTTGACGAAATAGAAGGAAAAGCGGACTTCCCCGAAATCTTCCCTTGCGCACTGATCTCATGCGCCCTTTTGGAAAAAGCCATTAAAGAAAAGTTAGACTTCAAGCGCAACCCAATGGTTTATACATCACACAAAATAAGTATTGATCGGAACCAGCTCACTTACCTTAAAAGTAATGATACATTACATATAATGGTTCGTTTATCGACAAATAGTGACGATGCCGCATCACCATTAATGCAAACATACGAATGTTATGGTGTTATCAATCATAAATTCTTACTTTTCAGATCACTCATCACACTCGTGCCACTGGACGGAACATCCTGACAATGATCAAATTAATTACTCCCATTGCCTACATGGGGTTGATCTTTATACTTTCATCAGTTCCTGGCGATAAAACAACCCCTGATACTTTGCTAGAGCAATCGCTTATATGGATCACACCAAACGTACAGAACTTACTACACATACCTCTATTTTTTGGGCTAGCTTTAACATGGACGTATGCCTTAAAAAAACATATGAAAAGCAATTACCTAAACTTATTTACAGCATTTTTTCTTTCTATACTTTATGGTATTTTTGACGAATTACACCAAACTCAAGTTCCGGGCAGATATGGATCAATATCAGATTTGATCTTAAATGTACTCGGTGCTGCTTTAATTTTTCTCACCCCCCTGATAAAAAAGATCAATTACAACAAAGGCGCAATGATCGAGTAGCTTATTAAAGCAGAAAATGTAAGTTTCCCTGTATCAGAATACGAATAGTATCAGCGACAACCTAAACCACTTCAGGCGTACAATAAGATGCATATTCAGCACAAATTCTGGCATGGATAGCATCGTATAGCTCCTTCAGTTCGGGTTTCATATTATCTAACGCAGATTGGGTTGTAATAAAATAAGGGGCCCGAATCCCGTGGTAATCAA
>NZ_JBFIIH010000038.1:0-29787 GCF_041601355.1 Neptunomonas sp.
ACCTCATCATTACACGTCGATAATATTGAAGAATTTGTAAAAGAGAAAAAGCGCTGGGTCCGGTTTGATATCCATCCTGATATTCATAATGTCAAAAAGATAGTGACGACTACCGCACCATTGCAAGCTAAAAAAGTCGTGAAAAGCTCATCCGCCGATAAAGAAAAAAGAGTGGTGATTAACACGACCATTAAAATTGGGCAGGATAGTTGGCCGATTCAACTAACGCTAACCGATCGTTCAACAATGACGTATTTAATGCTGTTAGGGCGAGAGGCGATGAAGGATCGAATACTGGTTGATCCGAGTCATGATTTCCTCGTATCGAATGAAAATGAATCCGTATGAATAAAAGCGACTAATGAACGAATATTGGGCATGACTCTCTAATTATGTAGCGTTATACGGACAATTACCGGAGCAATAAACATGAAACTCGCGATCCTATCTTGCGGACCAAAATCATACAGTACGATGCGCCTTAAAGAGGCCGCTCTTCAGCGTGGCCACGACGTTAAGGTATTAAATACACTCAAGTTTTCTATTGATCTTCAGAGAGGTGTCCCCGATCTTTATTTTCGGCAGAAGCCCTTAAGCCATTACGATGCTGTTTTGCCACGTATTGGTGCGTCGATAACGTATTTTGGTACCGCTGTCGTCCGGCAGTTTCAGGAAATGGATGTGTTTTGTGCGAATACATCGCACGGAATCAGTAATTCACGCGATAAACTCCGAAGTTTGCAAATACTCAGCCGACATCATATCGGCATCCCACGAACCACCTTTGTGCGTGATAAACAAGACGTGTTACCCGCGATTAAACGCGTTGGTGGTGCCCCTGTTATTATCAAATTAATTGAAGGGACTCAGGGTATTGGTGTGCTTCTGGCGGAAACAGAGACCGCCGCTGAATCGATTATCGAGCTATTACAAAGCCAGAAACAAAACGTTTTAATTCAGAAGTTTGTGGCAGAAAGTAAAGGTAAAGACATAAGAGCATTTGTCGTCGGTGACCGGGTAGTCGCTGCGATGCGGCGCGTCGCCCAAGGCCAGGAGTTTCGCAGCAACGTCCATCGCGGTGGGGTAGCCGAAGCCGTAGAGCTTTCACCAGAATATATAGAAACAGCCGTAAGAGCGGCTCAAATCCTCGGGCTGCGTGTTGCCGGTGTGGATATGCTTGAAAGTAAAACCGGCCCTCAAATAATGGAAGTTAATTCATCGCCGGGGTTGGAAGGAATTGAAACCTGCACAGGGCTGGATGTTGCCGGTGCCGTTATTGATTATATAGCAGCCCAAGTGGACTTCCCTGAAATAGATGTGCGACAGAGACTCACGGTCAGCAAAGGTTACGGTGTCAGTGAAATCTTTATTCCTGAAGGCTCAAAGTTTGTTGGAAAAAGTATAAAAGAAACCAATTTACGCGAACAGGATATCAATATCCTTACCTTATACCGAGGCGCTAAAAGTATCCCAAATCCGCGTGAAGATCGCATTCTGGAATCAAACGACAAGTTGCTGTGTTTTGGTAAGCTTGAATCCATGCGTGGAATGGTGCCGGCTAAAACCCGACGCCGCCGTGAACCAAAAATTTCGGATTTGCAAACGAATGTACCTGAGCAAAAAAGTGACGATAATGCCAAGACTAAAGGTTAGTTTTTTTCCGGGCAGCCTGATCAGAAGTTTTTAACTCAGGCTCTTAAAACGAAAAACATGGTGGCCTGAATTATCAGGCTCACCGTGTTGCAAGGGTAGAGAATGCCCCTGTGATCCAGAGGCGCGTTACGTCATTATTTAATGAATAACATTTCACGATATTTCGGTAATGGCCACACACTATCCGGAACAAGACCTTCAAGTGCATCCGCAGCAGCACGCACTTCAAGCATCAGACCGCAAACATCCCCTGCTAAAAAGCTCAGATGTGCTTCTGTAGAATTAAACTCTTCTTTTTCTATGGCTGTGGTTAATTTATCAACCGATGCCATCATTGCATTAGCTGCATTAGTGACAGCATCCGCAGGTGAGTTTATCAGTTTTGCATTAACAGAACCCAACGTCGATAGATAGCTCACAGCGGCTGGATAAATCATCGTTGTTGCCATTTCGACAACAAGTTTAGCTTCAACTTCAATCGCTAAAACGTATTGTTCGGCATACACCTCAAAGCGACTGGCCAGTTCTACAGGCGATAAAACACCAGTGCTGGAGAATAATTCAACAACCTCCGGTGATTTAAGGACAGGAAGCGCTTCAGCTGATGTCGGCAGGTTTTTCAAACCACGTTCTTCAGCAGCCATTTTATGCCATTCAGCAGAATAACCATCCCCACCAAATACTACATTGCCGTGTGATTCCATGATTTCTTTTATGACCGCAAATACAGCTGCCGGAGTTTCTGCACCGCCATCCAGTTCAGCTTTTAGTTTTGCAGCAATCCATTCCAGCGAATCAGCCAGCATGGTGTTCATCGCTATTAGCGGACCCGATACGGATTGTTGTGAGCCTACCGCACGGAATTCAAAGCGATTACCCGTAAATGCAAAAGGTGATGTACGGTTACGATCGCCCGGATCACGCTTGAATTTAAGAATTTGTGACAAGCCCAAATCCATAGTGCCACCGTCGCTAGGAACGTGAAGGGCACCTGTTTTAATATCATTAAATACTTTTTCAAGCTGGTCGCCAAGATACACAGAAAGAATTGCCGGAGGTGCTTCGTTCGCACCCAGACGATGATCGTTCGATGCTGTAGCGATAACAGCACGCAGCAATGGGCCAAACTTATGAACACCGCGGATAACTGCGCCACAGAACAATAGGAAGTCCAGGTTTTCATTTGGTGTGTTGCCAGGGTCCAGCAGGTTACCTTGTGTGCTATTACCCACTGACCAGTTAACATGCTTACCTGAGCCATTGACGCCAGCGAAAGGTTTTTCATGTAACAGGCAAAGAAATCCATGTTTTTTAGCGGTGTTTTTCAGAACGGTCATCAACAGCTGCTGATGGTCAGCTGCTATGTTAGCTGATTCGAAGTAGGGTGCAATTTCAAATTGCCCTGGTGCTACTTCGTTATGGTGTGTTTTAGCAGGGATGCCGAGTCGGTATAGCTTATCTTCGAAATCCTGCATGAATACCTGAACACGCTCTGGGATGGCACCAAAGTAGTGATCATCAAATTGCTGACCTTTAGGTGATGGGGCACCAAATAATGTTCTGCCGGTTAACAGTAAGTCCGGACGGGCATTGGCAAAGTTTTCATCTATTAAAAAGTATTCCTGCTCAGCACCACAGCTTGAGTTAAGTGTTGCAATGTCAGTTTCGCCCATTAAAGACAATACTTTCTGCGCGGCGGCATTCATCGCGGCATTAGAGCGTAACAACGGTATTTTTTTATCGAGTGCTTCACCCGTCCAGGAAATAAATACACTAGGAATAGTCAGCACAGCCCCATTTGCTGTGTGCATGATATAAGCTGGGCTGGTTGGATCCCAGGCAGTATAACCACGGGCGGCATTGGTCATCCTCAAGCTGCCATTTGGGAATGATGACCCATCTGGTTCACCTTTGATTAGCAGGCTGCCAGTAAATTCGGTAATAGCTGCGCCGTCGGAATTTGTGACGATAAAGCCATCATGTTTTTCCGCAGTGGCGTTGGTCATAGGGTAAAAAATGTGAGAGAAGAATTTAGCGCCCTTAGACATCGCCCAGTCTTTCATCGCTGCTGCAACCACATCGGCTGTTGCAGAATCTAACTCGGCACCTGTTTCTACTGTTTTTTTGATAGCTTTAAATGCAGCTTTTGATAATGATTCTTCCATCTGACGCAAACCAAAAACATCGCTTGCCCAGATTTTGTTCAAAGGCTCCGTCATTTTTGCTTCAATAGGCGCGGTGTTAGTAATTTCATAAATTGCCTTTAAACGCGATTCATTACCACTCATTCACTTTCCCCTGATACTAAATTTTTGCATTAATTTTTAAAATTAAATGCAAAAAACTTGCCAGAATACATAAAGGCGGTGAAAGTAACAATTTCATTGTTTCTTATTAGTCTTTCAATAATTCAATTGGGCTTTAGACCAGCAAGTGTGATTTCGCCCATATCTGCCTGCATTAACATGGGGCTGGTGCATTACTTTGGTGCATTACTTTGGTGCGTTATCTTATGTATTAATTGTTATTCGTAATAGCTTTTGATCGCTATAGGATGTTTTATACAGATCTTGGTTTTCGGGATCCTACATGATAATTACAGCGCAGCAGGTAATATCTTATACAAATAAGCGGATCTCTTATTGTCTGTCCATAGCATTACTCACGCGTTCCCGTTAAAATTTCGGGTTACCCCGCCTGTCGCGTTGTTTTCAGAATTAAGTGAGTTTGCCACATGAGTAGAAAGATTGAATTATTAGCACCCGGTGGGGATGTTGAAGCCATTAAAGCTGCCGTTATTGCCGGCGCCAACGCCGTTTATTGTGGCTTAGATACCTTTAACGCCCGAAACCGGGCAACTAACCTTTCTTTTGAAGACTTAACAGGCATCTTACGCTTAGCGCATAAATACGATTGCGAAGTGTTTTTGACCTTAAACGTCGTCATCCTTGAGCATGAAATACCGGGAATGATCAAGCTGCTGAATAAGCTGGTTAACTCAGGCATTGACGGTATCATAGTGCAGGATTTGGGGGTTTTTAACCTCGTTAAGAAACATTTTCCAACGCTCGATATTCATGCTTCAACGCAGGTGACGACGCATAACGAAGGACAAATTCTGTTCCTGGCAAAAATCGGCGCATCACGTGTTAATTTATCTCGCGAGTTGAACCTTGCTGAAATCAAGTCTTTAACGGCTGTGGCGCACGAGCACAACGTACTCACAGAAGTGTTTGTTCATGGTTCATTATGCATCGCTTTCTCAGGCCAATGCTATTCCAGCTCAGTGAGTGTCGGTAACTCGGGTAACCGTGGCCGTTGCAGCCAGGCGTGCCGCGATGAATATGAGATAACCGCGGCGGGTAATCGCTTCCCGCTGAACTTGAAAGATAACTCAGCGTATTTTGATCTGCCGCAGTTAGTCGATGCGCAGGTCGACTCATTGAAGATAGAAGGTCGCATTAAAGGCGCACACTACGTGTATACCGTGGTCGATACCTGGCGCAAGCAGGTCGACCAATTTGTCGAGACGGGTAAGCTTTTAGCAGACGATTCTAATTTGCACCGCGTTTTTAACCGCGACTTTACCAACTCATTTTTACAAGGCAATCTCACTAAGGATATGTTTATCGACAATCCTCGTGATTACAGTGTTCACCACGCGGTTGAAAAAAGTAATGCCATTTCTGTGGTTCAAGTCCAGGAAGCGAGAGAGGAACTTTACGCCCAGAGAAATGATCTTGGCGTTGAACTGGCTGAAAAAATCAAATACCTGAGTATCGCAAGGCAACCCTTGGCATTAGCGTTTACCGGTAAGCTGAATGAGCCTTTGTGTCTAACCATGACCATTGGTGACAACGACAAAGTCTATACGCTGCACACAGAATCGCAGCTGGCTGCCGTGACTCAGTTACCTATTGATCAGACAGTATTGGAAAAGCGCTTTAAAAACTTTGCCAGCAGCGATTACACTATTCAATCTTTTGACTGTAGTGGCTTGAGTGATGATGTCAGTTTACCGTTCAAAGAGCTGACACGCTTGAAAAACCAGGCAGCCTTGTTGCTTAACAATTCAGTCGAGATCATTCCGCACGTTGATGTAGCGCCGTTACCGAGTCATAAAAAAACCACCAGCAAGCCGGGCATGTCGATATTAATTGCTGATGTAAAAGATATGCACTTGTGTGATCTGACAGACGCTGATGTGTATTTTAAATTGCCGGAAAGCTGGAAAAAAGACTGTAACAAACACATCGATATTTTCCTCAACAATCCTCGCCTGATTCCGTGGTTTCCAGCGGTACTCATTGGTAAAGATTATGACGAGTCTGTGCGACTACTCGAACAGGTTCGTCCGTCGCGTATTGTCAGCAATAATACCGGCGTTGCCTACAAAGCTTTTGAAATGGGCATCGAGTGGATAGCTGGTCCGTTCTTAAATACAACTAACTCTTATGCATTATTAACCTTAAAAGAAGAGTTGAACTGTGCCGGGGCATTTATTTCTAACGAAATTAACCGCATGCAAATCAAAAACATTGCACGCCCGGATAACTTCAAAATGCTTTACAGCATTTATCACCCGATTCTGATGATGACCAGTCGTCAGTGTTTCTTCCAGCAAACCGTTGGTTGTAAAAAGCCCAGTATCGAAGATGGCTGTATGCTTAAGTGCGAAAAAGCCACCACGATTACCAATGTGAAGGGTATTTCTTTTTCCATTGATAAGCAGAAGGGCGGTTACCCCAGCATCTATAACGACGAGCAGTTCTTGAACTTTGACATCGTCAATGATTTGGCTGACCAGTTTGATGAGTTCTTTATCGATCTGACAAATATTGGTGCGGGTTCTAAAGCGGAGCAGGACAAAGCGCAGTTAGTAACGCACTTTGAGAACTTCTTAAAGGGTGATCAGCAAGCACAGCAGCAGTTGAGCAGTATGATTACGGTATCCACCAACGCACAATATAGCCAGGGCTTGTAAGGCGCATGCTTGCGGAGTGCTATGAAGGGCTTTTGAGATAGTTATGGCATTGCCAATTTTGTACTCATTACAGAACTGTCCGTACGCGATGCGTGCAAGATTGGCGATATTATTAGCCCGGCAACGCGTCATGCTGCGGCCTATCGTGATGAAGAATAAACCAGCGGAAATGCTGGCGGTATCACCTAAAGGCACAGTGCCTGTTTTAGTCCTCGAAACCGAAACTGAAGCCGGCTATGGTGCCGAAAATTCTTATTTAAGTCTTAATAATCAAAGCATTATAGATGAAAGCTTAGATATTATGTTATGGGCGCTGAAGCGCAACGATCCGCAGGATTTACTCCGTTCTCAGTATCCGGATGCTTTGCCAGAGATGCTGAAAATCATTGAAGAAAATG
The DNA here is from genome assembly GCF_041601355.1 of Neptunomonas sp. Classification (GTDB taxonomy): domain Bacteria; phylum Pseudomonadota; class Gammaproteobacteria; order Pseudomonadales; family Balneatricaceae; genus Neptunomonas. The sequence continues at coordinate 7,036 of NZ_JBFIIH010000038.1, forward strand.
ACAAGCAGTTTAAGCCCAGCCTGGAACAATACAAACACGCCAAGCGTTTCCACGAAGATACCGAAGAGCAATATCGCCTGGCATGTGAACCGTTTATTCAGCGTCTGGAGCAGCGCTTAGCGCAACACGAGTTTTTTATGGGTGCCACCCCGAGCCTGCTTGATTATGCGTTACTGCCTTTTGTCAGGCAGTTCTCTACAGTGAATCGACAGCTATATTTAAACGGCCCTTATACTCACCTACAGCACTGGCTAAACAATCAGTTGCAAAGCAGGCTCTATGCGCAAGCCATGTTCAAATACCCGCTGTGGCTAGATACTCATCAAGAGTTTGTCTTGGGTGAGTAAAGCATAAACGCCTGGCTACCCTCTCTTAAAGGTGTTACTCATGGGCGGATACTCTTTTACAGGGAAACGATCATGAGCTGGGGAATATTCGAAGACGCTGTAAACATTAGCATCATTGGTTAATGGTCAATCGATTACTCGCCACATAATAAAAATAAGATTCGGAGAAAGTCGATGTCAGAAAATAGCGCAGCGGGAACCGGCAAGAACATTGTGATTTTTTCAGATGGAACGGGCCAGGAGGGAGGAAAAAAAACACAACACCAATGTATACAAATTATTTAACATGATTGAAAACCGTACCAACGCGCAAATTGCATTTTATGACCGTGGATTAGGTACCGGTGTCAGGAAAATAACAGGCAATGCTCTGGGTGCCGGGTTTGATAAAAACGTCTTAGATTGTTATCAATTTATCTCTGATAATTATCAATGGGGTGATCGTTTGTTTCTTTTTGGCTTCAGCCGTGGTGCAGCCACAGTACGCAGCCTTTCCGGCTTTATCTCACTGTTTGGCATTCACGGCCCGAGTTAGCTCATAAGGCCTACAAGGATATTTACAGTATTTCTGATCCTGACGAGCGCAAAGAGGCAGCACGGACGTTTATCGAACGTAACAATACGACGTTTTGCAATATCGATTTTCTGGGTGTGTGGGACACCGCGGCAGCACTGGGCGTACCGGTTAAAGCGGTCAACGCTTTCTTTGATAAAATACCTTATTTCAAAAACTCCTTTCATGACTTCAAGCTCAGCGCCCGCGTCCAGCACGCCTATCACGCCATGTCGATTGATGAGGAGCGCGACGCTTTTGAATTACTGCCTTGGCAAACTATGAAAAATGGTCAGTCGATTCTTGGAAACGTAATGACAGATCCACGAGACGGCGACACCAGTGCGCAGAAAGGCAGAGACCGCAAACAAACCGTTAAGCAAGTATGGTTCAGCGGTGTGCATACCGATGTAGGTGGTGGTTATAAGCAAAGTGGCGTTTCTGATATTCCTTTGTGCTGGATGATAGACAGAGCCACCGACGATAAGGTACTCGCGCATCCGCTAAGGCTGTATCCGTTTAACTGGGTCACGCTTAATCAAGATGTAGAAGAAGTGATCCACGACTCACGCATGACACGCACAGACAAATTCTTATTCAATCAGATCAGCAGAGAAATTTTCTGGGATGATGACAAACATGGAAAACCCATTATCCATGCCAGCGTATTGGAGCGAATAGGTCAGAAATGCCCGATACAAATAGGTAAACCAGACGATCCAAACGATGATGTGCCGGTAGCCAGTAAGCGTTACACACCTTGGGTACAAGAGATCATAAACAGCGGTAAATATGAGATCGAACCATGGGACAACAAAGGGTATGAGTCACTTAAATATGGTATCAATGTTGAATTGGATTACCTGAAAGATTACGACCAGCACAGTGGATAATAGATCCACCATCACTTGATAGAAAAATAATTAAGCTTATACTGTTCATACATACAGTATAGGCTTTTTTTATTATGCTCCCTTTTATTCCTCTTAGAGCTTGTGCGGGCATCACAGGTTTTGAATCACCCGCGGCCGAATATACCGAACTCAGGCTTACCCTTGATCAGATTTTGATTGATGATCCGGCAGCGACCTATCTGGGTTTTGTCGAGGGCACGTCTATGAAAGGCGTGGGTATCTTCCCAAATGATATCCTTGTGGTGTCACGTGCAGAAACTGTCATTAACGGTGATGTCATTGTGGCAACCTTAAATGGCGGGTTTGTCTGCAAGATTGCTGATATAAAACAGAAACGCCTGGTATCGTCTTCACCTGGCTGTAAGGATTACCAGCTCAGCGAGGGAGACGAGTTTATTATTGAAGGTGTGGTAACACGCTCGGTACGCTTTCACCGGCCACTGAAACGCGGACTGTTCTGATGTATGCGCTTTGTGATGTGAATTCAATGTATGCCAGCTGCGAGAAGGTGTTTGATCCTTCGATCAGAAATAAGCCGGTTGTCGTTTTAACTAATAATGATGGCTGTATTTGTGCGGCCTGCCATATTGCTAAACGTATGGGCGTAGGAAAAAAGTTTGTTCCTTACTTTCAGGTAAAGGATCAGCTGGCGGCGGTGGGGGCTGTGATTCGCAGTTCTAATTACGAGCTGTATGCGGATCTGTCTCAGCGGATGATGGAAACCTGTGAACGCTTTGCACCGCACATTCATATCTATTCAATTGATGAATGCTTTCTCTATTATGGTGCGGGCTCTCAGCTTGACTATGTGCCTGCAGAAGGCTGGCAGGCACATGCCGCGGCTATTCGCCGCACGGTATGGAAAGAGGTACGATTACCGATTGGTGTGGGCGTGGGATTAACTCCCACGCTGGCAAAAGCAGCCAATCACGCCGCTAAAAAAATAGAGGGCTATCGCGGCGTTGCTGTTATTGATAATGAGCAGGCGCGTCGGCAGATTCTTAAGCAGATGGCGGTAGGCGATGTCTGGGGTATCGGCCGCAGGTTAAGTGCGCGATTATGTGATATCGGTATTCATACGGCATGGGATCTGTCCAGAGCCAGGCCCGCGCTGATGAAAAAACAGTTTAGCGTGTTAGTGGAAAATACCGTGCATGAGCTGAACGGCAGTGTGCGTTTATCCTGGGATGACGTAAGGGCTCCCAAGCAGCAAATCTATTCCACGCGCTCATTCGGCCAGCGTATTACCGATAAAGAATCGCTCAGGCACGCTTTGGTAACGCATTCAGGTATCGCCGCGCAAAAGCTGCGTCGACAGTCGGGGCTTGCCAGTGCCATGATGGTGTTCGCCAGTAGCTCACCACATGATCAGGAAGCTTATTATCGTGGTTCTGTGTTACATCGTTTTACGACACCCACCAGTGACTCACGGGTGATGGCCAATGCGATTGCCAGCGTGATTAATAAGATCCACAAAGAGGGTGTTCGGTTTTATCGTTGTGGTATAGGTTTAGTTGATCTGGTGAGTACAAAAAACTATCAGGGAGATCTGTTTAACACCAGCAAAGATAATGCAGAACTGATGAAATGCCTGGACGTGATCAACGCTAAATATGGACGCAATACGGTCCATTTGGCCGGTCAGGGCATCGAGCAAAAGTTTGCCATGAAGCGTGCGTTTTTATCGCCGCAGTACACCACTCGGTTGAGTGATTTGCCTGTGTTTGAGTGTGATTAATGAATTTTCTGTGGGGAGCTAGAGCGTCATGTCAAAAAAAACCGGTTTTCATGACCGATCTTATGACTTATTTGATGAGCAGATTGACCCATCTGAAAATTACTTACCCAAAGATGGCATCGTCAATTACTACGGGCCGGTAATACCGCCACAGGACGCGGATAACTACTTAAGCCGCTTATTGGAACATATTGAGTGGAAGCATGACGAAGCGGTCATTTTTGGTAAACATATTGTTACCCAGAGAAAAGTGGCGTGGTACGCTGACCAGCCGTTTGAATACACCTACTCGAAGATCAGCCGGCGAGCATTGCCATGGACCACAGAGCTATTGGCACTCAAAGCCCGTATTGAACAGCTGACAGGAGAGACATTTAACTCATGTTTACTCAATTTATATCAGACCGGTAACGAAGGTATGGCGTGGCACAGTGACGCAGAAAAAGACTTGAAACGTAACGGCGCGATCGCGTCACTCAGCTTGGGTGCCGAGCGCAAGTTTTCTTTAAAGCACAAGCAGTCTAAAGAAACACTCTCTATTGATCTGCAACACGGTAGCTTGCTGGTCATGAAAGGAACAACACAAACTCACTGGTTACATCGCGTACCGCCGACTAAAAAAGTCAGTGAACCCAGAGTGAATTTAACCTTTAGAACGATTACTGTGATAAAAGAGTGAACCGTGAATTCTCTAGTTTTCCCACCATATCAATGAGGACCTTTAAAGGGGCTTGAGGTCCAATGGTCCGGTTTTGTACGTTAAGCAATAACCGCCTACTATATCTGTGATGCGCCACCAGCTGCGCGACGGTCCAGTAGGAATAAGAGAAGTTAGATAATGATACAGACCCAACGGCTGGTATTCCCATGCCTGAAGATCACGCGCAGACCAATCGTTAAACAGGCAAAAGCCGAATACGTGGTCATCACTATCATCTAACGCAATGGCATCACCCATCTTATATAGATCCCCAGCTCAAGCTCATAGTCCAAACGTTTACAGGGGCCTAACGATGGTGCTTCAGCATCAGGCGCTTTGGTTTCTCCTAGCGGACGATGGAAGGTCTGGCCAGATACGCCGATCGAGGATGAACGACCGTGATAGCCAATCGGTACCCATTTGTAATTGGGCAGTAACGGGTTATCGGGACGGAACAATTTACCGACGCTAGTGGCATGGTGAATCGAGGTGTAAAAATCGGTGTAGTCAGCAATGGTGGCCGGCAATTCGAATTCGATATCAGACTGCGCAACTAAGCAGCTTTCTAAAGATTTAATTCCATATTGAGCATATCCGGATAGAACTCAATGGTTTCTTTTGCCATTACAGCGATATGCGACGTGATGGATCTGTTCAATTTATATCACGCTACATCCTCAGGTAATCATTTATTATGTGTATTATTGCTTTCCCGCTTAACGTGACTGTGAAGGTGGTGAAAGAAGGCTCAATAAGCATCAAAGCTATGCACTCACTATCCTTTGGGGCACTCACGAAATATATTGGCAGTACAGTTTTGACAACGTATCGTATTTAATCTTTCGATACCTTCCCTCAGTGCAGACTCAGGGAATTCATAAAACCGTTTTTTATTTAGTTTATCCAGATAACCAATCCTATCGAGCTCATCCATTACCGTCCCTTTGAATGAGCTAAAGAGTATGTCTCCTCCCTTTTGCTCTAATCTATTTATTTCCTGAATGAGCATCTCGGCTCCTGCTACATCAATAAAGTTAACACCTTTACCGATGATCAAAATAAAGTTGGCTTCGGTTGTGTGGTTGGTTAATTGACGAATCTTTCTTTGTATATGGTCGGTAGCACCAAAGAATAATGAGCCGTCGATACGAATGATTTTTAACTGCGGGCATTGTTCCAGGTTGTAACGATTAATGTTTTTAATAGATCGTTTCGTGTGATTTTGTATGGGTGCTACGTCCATGACTGTTGGCTTAGAAGTTCGTCTAAGGTAAAAGGCCAACGACATAAAAACGCCTATATAAATAGCAAACTCTAGCTCGATAAGCAGTGTAGATAATAGCGTTATCATGAGAACAGATGCTTCACTCTTATTTGCTTTCAGAATCTGCTTGATATGGTGAAAGTCTATTAGGTTCCAAGCAATCAAAAGGATAGCCCCAGCCATAGCGGGTAATGGCAGGTAGGTGGTTATGCCAGGAACAGTCACGATAATCAGAGCCAAGATACCCGCTGCAAAGATAGCGGCCATTGGCGTTTTGGCACCGGCGTCATAATTTGCCCCCGAGCGGGTGAATGATCCTGAGCCGGGGTAACAGGATAGGAAACTGCCTACAATGTTGGAAAGCCCCTGGCCAATAAATTCCTGATTGCCATTGATCTGTTGGTGTGAGCGTATGGCGATAGCTCGGGCGATGGAAACGGCTTCGATCAAACCTAAGAGAGCGACCGCGAAAGCGCCCGAGACAAGTGATTGAACGGTATCCACCGACAGGTCAGGCACTGAAAACGGAGGAAGCGTGCCAGGCAATGCTCCGACCAGAGATACGCCATTGTTGGCACCGTCCAATACAAGGCAGCTAACGCTACCTATCAACATACCGATTAACAGGTGCGGTAGTTTTTTATTGATCTTTCGGACAATCAGGGCTGAAACCAGCGTCAGGATGCCGATAGACACGGAATATAGGTTGGTGTCTCCAAGTTGACCGATTAACTGGTTCATGCCTTCCGTAAAAGAAAGGCCATTGGGTACAGTAACACCGAATAAGTGTTTGAGTTGGCTGGCGGAAATCAGAACCGCGGCGCCTGCGGTAAAACCGATCACTACTGTATGGGAAATAAAGTTAACCACTGCGCCCATTCTAAGCAGCCCCAGAGCTAGTTGTATAAGACCTGCAAGCAGGGTGATGGTCAACACGGCGGCAATATACTGACTCAGATTTAGATCTCCTATACCACTTGCGACGCTCATCACTACGATAGAGATAGCCGCGGTTGGGCCTGAGATCAGGTGGAAGGAGGAGCCGAAAAGTGCTGCAATAACAGGGGTTATAATTGCGGTATACAGTCCGTATTCTGGAGGAAGGCCCGCAATAAACGCATAGGCGACTCCCTGTGGTAGGACGATAACTGCACCGGTTATACCGGCCATCAAATCATCAATAATGTTCTGTATTTTTAATTGTCGTCCCCAAACAAGAAACGGTAGCAGCTGCAGTATCCATCGGTTCATTGTAATTCTCTAAAGTGCCCGTTTGCTTTAAAACCGGCGGTTTAAATTGTTTGACTTATAAGCTGACGATTACAGGCGTGATTGGAACACCCACATGGCAGAGGCAAACACTAATAAATATCCGGTGTGCTGAAAAGCGAAAAATACTGGCTATAATGAACAAAAAAGCTGAAGATTGATTATGGATACTTTACTGCTTAAAACTTTTCTTGAAGTTACGCGCACCCGAAATTTTGGCAAGGCGTCTGATAACCTATGTGTCGCGCCATCTACAGTGAGTGCTCGCATCAAACAGATGGAGCAGCAGTTAGGGCTGTCGTTGTTTATTCGTAGCCATCACGAAATAGGCCTAACACCTGAGGGTGAGCGTATGGAACGCCATGCTCGATTTATTATTGATGCATGGGAGCGGGCATACGAAGATATTGCCTTAAATGCAAGCCTGAATAAGCGTCTGGTTATTGCTGGTGTATCAAGCTTGTGGGATATTTTTCTTCAAGAATGGCTGAGTAATATTTACAGTCAGATGCCAAATGTGGGGCTAAGGGCTGAAGAAAGTACACCATTACGGGTTGTTGAGAAGCTTGATCGTGGCCTAATTGATATTGGGTTCATGTATGAACAACCAAAGCTGGCTGACTTTAGAGTGGAAGAAGTAAAAAGTGTAAAACTCCAGCTGGTATCCAGTTGTGGCAATCAGTTGCCGGATGAAGCCGTTGCAAAAGGGTACGTAAGAGTGGAATGGGGAACGGCTTTTAACCGGCAACACGAAAAGTTATTTCCACAACGCCCACTGGCACCCGTTCGAGTAAACAGTGGTCGAATTGCCTTGGAATTGATGCTCAGTTGCGGAGGGGCTGCTTACCTGCCGGAAGCAGTGGTTGTCTCTTTTATTAAAGAGGGAAGGCTTTATCCTGTAACAGATGCTCCGTTAATTGAAATGAGAGCCTATGCGGCTTATTCGCTGCATGGTGAACATTATGATCTAATTAGGCAATTATTGAAGTTGCTCCATTAGGTTTATAGATAAAGTACCTACTACTGACGCTGATTGAACTCACTGCGGCAAAAAGGAGATGCAAACATATGGTCAAATCAATTGATGCTGTATCTCGGGCTATGTTGGTACTGGATGTGCTGCGGGTTAAATCGCCTACTACGTTGGCAAACCTACATCACCAAACCTCTATCAATAAAGCAACGTTGTTGCGGATTCTAAAAACCTTGCAGGAGTCTGGTTGGGTATATAGAGCATTAGGTGATTCGAAGTATCGGCTGTCGTATACCCTGCAGACGATTACCAGCAATATCGATTCTTCAGATTCTATAGTGGAGCTGGCTACGCCAATTATACAAAAGTTACAGGGCGAGATTCCTTGGCCTGTAGATATCTCTAAGCGAGATGGCCTGGCGATGAAAATTATAGAAACTACCCGACCTCTGGCTGCCTTTAGCCTTAACAGAGAGGTTTTAGGGGTACGCCCTCCCTTTCTTTATTCGGGCATTGGTCGAGCTTATCTTGCTTTTTGTCCAAGCGACGAGATGCAAGAGATAATTTCAGGTCTTAAATCTGCTGGAGGTAAAGAAGGGAAGTTAGCTCATGATCAGATTTGGTTAAACAAGTTATTGCAACAAACTAAAGACCAGGGCTATGGGCAGCGAGAGCCTGCCTTCTTTGGTACTGTTTCTAATAGTGGACAATACATTGAGGCGATTGCTGTTCCTGTGTTTGACCAAGAAAATGTAACAGCGACATTATCAGTTGCCTGGCCGCAGGGAGCTGTAGGTCAAGATGAAATTGTCAATCATTTATACCCTAGCCTGCGCGCCGGCGCTGTCCAGCTAGCCAAGCGAATGAAAAAAATCTAGATCCTTAACTCTCTGCGTCAAATGCTATTGCCTCCGTTTCACTGAGTGAAATGCAAAGTTCTCCTTATATCAAGTTTATATATAGTCTGATTATATTTCAGTCCTTCGCTTAGTTTGACATGCCTGTTAATAAAACCGAATGCGCTGGCTGGAAGATCTGTAACCTAATAAGAAAGGTGTTTTTATATTATGCCAAGCAAACCCAATATTCTTTTTATCATGGCGGATCAACTAAGAGCTGATTATTTAGGCTGTAACGGTCATCCGACAATAAAAACCCCAACCATTGATGAGCTTGCAACAAAGGGTATTAATTTTACTCGTGCTTATACGCAAGCGCCCGTTTGCGGGCCTTCTCGAATGTCGTTTTATACCGGCCGTTACGCCAGCTCTCATGGCGCAACCTACAATAATGTACCTTTAAAATTGTCGGAAAAAACCATCGGGGATTATCTTCGTCCACAGGGCTATCGTGTTGGACTTGTAGGTAAAACCCATATGAAGAAAGATGCCGAAGGTATGGCGCGTCTTGGTATAGATCCCGAGTCCTCTCGGGGAGTATTGGTCAGCCAATGTGGATTTGAGCCGTTCGAACGTGATGACGGACTTCACCCCGACCAGAGCGTGTCACCGGATCTCGCTTATAATTGCTATTTACGAGAGCAGGGTTATCTGGGAGATAATCCATGGCATGAATATGCTAATTCAGGACAGGATGAGAACGGCGATGTGCAAAGTGGCTGGTATATGCGAAACAGTCATTTATCTGCGCGTGTAAAAGAGGAGCACTCTGAAACGGCTTACACGACTAACCGCGCGATAGACTTTATTCGTGAGACCAAGGATGAGCCCTGGTGTTTGCACCTGAGTTACATTAAACCTCATTGGCCTTATATAGCTCCGGCACCCTACCATAATATGTACTCCGCTGATGATGTGCTGGCTTGTAACGCTACAACAGCAGAAAAAGATAATTTACATCCGGTGATTGAAGCATTCATGACCCATCATGAATCCGTTAATTTTTCCCGTCAGGAAGTGCGCGAAAACGTTATCCCAGTTTACATGGGACTAATAACTCAGTTGGATACCCATCTGAAGCGCTTATTTGATTACCTTAAAGAAATCGGAGAATACGACAACACTGTAGTGGTCTTTACAGCAGATCACGGTGACTATCTGGGCGATCATTGGTTGGGTGAAAAAGAGCTCTTCCATGAAGCGAGTGCGCGTATTCCGATGATTATCCACGACCCTAGAAGCACTGCTGAGAGCTCTCGCGGGGTGAATGATGATCGCCTGATTGAAGCTATCGATCTGCTACCGACCTTTCTTGATATTTCTGGTGCCGAACCCTGTTCGCACATCTTGGAAGGGCGTTCGTTAATACCTGTGATTAACGGCCAGTCAGACAAGACTAAGTGGCGCCGCTATGCGATTAGTGAGGCTGATTATGCGTGGCGCGAAGCGCGCAATGAATTGGCGTTAGCTCCAGATCAGACACGTGCAGTCATGATCACAGATGAACGTTGGAAATATATTCATTATGAACACTTTCGTCCGCAATTATTCGACCTGAAAAATGATCCTCAGGAGCAGATCGATTTAGCGGAAAAAGAGAGTCATAAAGACGTCTGCGTAGAAATGGAAGCAGCGCTCTACGATTGGTATCGTCACCGGAAAATCCGAACCACCGTAAGTAATGAAACGGTTGCGCAACAAACTGGGAAAGCCCACTCCAGGGGCTACCTGTTTGGGTTGTGGTAAGCGCTATTAATGACTAAGTAATTTATGACTTCTAAGAATAATAAAACAGGGTAGAACTATGTTTTCTAAAAATTTTTTCGATATAAAAGGAGGGGTTGGCAAATGGATAGCGGCTCCACTTTTTATTGTCATGGTAAGTTCTGTAGTTTATACCGCAGGATGGGGTATCTATGATGATACCCTTATACGTGTAGGTACCTTTTGTCTTGCATCCGTCATTCTTCTCTATGCCAAGTGTATTGCGAGTCAGCGATCCTGGTATGGACGCCTCTTTGATTTAATATTAATCGCCGGCATCGCAGCAGCGACTTACCGCTACTTCTGGGTGGCAGAGGAGCTAGAGAGCGGGCTGTACGAACTGGAAAACATAGACATTATCTATGCATTGATCGGTTTAACGGCGCTTGCGGAGTTAGTTCGCAGGGTTGTTGGGACACCACTAGTTATCGTCTGTGCGATTGTGTTTGCTTATGCACTTTATGGCAATTTTTTACCGAGTGCGGTCGGGCATACAGGTATCGATATCAATGAGCTATTGATCACTGTTTGGTATAGCTTCGATGGGGTATTTGGCAGGCCGATCGCCGTTGTTACCTCGACGATTCTGATTTTTATTTTATTTGGTGCATTACTAGAAGCATTGGGTGTAGGTGATGTGCTGTTAAAACTGGCATTTGGCCTGACGCGCCGCTTTGCCGGTGGTGATGCCCATGCTGCGGTACTAGCAAGTGGCTTGTTTGGCACAATTTCCGGAAGTGCGGTTGCCAATGTTGTAGGAACTGGGGTTATTACTATTCCGATGATCAAGAAACGTGGCTTCTCTGCCAGTTTTGCGGGCGCTGTTGAAGCGGTTGCTTCCAGTGGCGGGCAGCTAATGCCTCCTATTATGGGCGCAGTGGCCTTCATCATGGCTGATGTTACAGGGATTTCCTATCTTAATATCTGTTTAGCTGCGCTAATCCCAGCGTTTTTCTATTACGCTAGCCTATTCGCTTTTATCTCTTGTGAGGCAAACCGCTTGGGTATGAGCTCAAAGAAAGATGAAGCCACGATACCACTGACGACACAAGAGAAACTAAAGTGTCTGCCGTTTGTGATTCCTTTAGGTTTGATTGTAGTGCTGATGATTAATGGTAGCAGTCCGGCCTTGGCGGGTTTTTGGGCGGTTATCGCTGCTTCGGTACTTGGATTGATAATTGAACCACAGCTACTGCGAGAGCCGAATCGTTTATGGCAGATGGTGGTAAACGGCGCCAAGTCTGCTTCGACCATCACCGTGGCGGTTGCTGCTGTCGGGATTATCATTGCTGTAATGAATAACACAGGACTCGGGCTGCGCTTTGCTGAAGCGATTCAGATCGTAGGGGAAGGTAGTCTGTTCATTTCGTTAATTATGATGGCCTTAGGCTGTTTAGTGCTCGGTATGGGGATGCCTACTGTGCCAGCTTATTTAATTATTATCCTGGTCATGGGGCCTGCAGTGGAAGCGCTAGGCGTTGATACTATCGCTGCGCACCTTTTTGTTGTTTATTACGCGGTACTTTCATCCGTAACGCCACCGGTAGCGTTGGCTGCGTTTGCAGCGGCGCCTATTGCTCAGGCAAATCCTATTAAAGTGAGTATTACTTCTCTTCGGTTAGCTATCATTGGATTCCTCATACCGTTTGCCTTTGTCTATCAACCATCACTATTGCTAATAACTGATAGTTTTAGTATCGGTTCTCTGGTTATAGCGTTAGTTACCACTGTATCGGCTATATATCTTATCTCAGCTTGTTTCAGCACTAAAGAAGCCATTCGCTGGTTATATCTTGCTACGGGGTTTGCTGCAATTTCTCCCTTTATCATGGCGCAATCAGCGGCGGTTGCTTTGGTTATATTTTTGTGTTTGAAGAATATCAAAAAGAGTTCTTTTGTTGTAAGTAAAATAAAATAAAATAAAAAGGAGTATTTAATGAAGTTTTTAATGATTAATAAAAGACGAGCAATGCTGTCAGTTTCTCTTGGTTTGCTGTTGTCGTGTAGTGCAATACAAGCATCTGTGGCCGAAACCTTTCGTATGTCAACGCTAGGCCCAGGCGCTAGCCCTTATATGGTGATGACAACTTTTGCGACTACCATAAATAAGAACATTCCTGAGTATTCGATTGTTGTAAATGCCACCGGAGCTGCGACTAAACACCAGTTAGACACAGCCAAAGGAAAAACAGATTTTTATATGTCCTCACCAATCATCGTGCATTTGATGAAAAATCAGGAAGCGATGTATAAAAAAATAAAAGATGCGAAGAGTTTATCCGAAAATCTACGTGCCGTTCTCAATTTTCCAATGGGCTTCTACCATGGAACAGTTTATGAAAGTTCGGGTATAACAAGCCTTGAAGGTATTAAAGGGAAACGAGTATTTGCGGGCCCACCGGGTGGCGCTTCTCGTCGTACTGTAGAACAAATGATACAAGCAGTCACTGGGTACGAACCCGGTGAAGATTATACATCGGTTAAACTAGGTTGGGATTCCGCGGCGCAGGCATTTCAGGACGGAAATCTTGATGTTTACTTTAATCCAACAAATGCACCTAGCCCCGTCATAAGCCAGATAGCTCTGACTAATAAGATTCGGTTTATTGGTATTCCGGAAGAAGATATTGCGAATAATGAAGAAGTTAAAAATCTTATCAAGAGACCCGGTTATCAGTTCTACAAACTTAAAGTCGGTACTTATGGTGAAAACCAATTGAATACGGAAGATGTATATACTTTGGGTGTAACCGTTGGTATCGGAACACATAAAGATGTTCCAGATGAGATGATTTATCGAATGACGAAAACTTTCTGGGAAAATCTGGAAGAGCAATACGAGACATCACCTTGGTTACGTAATATCAGTTTGAAAACAGTGTTTGACGATCTTAATATGCCATTACACCCCGGTGCTGAAAAATATTATCGTGAAATCGGAATTCTGAATTAAATCAGGATTTAACGTTTAATTTTTTAAACTACTAGTTTGGCCGATTAGTTGTCGCTAATCGGTCTTTGTTCTCGATAAAGTACGTTTATTATTTGAAATTAGACGATGTATATAGACCTATATATTCACAAAATACTGCGCTTTATAAATGAAGTAAATAATAATTACAATGGAGTTTAGTACGATGTTACCCGAAATAAATCATATTTTGTACGCTTCAGATCTTGGCAAAAACTCACGTGAAGTGTTTAGGTTGGCTGCAAAGCTGGCGTTTGATAATAAGGCTCATATCACCTTCCTCAACGTTCTTGAGCCAATAGGGAAGACGACTGAGGAGATGATGGCTCAGCATTTATCAGAGGGAGCGCTGAAAAAAATTAATGAGGATGGCCTTACATCATTGAAGAAAAAAATTGAGCATCGCATTGAAATTTTTTGCCAACAGGAGCTGCCTGATGGATTTGAATATCCGCAAGGTTATCCGGAAGCTTTGGTAATGCAGGGGCGACCTGAAGAAGTAATTATTGAAGAGGCGGAGCGCCTTGGTGTCGATATGATTGTTATGGGAACGCGCACTCACTCTAGCCTAAAGAAACTCTTCTTGGGCTCAACGGCGCAGCGAGTATTACAGGAAAGCAAAGTCCCTGTTATTATTGTGCCATTGTAACCGCATTAACAATCGAGTAAATCTATGGATAGATTTAGGCTACCCTTAGCTGTGTCAGCAACGTAAATACTTCGCAGCCAACAGCGATGTTTAAGACCTTGGTTGCCAATTAGATCCGAGGTAATTGTGCAACCAAACAGGATCTGCTATCTATTTGGGCCGCTATAGCCGGTAACCAAGTGAGGCATATTCTATAATCACCCAGTGTAGGTAAATCGTCAGGAGGAATACAACCAACAGGAAGCATTTCTTCGGCTTCAACGATGACATGTTCTACTTCCAGTTCCCTGGTATTCAGCTGTCGTTGTGTTTCTGTTGGTTCCAATATATCAACAGCGTTAGAGTCTAAACTCAACGCCTTTACCGATCTGAACTCTTAACCTCCTTTTGTTAAAGCGTTATCCTGTCACTTCAGCGCATCCAGCGTGCGGTCTTCCTGATCTGAAGATTTTACTCTGAAAATAATAGTCCCTAGTGCAACCAGCCCCAACAACCAGCTGTAGTGAATGTTAGCGATTATCAGCAATGGCGATAGTCCGGCGATGGATCCGGCGAGTAATACCTGAGCACCATAGGGTAGCAGCCCCTGTACAACACAGGAGAAGATATCTAACAAACACGCGCTACGGCGGGGATCAACATTTTGGCGCTGGGCGATATCTTTGGCCAGGCTACCGCAAATAATAATGGAGACGGTGTTATTGGCGGTACAGACGTTGGTCAATGCCACGGCGGCACTGATGGCGGCTTCACCCGCACGGGTACCGGGGGCGTTGTTCTGGCCTTTCGTGGTTAAGCGCTCAATCTGCTGAGCAAGGAATTCTAATCCGCCCTGTGCTTTCATCAGAGCACCCAGCCCGCCGATGAGCATCGATAGAATCATGATCTCCTGCATGCCGGTATAGCCCGCATAGATATCTTTGGAGAACTGTGCGATGGCATAATCAGGCAGAGTAGCCAGGCCGATTACGCCCGCCAACACGATACCGCTGAACAGTACCAGCAAAACATTCATACCGGATAATGCCAGCGCCAGGACAGCGAGGTAGGGTAGCACTTTGATCAATTCATAATCTGCCGCTTGGGGAATGCTTGCATTCACTCCCTGCAGGTATAACCAGACAAGGGTAACGAGAGCAGCAGGAACGGCGATCTTAACGTTCATGCGGAACTTGTCGCGCATATCGCAGCCCTGAGAGCGGGTCGCGGCGATGGTCGTATCAGAGATAATAGACAAGTTATCACCGAACATCGCACCACCGACGACCGCACCGATACAGAGGTGCAGAGACAGGTCGCTGACTTCGGTGAGCCCAACGGCGATAGGTGCCATCGCCGCGATGGTTCCCATCGAGGTACCCATAGCGGTGGCAATAAAGGCAGTAATAACGAACAGACCCGGCAGTACCAGTTCTGATGGAATAATGCTCAGACCGAAATTCACGGTAGCGTCGACGCCGCCAACGGCTTTGGCAACGCTGGCAAAAGCGCCGGCCAGCAGATAGATAAGACACATCGTGATGATGGTGTTGTCACCTACACCCTTGATAAAGGTTTCCAGACGTTTGTTCAGATCACCGCTACTCAGCAGTAATCCCAGAACAATTGCAGGCAAGATCGCTACCGGTGCAGAGATCTGATAAAAAGCGTATTCAGCATTCACTGATTGGTAGTAAACACCGCTGCCGATAAACAAGGTCAGAAATAACAATAGAGGTAGTAGAGCGAGCGGATTAGCTCTCATCTTAGGCTCCCGGAATGTAAATAGAGTGTAGGTAAACAATCAGAAAAAAAACCTATCATTCTTGTGAAATGGAGGTTAAATACAGGGTGTAGTCAGTTTTGAGCAGGCAACACCGCTATGAATGGCAGCATTATACGGAGTCAGTGGTACAGGGCTAATATTGATTTACTATGAGCGATAGAGTTTTAGTTATAAAAGAAAATATTTTGATAGCTTTACGGAATAATGATTTAAAAGGCTGCTGGCAAATATCCAGAAAACCAGCCTGCACCCATTTATCCAGTAGGTTGTTGAGTGCAGGCATAATGCTTACTGTTTATCCGGCTTTCAAATATTCACTGTGAAAACGCAGATGCTCCTCAATAAAGCTGGCGATAAAGTAGTAGCTGTGATCATAGCCTTCATGCTGGCGCAGTTGTAACGGGTAGTTACTTGCCTGGCTTGCCGCCAGCAATGCTTCAGGTTTCAGCTGCGTAGCCAAAAAATCATCGGCTTCACCCTGGTCAACTAACGCAGGTACATGCTGTGTTGACGAGCGCATCAGCTCGCTGGCATCGTGTTGACGCCATGCTTCTTTATCTTTACCTAAATAAGCAGAGAAGGCTTTCTCTCCCCACGGACAATTCATCGGGTTGCTGATGGGGCTGAATGCAGAGACGGAGCAGTATCGCTCCGGGTTGCGCATGGCGATCGTCAGAGCGCCATGTCCTCCCATCGAGTGTCCGGCAATCGCACGCTGTTGCGTCACCGGAAAAGTCTTTTCGATGAGGTCAGGCAGTTCCGACACGACATAGTCGTACATTTGATAGTGGCTTTTCCATGGCGCTTGTGTGGCATTGACATAAAAGCCAGCACCTTTGCCCAGGTCATAACTATCATCATCAGCGACATCGTCACCACGTGGGCTGGTATCCGGCGCCACAATGGCAATGCCCAGTTCAGCAGCAATACGCTGAGCAGCAGCTTTTTGCATAAAATTTTCATCGCTGCAGGTTAGCCCTGGCAGCCAGTACAGCACAGGTACTTTAGCGCCTGTCAGTGTCTGAGGAGGTAAGTAGATAGCAAAGCGCATCTGGCAGTTTAAGCGTGTTGAGTGGTGGTTATATTGCTTATGCCAGCCGCCAAAGCTTTTATTACGGCTTATATTTTCTATTGTCATACAGCACTCCGTACGGCCTTTTGGTGCACCTGGATAATGTAGAGTTATCCGTTACAAAAAGGCCGCTGCATTAGCTCGGTTATTTATCGAAGTGAATCACGGTACGAATACTTTTACCTTCGTGCATCAGATCAAACGCGTCGTTGATATCTTCCAGGCCCATGGTGTGAGTGATGAAATGATCTAGTTTAAATTCACCTTTCAAGTAGCGCTCAACGTATTCAGGTAATTCTGTACGACCTTTAACACCACCAAAGGCGGTACCACGCCAGACCCGCCCGGTAACGAGCTGGAAAGGACGTGTCGAGATCTCCTGGCCTGCGCCGGCAACACCAATAATGATCGATTCACCCCAGCCTTTGTGGCAGCACTCTAAAGCAGAACGCATGACATCCACATTGCCGATACATTCGAAGGAATAATCAACGCCGCCATCGGTTAGCTCTACAATCACTTCCTGAATAGGTTTATCGTAGTTTTTCGGGTTAATGCAGTCAGTAGCGCCAAGCTGGCGGGCCAGGTCAAATTTGCTTTCATTAATATCGATCGCAATAATTCGGCTGGCTTTAGCCATGGCTGCGCCAATCACCGCCGATAAACCGATGCCGCCAATGCCGAAAATGGCAACTGTATCGCCTTCCTGCACCTTAGCGGTATTAATGACCGCGCCCATACCGGTGGTTACACCACAGCCCAGCAGGCAGACTTCTTCCAGTGGCGCTTTTTTATTAACTTTTGCTAACGATATTTCAGGTAATACAGTGTATTCAGAGAAAGTAGAGCAGCCCATGTAATGATAAATAGGTTTTCCATTGATAGAGAAGCGGGTAGTGCCGTCCGGCATTAAGCCTTTGCCCTGTGTTTCACGGATCTTTTGGCAGAGGTTGGTTTTACCTGATTTACAGAATTTACATTCACCGCACTCTGGCGTGTACAGAGGAATGACATGATCACCGACAGCAACACTAGTGACACCTTCGCCGATTGATTCAACGATGCCGCCACCTTCGTGGCCTAAAATTGCCGGGAAGATACCTTCAGGGTCATCGCCCGACAGAGTGAAAGCGTCGGTATGGCAAACACCTGAGGCAAGTATGCGTACACGTACTTCTCCTTTTTGCGGAGGCATTACATCGACTTCTTCGATAGAGAGGGGTTGGCCTGCAGCCCAGGCAACAGCCGCTTTTGATTTGATAATATTTCCGCTCATGGTCGACTCTCTTAGCTGGTTGTGAATTTAATGATGATGAGCCTAGTGTAGTTGTTTCTCAGATGGTTATAATCTAGCATTTTATCAAATCACTTTTACGAGCTGGTAACAATGTGTAACCTGAATCATGTTTAATTGGGAAGGTGTCACTGAATTTGTCGCTGTGGCCGAAAAAGAAAGCTTCACCGCCGCCGCGAAGCAACTTGGTATTTCTACTGCGCAAGTGAGCCGCCAAGTGAGTGCGCTGGAAAGCCGGCTGGCCACCAAGCTGTTTTACCGTACCACACGACAGGTATCAGTAACGGAAGCAGGGGAGATCTACTATCAGCACTGTCGCCAGGTGTTAGATGGTCTTGAGAATGCAGAGCGTGCACTCAGTAATCTGCAAAGTGCACCGCGCGGTAAGCTTAAAATAACAGCGCCGACGACCTACGGTGAAAGTAAAATTGCGCCATTGATTAATAGTTTTGTCAGCCAGTATTCTGATCTTGAAGTCTATTGCCAGTTTACGAATCAAAAAGTCGATCTGATTGAAAACGGTTTTGATATGGCTATACGCCTGGGGAAGCTAGAAGACTCCAGTATGATGGCTAAACGTCTTTCTTCACGTCGGCTGTTTGTTTGTGCTTCTCATGCGTATCTGTCAACGCATGGTGAACCCCACCTCGTATCGGAGTTGGAGCACCACAATTGTTTACAGGGCACGCTTGAGTATTGGCGTTTTCAGGACAAAGGCCAGGAACGTAATATCAAAACACATGGCAGCCTCAGCTATAACAGTGGATTGGCCTTATTAGATGCCGCCTTAAAAGGATTGGGGATTGTTCAATTGCCCGACTACTATGTGCAGGAATATATTCAAAGCGGTGAGTTGATTGCGTTATTAGAAAACTATCAGCCATCAGATGAAGGGGTCTGGGCACTGTATCCGCATAACCGCCACCTGTCCCCGAAAGTGAGGGTGCTGTTAGATTTCCTGAGTGAACATTTAGACTGATATAATTCATTGGGCTTGTCAGTATCTCGCTGTCATTCAGCATTTCAAACAATATCGCCGGAAGATGTTAGCAATGAACACTGAAATAGAAGAGAAAAAGAAGTATCTGCTTCACTGGATGTACGACTTCATCGAAGATGACGATGAGCCGGCTTATCTAAAGAAAGATGTCGACGAGTGTGATCAGATCCTCACAGCGTTTATCAATGCTGTTGACGGCAGTGAGCACAAGTCCGAATTTGCCTGGATTTCATCTCAGGTTGAACGGCTGGTGAAAACACTCAATATACTTAATGAAAAACACCAGCACCAACTGCTGGAAACTCATCAGCGCGAAGATCTGTGTGCGCTGATTAGCTTGGTCATTGCACATGCAGGCCATGATTATGAAGGAGACTTAACAGAACAGTGGCGCGAGTGGTAATAAATACTACCGGGCAGCTTTTTAGCTGCCTGTTCCGCAATATCACTTCTCAGCACTAATAAGAATGAAGCTTTAGCTGTATTTGACCTTACTTAAGCACAACCAAACTGTGTTTTACTGAATAAAAACCTAGCTAAGTGTTTAATTTTACTATATTGGCACGCTAGGAGGTGTTATTGGCATGGAAGGCGGTCTTCCGCCTGTGTTGTTTCTCGTATCGTGTAAATATCTCCTCAGGTAGAGGAGCAAGAAGTCATGTTGCAAGGTGTTTACTGGGCAACACTCAGTCCATTCAAGGCTGAAATGTACTTCACGCATTTACTTCATGCACTTCCCAAACGGGAATATAACGATAAGAAGGATTACCATGTCACTTAAAAATAAACTTGCTACTACATTGCTGTCATCAGCTGTTGGCCTGGCCGCTTCTTTTAGCGTAATGGCAGCCGAACAAACATACGTAACTATCGGTACCGGTGGTCAGACGGGAGTTTACTACGTTGTTGGTCAATCGATCTGCCGTTTGGTTAACCGTGGTACAGATGAGCACGGCATTAAATGTACTGCACCCTCTACGGGTGGTTCTGTGGCTAACATTAATGCAATCCGTCAGAATCAGCAGGATATGGGCCTGGCACAGTCAGACTGGCAGAGCTATGCGCTTGAAGGTACGACCCATGAATCATTTATAGAACAGGGACCATTTACAGACTTGCGCGCCATGTTTGCTGTACATAATGAGCCTTTTACTGTGGTTGCCCGTGCCGATTCAGGCATCGAAACGTTTGATGACTTACCTGGTAAGCGTGTCAACTTGCAAAACCCGGGTTCAGGTACTCGCGGTACAATGGAAGTACTGATGGAAAGAAAAGGCTGGACGAAAGATACGTTCAAGCTGGCAGCAGAGCTTAAAGCATCTGAACAGGCTCAGGCGTTATGTGATAACAAAATTGATGTCATGATTTACTCTGTAGGCCATCCATCCGGAGCCATCAAAGAAGCAACCACGTCATGCGAAGCAAAAGTGATCCCGGTAAACGGTGGCGTTATCGATACGCTTCTCGCTGAAAATGCTTTCTACGCGCCAGCAATCATCAAAGGCGGCATGTATGAGGGTACCGACAAAGACGTCGCAACGTTTGGTAACGCCGCTACAATGGTGACATCGGCTAACGTTAGCGCTGATACTGTCTACCTGGTGGTTAAATCTGTATTCGATAATTTTGATCGTTTCAAAAAGCTGCACCCAGCGTTTGCTGACTTAGATCCTAAAGCGATGATTGCTAACGGTTTGTCTGCACCTTTACATGAAGGCGCTGTTCGTTACTACAAAGAACAAGGCTGGATGTAATTTTCAACTAGCCAAAGAAGGGGTGTGTAGCATCCCTTCTTTCTTATTCCTGATTCCAGTGTTGGGAGATGAATATGACGGATTCAGACAAACAGAACAAAAACACGCAAACAGCACTCGATGAAAAAGAACTCCAGGAAATGGTCGCAGCCAGTGATACTGGCGCACGTATCCCGCACGGTTGGCAGGGTAAACTACTGTTAGGCACCGCGCTCGTCTGGTCACTTTTTCAACTATGGATAGCATCACCCCTTCCTTTTTATGATTGGCCTCTTATCGGCAGCTTTGGTATTTTCAACGACACCGAAGTCCGCGCTATTCATTTGGGTTTTGCTACGTTCCTGGCATTTACGGCCTATCCGGCCCTTGCTCACTCACCACACCATCGTGTCCCACTTAACGATATGATACTCAGTGTTGTGGCTGCTTTTTGTGCTTCCTATATCTTCCTGTTTTATGAGCAACTCGTGAGTCGCCCAGGCCTTCCCAATACGCAGGATTTAGTGGTCTCTGTTGCCGGGATTATCTTATTGCTCGAAGCGACACGCAGAACACTGGGTCCGCCATTGATGATCGTGGCGATTGTATTTTTGACCTACTCACTGGCCGGCCCTTATATGCCGGATATCATTGCCCACAAAGGCGTTACACTTAAAGAGCTTGTCAATCACCAATGGCTAACCACTGAAGGCGTTTTTGGTATTGCGCTTGGCGTGTCTTCCGGTTTTGTATTCCTGTTTGTTTTGTTTGGCGCACTGTTGGATAAAGCAGGAGCAGGTAACTATTTCATACAGGTCGCATTCTCCTTATTAGGTCACATGCGTGGCGGTCCGGCTAAAGCGGCGGTCGTTGCTTCAGGCCTGACCGGGCTGATTTCAGGCTCATCCATTGCCAATGTGGTCACCACCGGTACGTTCACCATTCCGATGATGAAACGTGTTGGTTTCTCCGCTGAAAAAGCAGGCGCCGTTGAAGTGGCGTCTTCTGTTAACGGACAGATTATGCCGCCGGTCATGGGTGCTGCAGCATTTTTGATGGTTGAATATGTGGGTATCTCTTATGTAGATGTCATTACCCATGCCTTTTTGCCAGCACTGATCTCTTATATTGCACTGGTATATATCGTGCATTTGGAAGCACTCAAGCTCGATATGCAGGGTCTGCCACGTCGTGGCGCGATTAAGCCCTGGCACCTGCGTGTGATCGGCTTATTGACCGGGTTTATGGTGACGGCTGTTATTGCCGCTGTCGTTTACTATGGCATTGGTTGGATTAAGCCTACCTTCGGTGAATATGCCGGATGGGTAATTGCTGCATTATTAACAGTGACTTACCTCTACTTAGTGCGTTATGCAGCGGCCGTACCTGATCTGAAAAAAGAGAATCCTGATTCTCCGATGATTCAGCTTCCTGAAGTGGGCCCAACGGTTAAATCCGGTCTGCACTTTCTATTGCCGGTAGTGGTACTGGTATGGTGCTTGATGATTGAACGTTTGTCTCCGGGGCTTTCTGCTTTTTGGGCAACCGTACTGATGATCTTTATACTGGTGACACAGCGCCCGTTAATGGCATTTTTTCGCCACCAAGGGGGGATAGGCACACAACTGAGAAGAGGGGCTAACGAACTGATTGACGGACTGATCGTCGGTGCCCGTAACATGATCGGTATCGGTATCGCCACGGCAACCGCCGGTATTATTGTGGGAGCAGTATCGCAAACCGGTGTGGGCTCTGTACTGGCTGATTTGGTTGAGATTCTCTCGATGGGTAACTTGTTACTCATGCTGATTCTGACAGCCATATTGAGTCTGATACTGGGGATGGGA
>NZ_JBFIIH010000039.1:0-29704 GCF_041601355.1 Neptunomonas sp.
GCATATCAATCTATTGCGCCAATGATTCAGAATCTGTATTATTGGCGACTCTTTTAGGGCCTATAGCTCAGTTGGTTAGAGCGCCGGACTCATAATCCGTCGGTCCCAGGTTCAAGTCCTGGTGGGCCCACCATATTTACCGCGTTAATCCTGAGATTAATCATTCTAACTATTAATCTCAGTACTCCCTTACATATTCGATCTCAACTCTTTGTTAGCCCTACTCTGCCTGTATTCCTCTGTTAAATACGTAACTGCTTAATGCTGATAACAACTTGGCAGCAGGTACTAACAGCAAGGAATCGACAGCTTACGCCAGGTATTGAGAATACAAAGATATGCTGAGTTCTAATTGTCGGGGGGATTACCCTTTCACCACTTACGTAACGAAAAGACTTTTCAAAAAACCATAGGTAACTCTACTTAATCCAACGTCCTGAATTAAGCACTTCACCTAATTGATCTATTACGCGCTGCTGTTGAAGAACAGTCATATTAGACCCTGAAGGCAAACACAGTCCTGTCTCAAATAAATAATCACTCAGACTCAATTCAGGACTATGCGGAAAATAAAGACAACCAGAAAATAATGGCTGCCGATGCATAGGTTTCCATAGATGACGGGCCTCAATATTTTCACTAGTTAACGCCTTAATTAAATCAGGCGCACTTACACTATACCTTGGCTTAATACTAACTGCCGTGAGCCAGCGATTTGAGACATCGCCGGATGGTTCTGGCATCCATTCCAGGCACTCAAACACTTTTAAGCCGTCTCGATACCGCTGAAAAACGTCTCTACGGGCCTGTACACGGTCGTCTAATACTTTTAGCTGTCCACGGCCTATACCTGCAAGTACATTACTCATTCGGTAATTATAGCCAATTTCTGTATGCTCATAATAAGGAGCAGGATCGCGTGCCTGTGTTGATAAAAAGCGGGCTTTCTCAATTAATTCAACGTCATCAGACACGAGCATACCACCACCAGAAGTAGTGATGATTTTATTTCCATTGAATGAAAAAACGCCAAACTTGCCGAATGTGCCTGTATGCTGTCCTTGAAAACGACCACCCAGAGATTCTGCCGCATCTTCTATAACCGGAATCTCGTACTTCTCAGCAATCTTCATAATTTCACCCATATCAGCACTTTGCCCATAAAGGTGTACGGTAAGAATCGCTTTAGGTTTATGACCATTTCCAATACAGCTTAATATTGCGTGCTCTAAAGCAACCGGTGACATATTCCAGGTATCAGGCTCTGAGTCGACGAAAACCGGAGTCGCGCCCTGATAAAGTATAGGATTAGCACTGGCAACAAATGTGAAACTTGAACACAGCACATAGTCTCCCTGGCCTACGTTTAGCAAGCGAAGCGCCAAATGAATGGCTGCTGTCCCCGAACTTACGGCAGCTGCATGCTTACTACCCACGTATTCAGCGAGCTCAGACTCGAAAGCATCAACATTAGGCCCCAGCGGAGCAATCCAGTTTGTATCAAAGGCTTCTTTCACATATATCAATTCTTGCTCACCCATATGAGGTATAGAGAGCTGTATACGAGGGCGAAGCATATGTCTTGAATGTAAACCTATAGGTTTATTATTTACATCCACTTGTGGAAGTTGATTTATTTGATGCAGGTCCATCAACTCAAGCACTTGATCATCTGTCATATTCTGCGAAATGCGGATTGGATTTTTCTCAGGCATGCCGGACAAATCATCATCCAGAGTGGCTCCGGAAAGAATCAAACGACGCATATCACCATCAGTAATAGTTCTTAGTAACGATCCGTTTTCATTCACCAGCAGCAAAATAGACATGCCTGTTTGGTCTAGAATCTCTAAGCATTGCCGAATAGATTTATCCCGGCTGATAACTATATTTGTTACACTGATCATTACTGGAAACACCTCGCAGGTATGCCTCTAACAACCTGCCCGTCATTTATATCACGAGTCACAACAGCTCCCGCACCAACAGTCACATCACACCCAAGCTTTATGCCGGGTAATACTACTGCACCCGCACCAACAATACTTCTGGCGCCTATAACAACAGCACCACCTAATGTTACATTCGGCGCCACATGTGAGAACTCTCCTATTTCGCACTCATGATCAACAACAGCACCGTGATTGATAATAGAACCTTGAGCAACACTGGACCCAGCTGCAACAACTGCGTTTGCAGCAACAAGCACGCCATCGGCCAATACAGCAAAGGAAGATACTGATGCATCAGGATGTATAATCGACATAAAGAGCTTGTCACGGCCAGCATAGCGCCCAGCTACTAACGCTCTCGTTTTATTATGACCAACAGCAATATGATAATATTGCTCTGTGAATGCATCAGTTGGAGCACCTCTGACTATAAATTTCTGCAATAACGATTCCCCGACAAGGCAAGGATTATCATCATATACACTTATGCGTGCCTGTTGATTTGCAGCTAGCAAGGCATCTATAACTACTTTTGCGTGCCCACCAGAACCTAGAATAGCCACATTAATATGCATTAAGCTTTTCCATGATTTTAGCATCAAGAGGAATACATCGAAGATATTGCACTATCCTTTCTGCGCTAATACCGTCACCATAGCAGTTATCCCAGTGCTTACCTTTCATTTGTTTTGCAACCAAAATAGCCTCTTTAATTAACTCGAAGGCAGGAGCTACATCTATTACATTCGCGTTTCGCTCTCTCGCATTTTGTCGATCACCAACATTTACAACAGGTGTTTGTAGCGATGCCGCTTCGATGATACCACTACTAGAATTACCGATAAGTACATCAGCACCCGCCACCAGCGATAAATAGTCATTTCTTGGGATATGAAGAACAGATTTAAAATGCTGCTCTTTCACACAAAAGCGATTAATCACGGAAACGATTCCTGATGCACCAGAATCCGCATTCGGCATAATAATCAGTGGCTGCTCACAAGTCTCCAATACTGCCCTCAGCAAGGTCTGCATTTGCTCTTCAGCAATCGATGCCTGTTGTACAACAGGATGAAATAAAATCAACTGGAAGGGTCGCTCAGCATCAAATTGATATTTTTTGGCAAGGTTTTCTTTTCCCTGCAACTTAGCTGAATAAATTGCATCCAGACCAGGAGCACCTGTCACAAAAACTGTGTCTGCTTGCTCACCCATCTTTATCAACCGCGTACGCGAATCAGAAGACGCTACAAAATGGTAATGTGATAATTTACTGACTGCATGACGAATGGATTCATCCACGGTTCCAGATCGCTCTCCACCATGCAGATGCACTATTGGAATATTTAAGTGTATCGCAGCAATGGCCGCCGCTAACATTTCACCACGATCACCTAACAACAATAACAGATCAGGACGCCTTGCATTTAAGGCTGCAGTGAAACCTATGATTTCCTCTCCAACCGCATGAGCCATCTCAGCACCGCCACCACCCGATAAATTAACCGGTACCTTGGCGTGAATATCAAATCCTGCCGCTTCGATTTCCTTGTAGGTATCTCCATAAGCAGATAAAAGATGCATTCCTGTTACGAGAATAGATAACGATAGTTCAGGCGAAGCTTCGATACCATGTAACACTTCTTCCATGAGGCCATAATCAGCACGCGTGCCCGACACATAACAGATATGCCTCATAACGCCAGGTCGTCCCAAGACAAAAGCTCTCCCGCACACTTACTGGCCTTTAATTTTCGTCCTAATAACGTAGCCAAATCTTTTGGCGGTATTCCTGTTCCGGGACGAAGCAGCACAAGATCATCAGGCTGCAATGTATCTCCTAATTTCATATCTCTGGCAAGCACCACGCTGCGTCTTACTAACTCTCTTATAGGGAGTTCATTGGCTCTTGGGACCTTGATTCCATCCCCTAGACAGGTACTAACCTGACGAATTTGTTTTACCATTGAGGCAAGCTCATCAGGCTCTAATGATGACTGATGATCAGGACCTGACAGATTTTTGTCGAGAGTAAAGTGCTTTTCTACAACAGTTGCTCCCATCGCAACAGAGGCGACGGAAATTAAAGTGCCTTTGGTATGATCTGAATAACCTACTGGCAAGGCAAACTCACAAGCGATGGTCTGTATAGCCTTAAGGTTTACATCTTCATTTCTTGTCGGATAGTTCGATGTACAGTGAAGGATTGTCAATTTATCCGCCAGTGGCTCCTTAAAACCTTTTTGGTCCCTTATGGCCTGAACTGCATTTACAGCTTCTCTAACTTCGCCTAAATCCGCCATACCAGTAGACAGGATAATAGGTTTATTGTATGCAGCGAAATGTTCAATAAGCGGAATATTTGTGAGTTCTCCAGAGGGCACCTTCAATTTCTCCATACCGAGACCGACTAAAAAATCGGCTGCATCTTTATCAAACGGCGTTGATATGAACTCGATATCTTTTCTTTTACAATGCTCAAATAGTACCTTATGAAAATCATCGCTCAATTCGAGACTTTTAAGCATCGTGTACTGATCATCGCTTCCCGTATGTTTTTTCTGATATTCCGCTGTCGCCGCATATTTAGTGACTAATTTGTCAGCTTTAAATGTCTGGAATTTTACAGCATCAGCGCCAGCCTCAGCCGCCGCATCTACCAACTTGAGGGCCAATTCAGCGGAGCCATTATGATTAACACCAGCTTCTGCAATTATAAAACAATGATTCAAATTTTTGCTCTCACTTCAACCGGGCTGATATTTAGACTTTTTTACATGATATTCCGCAACCAAAAAGTCAACTTCTGTATCAATATCTAATGATCTCACTTCACACATCTTATAGGCTTTAGTATGTATATTAACTAAAGTTTTATCAGTTATAAAATTCTTCACTTTAGCAATGTAAATTGCACCATTTAATTGGTAAACCACAGGTGAATCCTGCCTTCTTGAAGGAAATTCATTACTAGTAATAATGCTGTTCATATTGCCGTTATCGTCTACATTGTACATCCAATAAGGGCTTTTATTACTTTCACATACGCTAACGACACTGCCTTCACTAGTTTTTAAAGCAAGATCTAAAGCATTATCGATATCAACACTATCTCTAAATGGGGACGTTGGCTGCAAAACGACAAAAAATTCATAATCCTGATCAAGGTCTATTAAAGCATGATCAATAACATCAACACTTTTTGAGCGATCTGTCGCCAAATGAGCAGGACGTAAAAATGGAATATCAGCTCCACTTTCAGAGGCTATTTTTGCAATATTTTCACAGTCGGTTGATACGATAACTCTGTTAATATATTTCGAGTTTAATGCTGCTTTTATTGTCCACACAATCAAAGGTATACCAGATAACTCTTTGATATTCTTTCCTGGAACACCTTTAGATCCGCCTCTAGCAGGAATAATTGCAAGTACTTTATTTTCAGGACCCATTTCCATTCCGATTTAATACCAATTGTTCAATTAGTGATACGACGTTATCAGTAAAACAACCTAGCTCTGGATAACCATCTGGTTTCCCATTAAGTAAATATTGAGAACTAACGATTGCATTGCCTAGTTCATTCAAACTTCGAACTCCTACTGACAGATTATTTCTTTCAAAGGGTGTATATTCAGAAAAAACTGACATATCCACAGTAACAACTGGAATCCCTAACAATCTTGCTTCAAGCCCTACGGTGGATGTTAAAGTGACCACAACATCCATAGATTGAAGAATTTCTGCCAAAGGCTCAGGGTAAGGGCGATAAATAACTCTAGGGTGGGTAAACTTTTTCTGATTAGGTTCGTTTGGGTGTGGCCTTATTACAAGCCTCCACTCATTATTCATTTCTACAAAGCGCAGTAATGCATCCTCAACCTTTGACGGAAGAGAAGAATCACCTACTTCATAAGTAAATGGGTTCAATGCGGGTTCGACCTGAGAGGCCCAAAGAATAGTTTTCGTTCTCCCGGAGTTCTTATGTCGCCTTATTTTTACTAAGTAATCAAACGCAGGATTTCCTGTTACAACTACTTCTGAATCATCCCTTCCCAACTCCATGAGCTGTGATTTAACGGACTGAGATATTACGGCCACTTTAGTGCCGTAACCTCGTTCCGCTGCCCTTTTTATGGAAACTGTATTAAATAAATCGATAAGACATAAGCTTGTTATATTTAACTCTTTCGCGGCAAGCAAAGCAGCCCGCTCCGCCCTAGGCGATATAGTGGAGACAACTAAATCAGGAAGAACGGCCTCAAATATCTTTTTTAAAGTTTTGATAGGAAGAAAGGCCTGCCTACCAATCTCTGAATATAACCTGAGAGCTTCTGTTTCACCCTTTTCTTCTATTAGTTCTTTAAATGATAAACCATGATATGCAATCGTTTCTCTTATGGGTACTACATCACTCGTAGTAGATATATCAAAGAGTATTTTTTTTGCATAATATTCAGTATCAAACTCAGAGAAGTCGGCAAAGCCAATGTAATCAATCCCTTCGTCCTTTAAATCTATTACAGCAGTAGTAAGCCCCAACACAGTAACAGAATAGTTAGAATCGGCAATAAATCTTTTAATCACTGGCAACAAGGACTTTATATGCCCCCCACCATAACTAACAAAAATAATTTTATTTTTATCAACCATAAAAAGGCCTCAAAAAATCATCTTCATTCTGTTCACCAAGGCCACTTAAAACCTCATCGGAAGTAGGCATATCATCTAGAAATTTCTTAATGACAAGTTCATCGAATTCAACTTTTTTAGTGTAGAGAATTTCTTTGTCTTTATCCTGTGGCTTTGGCGAAAGTTCAAACAGCGTCTGATTTTTAATATGATGGCACAATCCTTTATGAGCAGAGCGTACAGCTGCCATTCCAATATCAAAAGGCTGATATCGAGCATGTACTGGTAATGCATGAAACAGCATATTTCCAGAATCGAGCCCTCTTGAAAGTAAATGTATAGTAGCTCCTATCATATCAGGCCTTCTTTTATATAGTGCCCAAAAATTACAAGCGGCACCTCTAAAATAAGGTGAAACCCCCATATGAATATTAACAGCATTATTTTCAATCAAGAAATCTATCAATCTATTTTTTATAAAGCTAGCACCAAAGACAACATAATAGTCAGACTGAAACGCAGGTTCCAACTGCTCAAATTCGACATGTGAAATATCGCCACTTTTTGCAGAAAAAAAACGCACATTATCTTTCAATAAAAACCTAGCCCGCCCAAAATACTTTTCTTCCGACTGATGCATTTTATTAAAATACGCCTGATGTAGCTCAGAAGCAGAATAAATATCAGAGAAAACACCGGGATATAAAGTTGTCACTTCCTGAATAACAAAAAGCTCTTCGCAAATATCAGAAAGATCTTCAATCAACGACAAATGACGAGGATGATTACTTGTAAACAGAGTTATCTTCATTTTTCTTCCATCATCGTGATGTAATTTATATGATCGATTCTAGGCATTTCAAGACTTAATTTTTTTTCCCCTTGTATATTATTACTTCTAAAGCCGACCTTAATGCCAAGCTGCTCCATTAACTCAAGAGTATATACGTTATATGAACCACATGGATAAGAGACACTTTGGATTGGTTTGGAAATAATCTGATCCAGCCTATTATAATTATAAATATATTCGTGATTTTGAAAATCATCATCACAACTCGACATTTTTGTATAGTGAGTATGAGAATGAAGTCCAATTTCGTGTCCAGTAGCTGAAAGTTTCTTTATTTCGATTTCTGACATAAAAAGCCGAGCCTCTGGCTCTCTTAATAGCACCCCTTTACTTTCAATAAACCCATCCATCACATTATAGAAGGCCTCTCTGTCGCATATAACATCCCTGATATACCTGTAAACACGATCACCATTTGTATAGAATGTATATTCAGATAAATACTCAAGTGCTTTTTCACATTTCATAGCACATGCTTTTTTCATATCTTCAGATCCATCAATGGATATATATGAAAAAAAATCTGAATGAAAACCCTCTATTGATTGGTAATATTTAGTTCTAAAATCACGATAAGATTCAACGTAATCCCGTCCCTCTTCGAGAGGCATACTATGGATAAACCAAAAAGCCTTTAAACCATATTTTTCTAGTACAGGCAAAGCCACGCTAAACTGGCATAACAAACCATCATCAAAGGTTAACAACCATTTATCTTCAGCATCTAAAACTCCTGCTGTAGATAAAATATATTCTGGTGTTACAAAATTTTCCACACCAATATTTAATATAATATTATTTAAAGTTTCAGCGCTAATAGATCCTTGGCTTTTCCCAAAACCCGCACCATGGAAATGATGGAACATTATTGTATTTAACATAGATAATCCAAATCAAAATATTCAATCCACTAGCGTTTTATGCATAGTATTATAAAATATTGAAACATTGATAAAAAACTAATCAAAAGACAAAAGAAACACCCAGTAAAATATACCAAGATTTTCTTTATTACTTCCATATTAACTTCCACTCATGAACTTTCTGAACCAAATTTCAACGGCCATCAAAGCCCGGAGTTCCCTGGTATTATTTTCAATTCCAGCACAGTGGTTATCATATAACTGTTGTACATAGTTATAATCGAATAAACCTCGTGATTTAGTCTTTTCCGACAACAACAGATCCTGGCACATATCCGCAAGTTCCGTTTTAAACCATTCACCAACAGGAACCGTGAACATTTGTTTTTTTCGATAAGCCAACTCTTCACCGATCAAAGCAGAAACTGCTTTTTTATAAATATATTTAGTCACGCCATCATGCAGTTTCAAACCACCAGGCATAGAAAAAGCCAGTTCTATCATGCGGTAATCGAGGAAAGGAGCCCTGTTTTCAAGCGATACAGCCATTCCCATACGATCAGGCTTAACTAAGTTATTGCCTGGTAGTAATAACATCGTATCGATATACAGCGCTTGATTAATACGATCCATTTTTCCGGATTTCTCATAAAGAGGATCGGTCACATCATTAACGGATAAACTAGCTAGCTGTTGACGGAACTCAGGCGAAAACAGAGTCTGGCGCTGTTCTTCAGTAAACAGTGAAATATTATCATTATACGAATCTCTAAAAGCAGCTTCGCTCATATCATGATTGTTTACATTAAAGAAATTTCTGTACTTGTCATAACCGGCAAATAGTTCATCAGCTCCATCTCCCGTTAACACCATTTTCACATGCTCAGCAGCAAGACACGCTACTTTGTAAGTTGGCAGAAAAGAAACATCGCCGTGAGGCTGATCACAGTGGTAGGTAGCCATAGGCCAAAGATCTATCATGTTCGGCGCTACTTTTTGCATCGAGTGCTCTGTAGCAAAGCGATCTGCGGCACTCTGTGCGTAAGGTGACTCATCAAATTTAGGATCGTCAAAGCCTATACAAAACGTCTTTACCGGGCTCGCCAGATGCCGACTCATCAGGCCTACAACTGAGCTGGAATCAACACCGCCTGACAGAAAAGCACCAAAAGGTACATCTGCACGTAAACGTATTCTTACCGCATCATCCAACACCGTATTAAATTTATCGATCCATTCCTCTTCACTTTTATCCTCTGTTTCTATGCAAGCTAAATCCCACCAACAATTTAGCTCTTTACCCGTTCGTGAAATTTTTAACCAATGTCCCGGTAGAACATGTTCTACGCCCTCAAACATTGTCAGAGGGGGCGGGACATAATTAAAGGCTAAAAATTGATTGAGTGCTTTCGGATTAATAGCTTTGATCGGCTCTGCTTGCAATATGGCTTTAATTTCGGAACCAAACAGGGTGCGCCCATCATTTTGATAAATATACAGCGGCTTTTCACCAACACGATCACGTATTAGATAGAGTGCATCTTCACGTTTATCATAGATAGCAATAGCAAACATGCCATTCAGTTTGCTAACACAATCTATTCCTTCTTTCTCATAAAGCCTTAGAATCACTTCAGTGTCGCAGTGTGTTCTACAGGGGTAGCCACAAGAAGCCAGCTCTTCAGCTAACTCAAGATGATTGAAAATCTCACCGTTTTGCACTACGACTATCTGGCCATCATCAGAAACAAATGGCTGATCTCCATGCTCTAAGTCCAGTATAGCTAATCGCTGATTACCTAACCCGACACCAAATTTATCGTGGTATGTGCCCCGTCCATCAGGGCCCCGGTGAGTAATAACCTCACCCATTTTTAAAAACAATGACTCCGGCAACTGATGTTTATTGGCATCAAAATACCCAAAAATCCCACACATAAATCAGTTACCGCCTTTAAGTACTATTTGTTTGACCGTTAACAAGATGACATATACGTCAAACAAAAATGATGACTTTCTTACATACTCCAGATCCAGCTGTGTCCGCTCTACAGGCGTAGCTTGCGAACGCTTAACTGCTTGCGCCAAGCCGGTAATCCCTGGACGTACCTTATTTCGTTCCGCCCATTCTTCTTCTGTATATTCGCTACGCTGCTCAGGCACGTTGGGACGAGGGCCTACCAGGCTCATATCGCCTTTCAACACATTCAATAATTGAGGCAACTCATCAAGACTCGTTTTTCTGACAAAGCGGCCACCCTTTGTTATTCGCGGGTCATAATCACTTGTAAAATGAGGACCAACCTTCTCAGCACCTACCACCATGCTTCGAAACTTATAAATAGAGAATAGCCGTCCGTCTTTACCTATTCGCTGCTGTTTAAACAGAGCAGGCCCCTTAGACTCCAGCTTAATAAACAATGCAACCACCAGCATTAAAGGTAAGCAAAGTAATAAGACGATAAATGCCACCACAACATCAAATGTACGTTTCATTTATTTCCTTTCCCGGCCACGATCTGTTGAACCCCATCCTGTAATTCTTTGTGAATTTTCTGGTATTCAGAAACTGGCGCTTTGGTTAACCGGACTTCCTCTTCCCTTAATTTAAGCAACTCCTTTTTTAAATCGAGATTTTCTTTGAAAGTACTCATACCTTCACTCTTACGATGAAATGTACGAGATAAAATCACTGATTCCGAGCCTAAACGCACATGTTCAGCCAATACCATTTCTCCTGGTATTAACCCCTCTCCAAACCGTGCTATACCACCAAATCCAAATGATTTTCCCGCAGCCTTAATAGTGCTTGCCATAGAATCTAATAAACCATTAGCTAATGGCTCAAACATAAAACTAAGACCCATATCTAAATGAAGGTCGTTAAGGCCTATATAGATTTCACTAACACCGGGTAAAGTTACAATATCTGATAACGAGTCTGCAGCCCCCTTTGTTTCCACCAAAGGAATTACCCCTGCGCGCCCATGCACCAATGATAAAAAACTCTTCACTTCTTCTGCTTCACGAAACATAGGAAGCATTAAATAGTCAGCACCTGCCTCTATTGCCGCGTCGACTTCTGCCTGGCTTTCAATATTAAGAGGATTCAGGCGCACAATTAGTTTGGCAGTTTTCAACTTTTTCTTGATTTTTTTGGCGTCATCAATTGAATGCTGACTAATTAAGGTATCAAGGTGCCCTTGCCGTTCTTTTTTTCCTAACCGCTCCAGATCAACAAAAATACGTTTGACTCCGCACGCTTCAGCAAAAACCGCCAAATCAAGGTCATTTGTTATTAAAATAAACTTAATCATAGGTTCCTTAACTTTCTCATTAATTTATCTCTAAAAACTGGCACAACTAACAAGCCCAAAAAGCAGCCCAGTCCTGCAAGAACAAAAGCTATCAGCAGACTTGTGAACCCAAAAGGCTCAATGAGCGAGATTTTAAGCAGCCAATACAAGCTAAGAGGCAACAATAAAATTATGAATAAATAACCGGGATCAAACACATCACGCCTAATGATCGGAAATTTAATTAATAAGGCGACGAAGCTTCCGATGCCAGCAATAGCATAAGCGATGACAAGTATTTTCATTAAAGCCAACAAACCGCTGTCAGCATTAAAAGTTAATAATAGAAGCCCTCCCAATGCAGCCAGACTAATAAATAAAGGGGTTTTTGTATCTTTTTGAGCATTCAGCACTACTGTTGCGAACGTTGCCATCCCCATAAAAGGAATATAAAGCAAACCAATAGTTAACAATGAAGAGACCTGAAAAATATCACTATCTGTCATATTTCCATAGCCATATACTAATGATGTCAAAACAGCTGATACGGGCACCAAGGCAGCAACCGACATTAACGATAAAAAGAGTGTAGCGCGAATACCCCAAACAACTAACTGCTGAAACAGCAAGAAGTCTTCTTTATAGGAATGACTCAATCGAGGAAATAAAACCGTTGCCAAGAAAGTAACAGTAACAGCTAAAGGCAATTCCACTAACTTTATAGCGTAACTAATTTGGGCAACACTCCCTTCTCCATCATATGAAGCAAACGCGCGAATAATGACAGGAAAACAAAGCAAAACACAGCCAGTGCCGGCTACCTGAAAAAAACGAACAATCAATGGCTGGTTAATTATCCAGGGCGACACCGACATTACTGGCTTTCCAGCGATACCTTGTGCGGCAACATACTGAATAGCCAAACGTAATAAACCACCTAATAAGACAAACACAGCAAGGGTGATCAATGATCCATCATAGAAGGATATAAACACTAACCCCATAATAATAACTATATTAATTGTTAGTGTTCCCAATGCCGCCACACCAAAGCGATTGTAAGCTTGTAAGTAAGCCGATATAACACCAGTGGCGACGGTCATCGGCACCAGCCATAATACATATTGCATTGGGACCAGACTTAACAGGATTTGGCTTTCATCAAACCCTGGGGCTAACAATTTAATTAATGGGGCAACTGAAAAAACCAATCCGCATGTCAACAATGCAAATAACAGAGTAAAGAACAATAACGCTTGCCACCACAATCGCAGAGATCTCTTTTTATCTCCATCAAATTCAGGGATCAAGGCAGCAGCCACCCCCCCACCAACGAGTATATTAATCAGTAAATCAGGCACCGAAAGCATCATAACGGCAACATCAGCTTGAGCGCTGATGCCAAAGCTTCCGGCCAACAAAGACTCCCTCAGGAAACCCGAAAAACGGCCAATTAATAGCCCTATATTCAGAAGCAATGAAGAAAAAATAATAGCCTTAAGCATAAAATATCTGTGACCTAATCAGTGCAATACAGCCTCTTCAGACAACAGATCAACTAAACATGAAGAAGGTAAGAACCCTTTAATACTTTCTTGTAAAGCATCCCTCCCCTCTCGACTATCACCTGTCTCAATAGCATTTTTCAAACGCTCTAATACAAATCGCAGCTGCGTAGCAGTTAACATCTCTTCATGTGCCCGCATGATCTTGGGATGAGAAGTAGCTACAACATCTTCCCCAATTAACAACTCTTCATATAACTTTTCGCCTGGCCGAAGGCCTGTATAGTGTATTTCTATGTCGCCTTCAGGATGGTTTTCATCTTTAACCTCCAGACCGCTTAAGCGAATCATCCGTTCTGCCAGATCACTTATTTTAACGGGCGTGCCCATATCCAATACAAATACATCTCCGCCCTGCCCCATTGAACCGGCTTGTATCACCAAAGAAGCAGCTTCAGGAATAGTCATGAAAAAACGCGTGATATCTGGATGGGTAACCGTTAAGGGGCCTCCTTCGCTGATTTGACGCCGAAATAATGGAACAACTGATCCGGAA
Organism: Neptunomonas sp.; assembly: GCF_041601355.1. GTDB lineage: Bacteria > Pseudomonadota > Gammaproteobacteria > Pseudomonadales > Balneatricaceae > Neptunomonas. The sequence goes on from NZ_JBFIIH010000039.1 coordinate 13,658, forward strand.
GAACCTAAAACATTTCCAAATCGTACCATTGAAAAAGCTGTATTTATGGACTCTACAGCCAAGTCTTGCAACACCAACTCAGCCAGCCGTTTTGTAGCTCCCATAACATTCGTTGGCCGCACAGCTTTATCCGTAGAAACCAAAACAAAACGTTCAACATTATGTTTCCTGGCGAGCAATGCGACGGTTAAAGTACCAAACACATTATTATTAATGCCCTCTAAGACATTTTGCTCGACGATGGGAACATGCTTGTATGCTGCAGCATGATAAATCGTCTGTACACCAAACCGCTGAATTGCTTCAGCAACTCTGGATTTATCACCAACATTACCTAAAAGTGCATAGACAGGAATTTGAATTTGCAGCTGTATCATTAATTGCTCTAGTGATTTCTCGATTTTATAAACTGCAAATTCACTTAACTCATATAACACAATCGATTTCGGCTTTGCATACAGCACCTGCCGACAAAGCTCCGATCCTATAGAGCCGCCCGCCCCAGTGATCATAATCACTTTTCCTTTAACACTGATATCTACCAACTCTTTTATGGGAGGGACCGAATCGCGACCGAGCAAATCCTCAAGTTCAACTTCTCTTAGTTGGTTGAGATCTACTTTTCCAGCTACGATTTCATCGACACTCGGCAATGTTTTAACGTGAACAGGAAAAGCCTCTAATCTATCTAAGATTTTCTTCTTGAGTGCATGACTGGCAGACGGGATGGCTAATAAAATATCTGTCACATCACCCAATTCGATAATTTTCGCAATACTGTCGGCAGGAAATACCTTGATACCCGCCACCCTACTTCCCTGAAGCGATTTATCATCATCAACAAAAGCTAATGGAAAATATTCGCGGCAATCAAACAATGACGTTGCTAATTGAACACCGGCCGCTCCTGCACCATAAATAATAACACTGTCTTTATCTACATAGTGCTGCTGTAACCATCTATATAGATTTGCAATCAAGAAACGATTTCCGCCGACAAAAACCAAAGCAGCCAGAGCAAACGCAATAGGGACTGAGCTCGGAAACAAAGGGTACTGCAACCAAATATCTACAAAAAATAAAAATGCGGCTGATATCAGAACCCCATACACTCCGCCCCAGAACGCACTCAAGTCCATATAACGAATTACCGTCCTATAGAGCCCAAACATATAAAAAAGTACTACTCCCAAAACAGGAACAACAACGAAAAACCATGCGGTTTCTTTAAGATATGCAGATGGCCACCATTCAGAAAGACGAATAGCATAGCCCGCCCACAGCGCAATGATAAGCGCGACAAAGTCACATAGCATCAATATATATCGCTTACTCTTTCTTGACATAAAAGAAAAAGGAAGCAATTTACCTGACACATAAGAATGGGCTCTATTTTTCCTCATGAAACATAAGTCTCTTTATTACTGAAGTATTAAACAACATGAGGACTTCCGAATTAAGCAAGAGCCCATCGATATGTTAATCAACAAATACGCAGTCGTACTAACTAACAGAACCTACATACCAAGGCATCGCTTTGGTTATCCCTGCTTCGATATCGAACGCTGGAGCATAACCTAACAATCGTTGAGCTTTACTGATGTCGGCCTGAGAATGACGCACGTCACCGGCACGAAAATCACGGTATACAGGCGGTTTGTCATAACGCACTTGATTATTGCCAAGGCTCAACTTAATGGCGTTAAACAGCTGATTCAGATCGGTTCGACCACTGACAGCAACGTTATAAACTTCGCTTTTTGCTGCATCATCAGAGGTAGCAGCTAGCAAATTAGCCTGTACGGCATTTTCTATAAAACAGAAGTCGCGGCTGGTTTCACCATCACCATTAATGAAGACTTCTTCATTTTTAATCATGGCAGCGGTCCATTTAGGTATCACCGCAGCATAGGCGCCATCCGGGTCTTGCCGCTTGCCAAAAATATTGAAATAACGCAGCCCTATGGAATTAAAACCATAGGTGCGCGCAAACACATCGGCATAAAGCTCGTTTACATACTTCGTAACGGCGTACGGCGATAACGGGTTACCAATATTCTCTTCTACTTTAGGAAGTGCCGGATGGTCACCATAGGTGGAACTACTAGCGGCATAGGTAAAGCTTGTCACCTCAGCATCGCGTGCCGCTACCAGCATATTTAAAAAGCCGCTGATATTTGTTTCATTGGTAGCGATAGGATCGTTAATAGAACGAGGCACTGAGCCAAGTGCCGCCTGATGCAATACATAATCAACACCGGTACAGGCGTTATGGCAGTCTTGGAGTTGGCGAATATCACCCTGAATAAATCTAAACTCAGCCCACTGCCCTGCTGTCACCTGTGACTGTACTTCATCTAAATTATGCTGAAAGCCTGTCGCAAAGTTATCCAAGCCCACAACACGTTGATTCAGTCCCAATAGCGTTTCTAATAGGTTAGATCCGATAAAACCTGCCACACCTGTTACCAGCCAGGTTTTCGGGCTGGCCAGAAGCTCTGCTTTGATCTGTTCGTAACGAGTCATATTTTTTCCTTAAAGGCGAAGGTCAGTAGCTTCTGCGGGCAAAATGTATTTAAGATCATAGAGTACATGTTCCGCCTTACCAAATGAGCGAATGCCCTCGGCCCCCATCTCTTTAAACTGCTTATGTGCAACCGCAATAATGACCGCATCATAAGCCGCCTGCTCCGGTGCAGTGACCGGTGTAATGCCATATTCATGTTCAGCATCGGCGGCATTAATCCAGGGATCATAACAATCAACACGTATACCATAGTCCGAAAGCTCATTTATGATATCGACCACTTTGGTGTTACGCAGATCGGGACAATCTTCTTTGAAGGTTAATCCCAACACCAGTACCCGCGCGCCATCTACCTGAATGCGTTTTTTCAGCATAGATTTTACCAACTGACTAACCACATACGCACCCATTCCATCATTGAGGCGACGTCCTGCCAGAATAATCTCCGGATGATAGCCAACAGACTGGGCTTTATGAGTCAGGTAGTAAGGATCAACGCCTATGCAATGACCACCCACTAAGCCCGGACGAAAAGGCAGGAAGTTCCATTTTGTGCCGGCTGCTTTGAGTACTTCTTCTGTATCGATACCCAGCTTATTAAAAATTACCGCCAGTTCGTTAATCAGACCAATATTGACATCACGCTGAGTGTTTTCAATAACCTTAGCGGCTTCAGCTACTTTGATAGAGCTCGCTTTATAGGTGCCTGCGGTGATAATTGAACGGTAAAGGCTATCGACGAAATCTGCAACTTCGGGGGTTGAGCCCGAAGTCACTTTCAGTATGCTGGTAACGCGATGCTCTTTATCGCCCGGATTGATACGTTCAGGGCTATAACCACAATAAAAATCAACATTAAATTTAAGGCCGGACTCGCGTTCTAAAACAGGAACGCACTCCTCTTCTGTTGCACCTGGATACACGGTCGATTCATAGATGACAATATCACCCGGCTTCAGCGCCTTGCCGATCACAGCACTGGCTTTAAGCAAGGGCGTAAGATCGGGCTGTTTGTGCTCATTGATAGGGGTTGGAACCGTTACAATAAAAACATTACATTCTTCTAGTGCGGCAATTTCAGCACTGTAAGTCAACAGGGTGGCTTCTGCCAGTTCATCACTACTCACTTCAAGCGTACTATCAACACCGCCCTTTAACTCTTCTAGTCTGGCTTTATTGATATCAAAGCCTACTGTTGAAAAATGCTTACCAAACTCAGCGGCAAGAGGAAGCCCGACATAACCTAAACCAAGAATTGCGATACGAGTGTCTTGAAGAGAAAAGTTCATTAACGTGCCTACCGATTAAAAGCCCATAAAAGGAGCAAAAAATTTATTCAAATAATTCATTAACTTTTACTAAAGAGAAGAATATAAACATAGACGAAAACTCTCTCCCTGAGATAAAAGCGCTAAAAAATAAATGTAAATCTGCCTGAATATTAGCACAGTGTATGTACGTCTACTATGAGACGAGGCATTCATATATTCGATCCAGAGCGCTCCTTGCCTTACAATAAGCTTTTATTTTTGCGGGTTAATTTCATGCAACCGTACAATGCCCAGCTCATTTGGACTGAAGGTGTTCCTCTTTCTGAGTCATTCGGTGATTTTTACAGTAGCCGCGTTGATGCTATAGCTGAAAGCCGCTATGTTTTTATTGATGGCAACCAGATTACCCAACGCGTTGCGCTGCATCCTGCGACCCGTCTGACTATCGCTGAAAGCGGATTTGGCACAGGTACAAACCTGCTCTGCACGCTCACTTTACTCAACGAGTTATCCTCTACTGCGCATTATGGATTGCATTTTATTTCAACTGAGCTTTACCCCGTCACTTATAACGACCTACACAGCGTCTTATCCACACAGCCGCAATTAGGCCACTTTGCCAATCAATTACTTTCACAATATCCTCCCGCTATTAAAGGCATGCATCGCTTTATTTTCGATCAGGGGCGCTTTTATTTGACCCTTTGCATGGGGGATACGACAGAGAGCCTGGCGCGCATAAACACACCCGTTGACGCCTGGTATTTAGACGGGTTTTCCCCCGCGAAAAATCCAGATATGTGGAGTACTCCACTTTTTCAGCAAATGGCGCGTTTAAGTAAACCAAACACCACATTAGCCACCTATGCCGCGGCCAGTTTTGTCCGAAAAGGACTGATAGAACAGGGCTTTACTATTAAAAAGCGGCCAGGATTTGGTAAAAAACGCGATATGCTAACCGGTCAGTTCCAGGCAGCTACGCCCACAGCAACAGCTTCGCACACGCCCTGGTTCGCCCTCCCTGAATTAAAACGTCCTGAAATAGAAAAGCCAAAAACCGCGATCGTCATAGGCGCAGGATTGGCTGGCTGCGCTACCGCTGAAGCTTTGGCTCGCAGAGGCATTAAAGTGCAACTCATTGACCAGCAGGATAGCATTTGTACGGAAGCCTCAGGCAACCGCCAGGGTGCCCTGTATGCCAAGCTCCCCACATTACCAACATTGGGGGGTGAGATGCACCTTTGCGGCCTGGAGTACACTTTACGCTTGCTCAAAATCTATGGCTGCCTGGACAACCAAATTGCCTCACAATGCGGTGTATTGCAGTTAGCCACCTCTGTTAAAGAAGCTGATCGGCAACAGGCGATCAGCTCCGGAGGCTATTACAGCCGCGAGGTCGTATCACTGGTTTCTGCTGAAGAAGCGACAAAGATTGCCGGCACCAAGATTGATCATCAGGCGCTACACTTTCCGCGCGCTGGCTGGGTCTACCCTAAAGGTTTTTGCGAAGCACTGATCAAACATGAAAAAATCAAACTAACATTATCCACCAGCATAACTTCGCTAACCCAAACGACAGATAAGCAGTGGTGTGTGACCGATCAAAACAAGCAACAGCATAATGCCGATATTGTCGTCGTCGCATCGGCCTGGCATGCAAAAAACTTCGATTATCTGAACCACCTGCCCATCAAACCTATTCGCGGCCAGGTCTCTTCTATTAAAGCTTCTTCGATGAAAGCTTCTTCTGGAAGCGCCACGCCTCAACTCAAAACGGTCGTTTGTGGAGCAGGCTATATCTCCCCATCAATGAATGGCTGCTATAGCTTCGGAGCAACGTTTGATCTGCATGACCAGTCGCCTGAATTAAGAGAGGCTGACCATAAAAGCAATTTAACCATGTTGTCTAACGCCATTCCTGATTTTGCCAGGACGCTCCCGCCCATTGATGAGTGGCAAGGCAAAGTGGGATATCGCTGCTCAACACCTGATTACCTGCCTATTGCCGGACCTGCACCTGTTTTCGATGAATATATTCAGCGCTACGCAAAACTCAGAAAGGATAAAAACTGGAAATTCGACAACCAGCCGGCGCCGCTGCACACAGGACTGTATGTCAATGTAGGCCACGGCTCAAAAGGGCTGATCACCGCACCGCTGGCGGCCGAACATCTGGCTTCATTAATTTGCGGCGAGCCTAGCCCACTGCCTCAGGATATTAGTTATGCATTACATCCTGCGCGCTTTATTATCAAATCACTGATCCGCAGAAAAGGATAAGCAAGCAACGGCCGTACTTAAGACTCACTCAAATTAGCCGATTGAGATGTCATAACAGGATAATATAATTATGCCATCTACATAGAGCATCTATTTAACTACCCCGATTATAGGGGATATAGCACATATGGAGGACTGCATATGTCGTTAATCGTAATCGATCACGGCAACCGGATTGAAACACCGGTGAAGTCGTTATTCCCAGCCCGGGGGGTTGAACAAACATCCCCGACTAAAGCGATACATGACAGTGCTGGACTAGAGAAACGCGTACACGCCGATGGCGAGACCTTCACCAACATACTGAAGAATGAAACTAAGCAGCCACCTAAAGAAAATTCACCCGACTCTTATAACAGCTATAACGCCGACAATACTTACAGCGCAATAAATCCTGAAAAGCTAAAACCAAGAGCGACGAAGCTTACAGCCGCTCACGTCATGAGCCACCCGGTTCATACTATTGCACGCGAAGTAACCTTCAATACCGCATGGCTGAGGATGCAGGAATTACGCGTCAGCCACTTGATGGTCACGGGAAACAGTGGAGAACCTGTCGGCATTATCTCGCACATAGATATCATTGAACACGGTAAAGAGTCGCCTGTCAGCATCGCCAACTATTACACTAAACAGTTGATCGCTGCTTCAGCTGACACCGATATATCAGTGATTTCATCGAGCTTTATTGAGTACGAGATCAATGCGATGCCCATCTTTGATAGCAACAATCAACTGCTTGGAATTGTCTGCCGGTCTGATCTTTTGAGACTGTTAATAAGCGGTTCACATATAGAAAGCTGGGCCTGATATCTATACTGACATACTTAAGAGTCACTACACTTATGTCCCACCACGCCTGACCAGCGTTCGCTGGTTGTCTGATCCGTTAATTTTTCAGATAATTTTTAACGTCATTTTTCATACAGCTTTTCATACTGTACCAGATTGACATCTTCGGTTGCTTCATTGAAAAGAATGACGATCTCTTTACTTTTCAGCTTACGCTTTATCTGCGCTACCCGCTGAACCAGCGATGTTTCCTCAAAGCCGTAATCCGTGCCGTCGCGGGTAACAAATTCCTCGATCAAGCCTTCAAGCGCCTCTGCTGAAATCGCCTCTGCTGGAATAATCATACGACCGGCACACCGAACGATGACAACAATTCAATAAAGCCTGCTTCATCTAAAACGGCCACGCCTAAAGACTCCGCCTTTGCCAGCTTACTGCCTGCACCTGGTCCTGCAATGACACAATCTGTTTTTTTCGAGACACTACCGGACACTTTAGCGCCCAACTGCTGCAGTTTTTCTTTAGCTTCATCACGCCCCATACGCTCCAACGTGCCGGTGAGCACATAGACTTTATTCAACAGCGGTTGCGCTTCTGGTTCTGCAACCTCTATCACTGGCCAATGAACGCCCGCGGCTCTTAATGCGCTGATCACTTCAAGATTGTGCGGCTGCTGAAAAAAAGTACGGATATGATGCGCTACAATCTCTCCAACATCGGATACCGCTAATAACTGCTCTTCATTGGCTTCAATCAAACCATCAAGATCCCCAAAAGCCTTCGCCAGATTACGCGCCGTCGCTTCGCCAACCTCACGAATTCCCAAAGAGTAGATAAAGTGCGCCAAACTGGTTGATTTTGACTTATCGATAGCCGCCAGCAGATTGTCTGCTGACTTTTCACCCATCCGCTCCAGACCAGCGATATCCTGGCGTTTCAACTGATAAATATCAGCGATGGAATTCAGCAGATCCTTATCTACCAGGGTGTCGATAAGCTTCGTACCTAAGCCCTCAATGTCCATCGCCTTACGTGAAGCATAATGACGTAGCGCTTCTTTTCTCTGTGCAGAGCAACTTAACCCTCCACTACAACGCGCTATTGCTTCTCCTTCGACTCTCTCCACATCAGCATGACATACCGGGCAGTGCTCAGGAAAAACGACATCAACTACATCATCAGGGCGCCGCTCAACAACCACACTCACTACCTTGGGAATCACTTCGCCAGCCCGACGGATAACCACCCAATCTTTGATCTTTAAATCTAAACGCGTTATTTCGTCCATGTTATGTAAGGTGGCATTGCTTACTGTAACCCCTCCGACGAAAACCGGTTTTAAGCGCGCGACCGGTGTGATGGCTCCCGTACGGCCCACCTGAAATTCAATATTCTCGACCTGAGTAATCTCTTCCTGTGCAGGAAACTTGTGTGCAATCGCCCAGCGGGGATAACGAGATACAAATCCAAGACGCTGTTGAAGTGAATAGTCATTCACCTTAAAAACTAAACCGTCGATTTCATAAGGCAGACTATTGCGCAGTTCTGCCATCCGTTGATAGTAATCCAGACAACCGTCAGCACCTTCAACCAATTCGAGATAATGGCTGATTTTAAAGCCCCAGCGATGCAACTGCTGCATACTATCTACATGGGCATCCGGCATAACTCCACCCGAAAAAACGCCCACTCCATAACAGCACATCTCCAGTGGGCGTGTTGCCGTAATGCGAGCGTCTAACTGGCGCAGGCTTCCTGCAGCCGCATTACGTGGATTAACGAAGGCTTTTTCACCTTTGGCATTGGCGCGTTCATTTAATGCTTGAAATCCAGCTTTGGGCATATAAATTTCACCCCTTACCTCGAGTCGTTCAGGTATACCTTCGCCTAAAAGACGTAGAGGAATCGAAGCAATCGTGCGGACATTATGCGTAATATTCTCACCGGTAGCACCATCACCCCTTGTTGCACCACGCACCAATATTCCCTTTTCATACAATAGACTAACGGCTATGCCGTCTAATTTAGGCTCGCAGGCATAAGATATTGGCAATATTTCGTTGGATAAACGCTCGCGAACACGGCGATCAAAATCCCGCAAGTCTTCCTCAGAAAAAGCATTATCCAACGAGAGCATCGCCCTCTCGTGCTTCACTTCATCAAAGCTACTGATCGGCTTGCTGCCGACACGCTGCGTCGGAGAATCAGGGGTAGTTAGTTCAGGATATTCTTGCTCAATCTGCTTGAGTCGTTGAAAAAGACGATCATACTCAGCATCAGGAACAGACGGATCGTCTTGTACATAATAGCGGTAATTGTGTTGATCAATCATCGTGCGTAGTTGCACGACTTCGTTTAACAGCTCAGCCGAAGGCTGAGCATCTTTGGGTAACACAGTATCGCTAGACATGGAGTTTTATCAGACTATTAAAGATGACAAATTACTTACAATAATTACTTATAAGAGTTACTTATAAGAGTTACTTACGACGATGCCGGTTATGCATTTCATATTCACGGATACGCTCACGATAATGTGCTTTAGTCTGAGGACGCATCACCGAGCGGTTTTCATCAAGCAGATCCCCACCTAAGTGTTTCGATACCGTTTCCGCTGTCGCCAGCATACACTCGAACGCATTCTTCACATCAGCAGGCTCGCTCATAGACATGAAAAAGCTGACACCCGGCGTTGTCATCTCGTCCATATGCTCCAGATCAAATGTTCCGGGATTAACAGCATTCGCCATACTAAACTGTACCGCGCCTTTATCAATTCCCTCTTCAAAACGATGAAACAAACTCATATCACCAAAGCGCATACCGCAAGCCAACACAACTTGCAGAAGAGTTTGCCCATCCAACGGCTGATCTTTACCCACCACGGTTATAACTAATACTTCTTCGGGCTCTGGCGCATGCTCGCGAGCTTTACGATCGCTACGGGCATGTTCTAACTTATCCTTCTCAAACAAGGAGTCCTGCTCAGATAAGCTACTAACATTGTCCTCATCGGATTCAAAATGTTGCTCTGAAGAAATATCAGTTTCGTCCTGTGTCGCTTGACGTTCTTCTTCAGGTGCCTTAAAAACTTCCACATCAGCAGAGACAGATACTTTATCTTTTGAATCAATTTTTTCTTCAGTAATAAACGCTTCACGGACATCTTCTGCTTCAGCGTGAATTGCCCTCACATCACTTTCTTTAGAATACCGATCATCAGTTACAGATTGATCACCACTCTTATTAGTATATTCATGATGACTGTCTGCATCAGTATCCGAGGCCTCGGCATCATCTTCCCCGGATGTCTCCGGGTAGAAAAACATCTCTTCCTGTGCCGCCGAAACGCTCTCCTCATCACGCTTTTCTGATGCCTGTCGCATCAGGACAGTTATAGGCTGCTCAAGATCAAAAAGCTCAGAGGCCTGATCTGATTTGTCAACGACCTCTTCAGCAACGACAGCCCGTCTGACAGGAGAGAGTATTTCTGGAATATCATCAAAAAGCGGATCTAATTCCGCTTGCCGGGTAGCGGCATGCTCTGTAATGTGAGCCGCTTTGCCGGCAGTCGCACCGACGCCGGAGCTTCCAATATCAGACCTCGCATCTCTGCTCTTGCCAACGTGTGCCTGGCCTGAAGTGCCCGTCTCAAGATAATCATTCAGATGCTCAAAACCTGGATCAATGCGCGCAGCAGTACCCGCCACTTCGCTGGTGTTCGATTTAAACGGGTCACTTCTGTAGCTGGTCTGTGCTCTGGCACCACCATTAGGTAGTTCAGGATTGTGAGCATCCGAGCTTGGCGCACTTTCCACATCATCCGAAAGACTTCTGTCTATATCAATTTTCAGTGTGTTTCGTTGGCCTTTCATACGGCGCCAACCGTCGAAAATAATCAAGCCGATAACCAGAATTCCACCAATTATCAACCACTCTCTTAAGCCGATATCCATGTTTAAACACTTGCCTCAGAAAACGTGAACTTATTCATACTATAGACCGAACGACTCTACTGAACAATCTACTCAGGTATCTAGTCAACAATCCGATCAATAACCAGATTAACGGGCTCGGACAGCTCTTTTACAGCAACCAGCACTGTCGCCGACTCTAAATCACCAGAAGCGGCCTGAGGTTGCCCACTCATCGATATTCTCGCACCAATTTCAACATTCGGATGCAGCGACAGTTTCGCCTGCGGTGTCATCGCCAGACTATCATCCAACGAAATTGTTGTTGGCAACTCGCCTACGGTTAAGCGGACCGCTGCCACTGGTATACGCCCGCCTACCGGTTTGGCAAAAACAAACACAACCTGATCCGCCGCTATATTGTCACCTAGTTGTGGATCAATGCTAACACTCAGCTGTATGCTGGCGATGGCCAACTCAGGGACATCAGGAACCGGTTTACCTTGTTGGGCCAATTGCTCTAACGCGCGTTGAATCCCTGCTTTAAGAGAGTCCGCGGCATCAGGCTCTGCATTTTGTAACGCTTTACGCCAAAAACCTACCGCATCCTCGAGGCGATTCTGCTCAAAAGCATCAATCCCCAGCAAGCCCAAAGCGGTCACTTCCAGGGGTTCGCGATCCAACGTCAGCTTGATCTGCTGTCTGACTTCCTCATCCATCTTGCCACCTTTGGCAAAATAGAGCCCTTGTGCATATTGCCCCATCACGCCGACATATTGTGTAGCATCCTCGGGCAAAATATCGAGTACTTGCTTAAAGCTGGCAACCCCTTTATCAAACTCCCCCAAATTCATATAAGTTGTCGCCAGAATATACCAGCCTTCTGCATTTTGCGGATTTGCTTGCAGCTCACTGACCAACATCTGGATAGCTTCTTCCACTGTCGGTTGTTCACCATTTTCGAAACGTAACTGCTCAGGATACTCCATACTCATTTGTAACTGGTGCGCACTGCCATGCTGAAAATACAAACCAAAAGCGCTAATCGGAATCAACAAAGCCATCAATACAACAGCGACCAATTGTTTTGATCCGATAGACGAAGATGTTACCGACTGCACTTCATCACTGGCATCCTCAAGCAGGTTTTTCTCTAGCTCTAATTTTAATTCTTCGTAATCCTTTTCCTGGAGATTTCCGGCCACTCGCTCAGCCTCCAGTTCAGATAAGCGTTCCTCAAAAATCTCTATATTTTGACGCGTACGATCAACATTCATCGCGGCCGATTGTACTTTTTTGGCCTGTATAAAGGGGACAAATATAAACGACAACGCCAATAGTGTCAGAAGCGCAATACCAACCCATAATTGAATCATTCAGCCTTTCCCTTATCCAGCAATGTAGCTAATCGTGTTTTATCATTGTCATTTAACGAATCATCTTGTTGCTCATTAACTCGCTTGCGTTTTCGGGTTATCAGCCAAATAACCGCAAAACCAACCGCAACCAACACAAAAGGTCCGTACCATAAAATCCATGTACTTGCTGACATGCGCGGTCGATAGAGCACAAACTCACCATAACGCGCCACCATATAATCAGTAATTTCTGTGTTGTTCTTGCCTTCTTCAAGCATGCGGTGAATCTCACGACGCAAGTCAGATGCTATCGGTGAATTCGAACCGGCAAGATTCTGGTTCTGACATTTTGGACAGCGCAGTTCATTGGTTAACTGCTGAAAGCGCTCGCGATTAGCGTCATCCGTAAACTCGTAAGTATCAATCGTGGCATTGGCAGCCAATGATAAAAACAGCATGAATACAACAATGATTGATCTCATCGTCACCCCTGAGTTTCTGTGGATATTTGCTGTAAAATGGTGCGTAATTTAGACCACACCTTCTCGTCTACTGCGCCAACATGCTTGTAACGAATCACACCATTAGCATCAAGCACATAAGTTTCAGGAGCGCCATACACACCCAGATCCAGACCGAGCGCGCCCTGTTCATCAAAAATATTAGCTACATACGGATCACGGTAGCGGCGTAACCACTCTTTAGCGGCGCCCCGTTCATCTTTATAGTTAATACCATAAATAGTAACGCCTTCTTCACGTACAATCTTATTCAGCTGCGCATGCTCTTGTTTACACGTTGGGCACCACGTTGCCCACACGTTCAACAGCGCTGGTTTCCCTTTCAAATCATTCTGCGTCAGCATCCTGTTATCATCAATCAGGGAAGGCAGACTAAAATCAGGGACCGGCTTATCAATCAGTGCTGATGGCAGCTCAGTAGGATTCAGGCCCAACCCTTTCCAGAACAAAGCCCCCATCACAACAAATATGACTAAAGGAATAAAAAGTATAAATCTACGCATGTTAACTCCCTTTAAACCGCCAGATTTTCACGAGTGAGTATTGCTGCATTAGCCGCTTGCTTAGCCACCCGCTTTTTCCGATAACGCGCATCACTGGCTGCCAGCAAACCACCGAATGCCATCATAAAACCACCCAACCAAATCCATCGAACAAACGGCTTATACTGGACGCGGACAGCCCAGGCACCGCCTTCCAACGGCTCACCCAGCGCAACATAAAGATCACCAAATAAGCCGGGATCTATATCGGCTTCCGTCATAACATCACCACGCGCTGTATAGAGTCGCTTTTCCGGATGCATGACAGAATGTGGCTTACCGTTTTTCAAAACAGTGAGTATGCCCATGTCCGAGGTGTAATTTGGCCCTTCAATGTGTTTTGATCCTTCAAATATGAAGGTGTAATTCTCAAACGCCAACGTATCTCCCGGCATCATGCGTAAATCACGCTCTTCATTATAGATGGACACCAAAGCCACACCGGTGATCGACACGGCCACCCCAAGATGCGCCAGCATCATAGCGACATGGCTGCGTGAAAGGCCACGTAAACCTTCGGTCAGTGTACGTTTATGCTTAATTTTATTGACAATATCGCGCAGTACAGAGATGGCAACCCAAAAAGCCAGGATCATTCCCAGAGCAGTTTTCAGCTCAAATGCACCCGCATACATCAACGGGAATGCCAAGCCGAGTAACAACGCCACTACAGCAGGGATACCTAGCTGCTTCAGCAAATAATGAGGTTCAGTTTTTTTCCAGCGAGCAATAGAGCCCACTCCCATAAACACCACCATCACACCGATAAGCGGCACAAACAGCGCGTTAAAATAGGGAGGCCCGACAGAAATTTTACCGAGCGACATCGCGTCGATAATTAATGGATATAAGGTACCCAACAACACCATCAGACAGACAATCACTAACAGTATATTGTTAATCAACAGGAAGCTTTCTCTGGACACCAACTCGAACGAGGATTCACTTTTGACATGCGCGGCTTTAATGGCGTACAGCAAAAAGGAGCCTCCGACAGTAATGGCCAGTAACATCAAAACATAAAAGCCACGCTCAGGATCTGAAGCAAACGCGTGAACCGACGTAAGCACACCGGAACGAACCAAAAAAGTCCCTAAGAGGCTAAGCGAAAATGCAAAAATCGCTAACAGAACCGTCCAACTTTTAAATACACCACGTTTTTCAGTCGCTGCTAAGCTGTGCACCAATGCTGTTCCGACCAACCAAGGCATAAATGAGGCATTTTCAACAGGATCCCAGAACCACCAACCGCCCCAACCAAGTTCATAATATGCCCACCAGCTACCCAGCACGATGCCGATTGTCAGAAAAGCCCAGGCCACATTTGTCCATGGACGTGACCAGCGGGCCCAGGCCGAATCCAGACGGCCACCCATTAATGCAGCAATGGCAAAAGCAAACGCCACAGAAAAGCCAACATATCCCATATACAGCATGGGAGGGTGAATAATCAGGCCTATATCCTGCAACAGAGGATTGAGATCGCCACCTTCTAACGGAGTATTCGTTAATAATCGTCTAAAAGGGCTAGAAGTCAGCAAGGTGAAGGAGGTGAAACCGACACTGATCATCCCCATCACAGACAATACACGCGCCACTATATCCAGAGGCAACTCTTTGCTTTTTACGGCGACGGCATACGTCCAGGCGCTGAGAATAAACACCCACAGCAATAAGGAGCCTTCATGCCCACCCCAGATAGCACTGAATTTATAATAGACCGGTAACGCCGTATTCGAATTGCCCGCCACATAAGCGACACTAAAGTCATCCGTCATGAAGGCATAACCAAGGCAAAGCATGCTGATCAGCAAAAATAGGAAAAGCGATTTAGCCAACGGCCGCGCATAACTCATCCACAGTTGATTGCCTGTGTAAGAACCAACTAAAGGCACTACTGATAACAGTACAGAAAGACTTAAGGCCAGAATAAGTGAGTATTGCCCAAGTTCAGGAATCATTTATTGTATGTCTCTTTAGGTGGGATCGGCATTTTACCTGATTTTTCCAACGCATCGGCTACTTCCGGAGGCATATAGTTTTCATCATGCTTTGCCAGCACCTCTACTGCTTGAAAAATCCCCTGAGCATCCATCGACCCCTGAGCTACGATACCCTGACCTTCGCGGAACAAATCAGGGAGAATCCCGGTAAACTCTACAGGCACTGTCTTCGCATAGTCTGTCATTTCAAACTTAACATGCAAACTTTGCTGATCACGCACTACACTGCCCTCGACCACCATGCCACCGGCACGAATGCGCGTATTTTCCGGAGCCTCGCCATTGGCAATCTGCAGCGGCGAATAAAACAGATTGATATTTTGATTCAGAGCGTAGAGCGCCAGGCTCACCGACACACCGACACCAAACACAAGAAAGAGAACGAGGATAAGCCTCTTTTTACGTTTCGGATTCATTGAGCGTTTTTCTCCCTACGCAGACGCCGAGCTAAATTTTTTATTAGCTCTTTACGTGTAAATAACGGCAAAATCAGATTCCCGATAAGAATCGACACACCGATCGCATAAGACAACCAGACATAGAGCCCGTGGCCATCCATTTTAATAAACTCAGAAATTGTTTCGAACTGCACAGTCACCTCACCGGGAAGTAATCAATTCACGCACCCAACCAGAGCGACGCTCTCGACGAATAATCTCATTACGTAGGCGCAGCATCAAAGACACACTAAAAAAACAATAGAACCCCAAGACCATCACTAACAGAGGCAACCACATCTCAACCGGCATCGCTGGCTTTTCTGTTAAGGTGAAGGTGGCTGGCTGATGCAGGGTATTCCACCAGTCTACGGAATACTTAATGATAGGAATGTTAACCAA
>NZ_JBFIIH010000040.1:0-29343 GCF_041601355.1 Neptunomonas sp.
AAGCCCGCAGCGCAGGCTATCGCTACCAATACTTAAGGTGTTTTCTTGAAGCATTGTTTGTTTGTGCGGATTTACTCTTAATATCAGTTTGATCTGGTGTTTATGTGTTTTTTCGATAACAAACAGTACTTATATCAGCACCAACTAATAGCTCCAGTCACAGCCGAAAAAAATGCAGGGCTCAAAATCATGATTAAAAGATACCTTGCCATCATAGGTGCAGGCACCTCCCGAATGGGCGCATAGCGTGCCGCAAATTGCAAAAGTCGGGTAATTCTTACACAGTTAGAAGCGCGTTATGCTGATAGTAATCCAGGTACTGATACAGACAGTTATGCGGTAGGGCCTGAAGCGTTTAAAGGCTGCATTGACTGTGGCCCGGGCGCGTAATCCGGTATATGGCTCAGCAGCTATCCGGCCGACAAAACGCATCAGCAATAAAGCGATACTGTCGCAGTACTGCTCCTGTTCCTGCTCCCCACGCTAATAACGTTAGTTGATAACAAAGCTGAC
This sequence comes from Neptunomonas sp., assembly GCF_041601355.1. Taxonomy (GTDB): domain Bacteria; phylum Pseudomonadota; class Gammaproteobacteria; order Pseudomonadales; family Balneatricaceae; genus Neptunomonas. Next base: position 514 of record NZ_JBFIIH010000040.1, read on the forward strand.
CTCATAAGTTGAAAATTTAATACGACAGCTCAAATTGGTTACAAAGTAAAATTCATTATGTAAAACTATTATCGGTAATATACATGAGTATATTTTGTAAGAATTAGTTCGGTTTGGTTGTGCAGCTTTTGTACGTTTGTATTAGCGGTTCGACTATTCGATAGTCAATCAAGCATAGTCTTCTTAAGTGTAGTCTTCTTAGGTGTAGTCTCCTTAGGTTCAGCCTTCTTAGGCTTGTATGCCGACCAAGGGATCTTAAAAATGCTAACTCCGCTAGATTTTATGAACGATTGGGCTGATGGAATGCGCTGTTGGCAGGCCACAGGTAGCTTGCAATCTGCGCTTCCTGCTAGTGCTGAAGAGGCTAGAAAAATCGGACGAAAGCGTGCTGAGAAGTTAATCGCATACGCCCGTAAGTTTTCACCATTTTACGCCAATTACTATGCGTCTGTTCCAGATGGTTCAGCGCTTCAGGATTACCCCGCGGTTAACCGTGCTACGCTTATGGCAAATTTCGATAACTGGTCAAGCGACCGTCGAATTACCCTTGCCTCAGTTAAGTCACTCTTGTCCTGCACCGACAGAATTGGTGAACGTTTCTTAAATGATTATTTGGTGTGGACGAGCAGTGGTACCAGCGGTGTAAAAGGCATTTATGTTCAAGATATTCATGCCTTATCAATTTATCAGTCGTTGATGGCCGTTAGGTATCTGAATCAACTCACCGCCTCAGCTTCTGCACTCCCTTGGCCTGAAACGCTCAATGCTAACCGTACGGCTTTGGTTGCCGCCGTTGAAGGTCATTTTGCAGGCATTGTTTACTGGAAATGGGCCGCGAGGTTGAATCCATGGCTTAGCGGTCAAACCCGGACCTTTTCTATTCTTCAACCGATCCCGGAACTTGTTGAGCAGCTCAACCGTTGGCAACCAAAGTTTTTATCTACTTATCCAAGCATGTTGTCGGTGCTCGCCCAAGAACAGGAAAGTGGTAGATTAAAACTATCTCCTACCCGATTGTGGTGTGGTGGCGAAAACCTTGAAAAACAGAAAAAGCAGCAGATAGAAGCCGCATTTTCTTGTGCAATAGATGAAGACTATGGCGCCTCTGAGGCCCTGAATATGGCCTTCGCTTGTGAACATGGCAAATTACACGTTAATACCGACTGGTTTATTTTGGAGCCCGTGGATGCAAACATGCAGCCGGTCAGGGCAGGCGAAAAATCGGCGACGACTCTGGTGACCAATTTAGCCAACACGCTGCAACCCATTATTCGTTATGATATCGGAGACAGTATCACTCTTGGCACCAGAGCGTGCAGTTGCTCAAACCCTTTACCCACAATGGAAGTGGTGGGTCGGCATGATGATACCCTTTGGATGATGGAAGAAAATAATAAGAAAGTGGCGATTTTGCCGCTCACCTTAAATACCGTTATTGAGGAGAATGCCGGAGAATTCGGTTTCCAAATTATTCAGCTTGGCCCCGACCATCTATCAATTCGCACCCAGGGGGATGATATAAATGCCCGGAGCAGAGCGTTTGGAAGAATCCGAGATTCACTCGAACAGTATTTTAAGACAATAGGCGTGCTGCCTGTCACGCTTGAGCATGACCAGGCGCTACCTGCACGCGATGCGGCAAGTGGTAAACTGAATCAGGTCATAAAAATGGGGTCAGATCACAGTTGTTGCTAATATACTAGCATTGTTCTTCTGAATATCAGATCCACAAGGAGGTGGTTGATGGCACGTAAGCCGAGGTTTGTTCTGCCGGGTGTTCCGCAGCATATTATACAGCGTGGAAATAACCGCAATCCTTGCTTCTTTAGCGAGGCGGACTGTCAAAAATATCTGGATGTTTTACATGAGGCGGCGGATAAAAACGAAGTGGCTATTCATGCCTATGTCCTGATGACTAATCATGTTCATTTGTTAGCAACGCCCAATTTGCCGCATAGCATTGCCGTTATGATGCAAGATATCGGTCGAAAGTATGTCAGATATATTAATAAAGGTTACAGCCGAACGGGTACGCTGTGGGAAGGCCGCTATAAGGCGAGTCTTGTCGATAGCGAAGCTTATCTGTTTACGTGTATGCGCTATATTGAATTGAACCCTGTGAGAGCCGGTATGGTATCGCATCCGGGTGAATATTTTTGGTCCAGTTACAGCTGTAATGCTGCCGGTAAAACTAATCCGCTGATACAAGCCCATCCTCTGTATGATTTATGTGGTAGCAGTCCGACACAACGCTGTCGTGCCTATCGTGAACTTTTTCTATCAGATCTGGATAGTGCTCAAATTCATCAGATACGTGAAGCTGTGTGTAAGGAGTTAGTGTTAGGGCGGGATAGTTTTAAGGATAAAGTTAAAGATATGACCCAGCGACAAGTTAGGTCTGGTCAGCCGGGGCGGCCCCGGATAGAAGACGAAGCAGGAATATACTATATTTTTTAGTATATTAGAGAAAACTGTGATCTGACCCCAGTTTTCTTCCTGCTCCTGTATCTGTTTGCTGGTTAGTACGCGCCTTCACCATAAACGAGTTCATAGCTATGGCTATAAATTTCCAGAATGTTACCGAATGGGTCTTCCATGTATATCATGCGATATGGCTTCTTACCCGGGTAATAATAGCGTGGTTTTTCCATGCGCTTTTTACCACCTGCCGCAACAATCCGTTCGGCCAGTTCTTCAACATTAGGGTCCTGAACACAAAAGTGGAAGATCCCTGTTTTCCAGTATTCAAAGTTGTTCTCTGGGTTTTCCTGTCCTTTGAATTCAAAAATCTCAACACCAATGCGATCACCGGTTGAAAGGTGGGCGATGCGAAACTTTTCCCAATTGCTGCCAAACACGTCAGTACACATTTCGCCAATCGGGCTATCGTCTTCAATAATCTCGGTTGGTTTCATAATTAAGTACCAACCCATGACTTCTGTATAAAACTTAACAGCTTTTTCTAAATCAGGTACTGAAATACCGATGTGAGAAAAGTTGCGAGGGTACACATTACTCATGATTTATTCTCCATTCTTAATGTCGTATGTTAATAACAGCAGTTGATATAAAAAGCTGATGTCACGTATTGAAAGTACAAACAGGATACAAATTATTATTCATTAGGTAAAATTATCATTTTTAATATATTTGAGTATTTTTCATAATGATTAGTCCGGTCTGGTTACGTAGCTTTTGTACGCTGGTGGAAGTAGCGCACTTCACTCGTACTGCTGAGCGTTTAAATATGACCCAATCAGGTGTCAGCCAGCATGTGCGTAAATTAGAAGATCACCTAGGCCAGCCGTTGTTGATCAGGCATGGCAAACAGTTCACGCTGACGGATGCGGGCGAGCGGCTTTATCACGAAGGGCTGAAAATCATCAGAACTTTGTCGGATCTTGAAAAGAGAGTAGGCGAAGATCCCACTTTTGAAGGTATAGTCCGCGTGGTTTCCCCAGGCAGTGTCGGGCTTAAGCTTTATCCTCGTCTGTTAAATCTGCAGAAACAGCATGCTAAGTTAGTCATCGATTATCGCTTTGCGCCTAACAGCGAAGTGGAAAAGCTCATCGTTGAACATAAAGTCGATATCGGATTTCTGACGACGCCATCCACTTTAGATGAAGTCAGTTTTAAACCTGTTGCCGAAGAAGAGTTATTGCTGGTCACACCTAAGGAAGTGCTAGAGCCCGGCTGGCAGCAATTGATGGCGCTGGGGTTTATCGATCATCCCGACGGTGCACACCATGCAGGCCTGCTGCTTGGGGCTAACTATCCAGAATTCCAGAACAGCAAACAGTTTAAAAGGACGGGCTTTTCAAACCAGATTAACCTGATCCTCGAGCCGGTGAGTATGGGACTGGGCTTTACCGTCTTACCCGGTCATGCGGTAGCGGCTTTTAACGACACTGGGCAAGTTAAAATACACCGACTTGTACATCGTGTGAGTGAGACGCTGTACCTTGGATTTCACATCAACAAATTTATGCCAAGCAGAGTAAAAACCGTGATAGATGAAGCAATGGAATGCCTTAAGGAAAAACTGTGATCTGACCCCAGTTGTTCGTGACCCCAGTTGTTCGTATATTAGTAAAAACTGTGATCTGACCCCAGTTCATGCAGTTCATTCGTATATTAGCAAAAACTGTGATCTGACCCCAGTTGTTTGTTAGCACAGTTCATGAAAACTGTGATCTGACCCCAGTTCACACCCCGGTTGTTCGTGACCCCAGTTGTTCGTATATTAGCAAAAACTGTGATCTGACCCCAGTTGTTTCAGTTGTTCTATGACCCCAGTTGTTTGTCATTCAATAGATAAAACCTATTGTCACAATAGCAATAAAATGTTTTACAAAAACGTCAAAAAGCCAGTACTGTGATATCAATACAACAAAAATAGGAGATATATCGATGGCTAACAACAAATGTCCTGTGATGCATGGCGGCGCCACAGAGAGTAGCATGTCTAACATGGAATGGTGGCCGAAGTCGCTTAACCTCGATATTCTTCACCAACACGATAGCAAGACTAATCCGATGGGAGGGGTCTTCAATTATCAGGAAGAGGTTAAGAAACTCGACGTTGCCGCCCTGAAGAAAGATATGCACGCGTTGATGACAGCCAGCCAGGCGTGGTGGCCGGCGGACTGGGGTCATTACGGCGGACTGATGATTCGCATGTCCTGGCATGCAGCCGGTACCTATCGTATCGCTGATGGTCGAGGGGGTGCCGGTACCGGTAATCTGCGCTTCACACCCATCAATTCCTGGCCAGACAACGTGAATCTTGACAAGGCTCGCCGTCTGCTCTGGCCGATCAAAAAGAAATATGGCAACAAGCTCAGCTGGGCCGATTTGATTGCCTATGCGGGCACCATCGCCTATGAATCTATGGGTCTTAAAACATTCGGATTTAGTTTTGGCCGCGAGGATATCTGGCATCCGGAAAAGGATACTTATTGGGGTTCAGAAAAGGAATGGCTTGCTCCCAGCGGTAGCGAAGGTAGTCGTTATTCCGGTGAGCGTGACCTGGAGAACCCGCTGGCCGCCGTCATGATGGGGCTGATCTACGTCAATCCTGAAGGTGTGGACGGTAATCCTGATCCACTCAAAACCGCTCATGATATTCGGGTCACTTTTGAACGAATGGCCATGAATGATGAGGAAACGGTTGCGCTCACCGCGGGTGGTCACACGGTGGGTAAATGTCACGGCAATGGCGATGCCACGCTGCTCGGTCCGGAACCAGAAGGGGCTGAAATTGAGGATCAGGGTTTTGGCTGGTTAAATAAAACCAAGCGCGGCATTGGTCGCGACACTGTATCCAGTGGCATTGAAGGTGCTTGGACAACGCATCCGACCCAATGGGACAACGGCTATTTCCAAATGTTACTCAATTATGAGTGGGAGCTGAAGAAGAGCCCGGCGGGTGCCTGGCAGTGGGAACCTATTAATATTAAGGAAGAAGATAAGCCGGTCGACGTAGAAGACTTGTCGACTCGCTACAATCCCATCATGACCGATGCTGACATGGCCATGAAGATGGATCCGCAATACCGGAAAATTTCCGAGAACTTCTACAACAACCCGGATTACTTTTCTGAAGTTTTCGCTCGGGCTTGGTTCAAACTGACGCATCGTGATATGGGGCCTAAGGCACGTTATATCGGTCCCGACGTACCGCAAGAAGATCTGCTCTGGCAAGATCCTGTGCCTGCAGGTGCCACTGATTATGATACCCAGGCGGTGAAAGACAAAATAGTAGCCAGTGGTCTGAGTGTGAGCGAAATGGCCTGCACTGCATGGGACAGTGCCAGAACCTTCCGTGGTTCGGACAAGCGCGGTGGTGCCAATGGAGCACGCATTCGCCTCGCCCCGCAAAAAGACTGGCAAGGTAACGAGCCTTCGCGTCTGGCCAAAGTCCTGGCTGTTCTTAATCAGATTGCTGCCCAGAGCGGAGCGAGTGTTGCTGATGTCATCGTGCTGGCAGGTAACGTCGCTATTGAGCAGGCCGCAAAAGCCGCTGGCGTTGAAGTGACAGTACCGTTCTCGCCTGGACGCGGAGATGCAACAGCAGAGATGACCGATGTGGGCAGCTTCGATGTACTGGAGCCCATTCATGACGGCTATCGCAACTGGCTCAAGCAGGACTATGTAGTCAGCGCCGAAGAGTTGCTGCTCGATCGTACGCAATTAATGGGACTGACCGCGCCTGAGATGACCGTGCTGCTGGGGGGTATGCGGGTGCTTGGCACCAACCACGGTGGCACCAAACACGGTGTATTCACCGAGCATGAAGGAACACTGACGAACGATTTCTTCGTCAATCTGACGGATATGAGTTACACATGGAAGCCAGCAGGTAAAAATCTGTATGAAATCCGCGATCGTCAAACGGACACGGTTAAGTGGACGGCAACACGCGTTGATCTTGTGTTCGGCTCCAACTCGATCCTGCGTGCTTATGCTGAAGTTTATGCGCAAGATGACAACAAGGAGAAGTTTGTGCACGACTTTGTCGCTGCATGGACGAAGGTGATGAACGCTGATCGATTCGATTTGGCCTAATCCTCTGCACAAAAGCCCCGCGCCGCATCAAAGCGGGGCGGGGGCTGAGGGGAGGAGGCTCTCTTCCTCCCCTAAATTTTGCTATTAATCTTTGCTATCAGTCTTTGCTGTTAATGTTTAAGCAAGGTCTCAAGTTCCTCAGGAGATACGTTATCTATTGAATTACTATAGATAACTTCAGCCGGTGTATTCCCTAAAACCGATACCGTATCACCCAATTCAAGCGCCTCTTCCAGATTATGAGTCACGTAGATCATACTGCGTGTCGGGTGATCACAGACCAAACGCTTAATAAGCCTCCTCATCTCTCTGGCGGTTGGCGGGTCTAATGAGGTTAGCGGCTCATCCATCAATACCAGTTCAGGCTTCAACAGTAAGCAACGGGCTAACGCCACACGCCTTGCCATACCTAGTGAGATTTTAGCCGGATAATAGTCGGCATAGTCTTGCAGCCGAACCTCGCCTAGCATGCGCAGTACGGTCTCTTTATCAGGCTCAACTAACTGCAAATTCTGCAAAATCGTGCGCCAAGGTAAAAGCCGTGGCTGCTGAAAGAGGTATCCAATATCGGGTTTACGTTGTAACCATTGATTGTGATGCTGACTTTCGCCTTTTATCTTTGTCGCTGTGTTTTCTTGCTTTAACCCGGCCATCACGTTAAGCAGCGATGTTTTACCGCTGCCGGAGGGACCTAACAAACAGTGAGTCTCTCCCGGGTTAAGCCTGAAGTTAAGCGCCCCAAGAATTTTCTGATCGGACAGTTCAAGACCTTCCAGATGAAATTCAAACATGGCCAGCACCTTTCTGCCAACGGCTCGCGTTGCGATCTAATGGTTGTAATATGAACCACTCAATGAATTGAACAACAAGGATAAAAGCAAAGCTATAAGCGAGGATGGTGGCAACATCAAACAGCTGAAAGGCCAGGTGTAATTGAAAGCCGACACCGTCAGAGCGTCCCAGTAGCTCAACAACAAGGACTATTTTCCAAATGAGCGCTAAGCCGCTGCGGGTAGCAATCATGATATAAGGAAACAATTGAGGCCACCATACATGTAGAAGCTTCTGGCGAAAGCTAAACCGATACATTATCGACATCTCTTCCAGCTCATGATCGAACATTCGGCCTCCCTCACGCAGGGTCACGGCAACATTGGGTAATTTATTAATAATAACCGCGGCAACAGCAGCGACTTCAATAAGACCAAACCAAATATAAAGCAGGATGATAACGACGAGCGCTGGAATGTTCAGCAGTATAATGAGTATTGGGTCCAGAATACGGTTTACCAAGCTGAACCGACCCATCAGCACGCCAAGCAACCCACCCAGGAGCATAGCAAAAATAAAACTGATAAGAACACGCCGTAGTGTGACCATTAAGCTTTCGAGCAGCCGCTGCTCATGCCACTCTTTATTTAATGCTGAAAAAACGTCGGCGGGGGCGGGTAATAAGGGGCTGGATACAAGCGTAGCGATCACCCACCAGATAGATAGTAAACAAACAAAAGCGATTACCTGATCACCCATCCTGCCTATTTTCATCTGGCTACCTTATGGAGAAGCATCTTATAAAAAAGCTCAGGATCAAGCGGTAAACCGGTTGGATAGGGCTTAAGGTCATCAATGATTTTGTTGAAATTAACTGCATCTTCTATCTGTTGCTGATTAAGCTCATCAGGAATGCCTGCTCTATAACCTGTAATCAGCGCCTGATAGATCTGATCATTTTCAGCTTTCATCAATGGGCGTAATGTTTGCCAAGCGCTATCGTCCACAGCTAGCTGCGCTTTAGCTGCCTTAACAGATTCATAGAATGCGCTAACAAGATGTGGATGCCGATCCTCCAGCTTAGCTTCATATAAATAGCCGAGCATGGGGACGTTACTTTTCAGGCCAAGGTCTCTCATGATTGTTTCAAGGCTATAGAGCTTTTGATATCCCTCTGCTTCAAGACGGGCACCATAATGCCAAAAGGTGGCTAGCACATCGAGTTGGCCATTTTTTATGGCTTGGCTTAACAAGGGCGGTGCGCCAAATTGTATTTTTGCCTCCTGTTGAAGATCTACCCCCTCTTTTTTGGCTGCCGCACGCATCAGGATCCAGCCCTTGTTCAAAGGGCCTCCTGCAATACCTATCCTCTTACCTTTTAAGCTGGAATAACTGGAGATATTGCTGCCTCGTGCTGCGATAATGCTGCCAATCTGCTTTGAAAAAGGTATGAATCGTAAATTGGCTCCTGTCAGGTTTCGTTCGGAGGCCCACAGCCAATCAGACACGATAACATCTGTATTATCCGCGGTAATGGCGATGCGCGCAGCTGACAGGCTTGCCACCCGGTCGATCACTAAATCGTAGCCATGTTTCTGATCCAGTTGCATCTGTTTAATATGCTCTAGTTCCCAGTTAACGGTTCCCCATGCAATCACGGTAACTTTCAGCGTGGGTAGGGCTTGCTGGGCGATTAGCTGAGGAGAGAAAAAAAACAATATGCCCGATAAAAAAAGTGATAAGTAAGTTTGCATTTGGCACTCATTGTTTCAAATAGTAGATGTAGTAAAACCACATACCAACATAGGCTGCTGGTAGATAAGTCAAAATGGTACTTTGGTGCCTGTTTTTTGCTCGATAGTCGTAGTTAGACTAAGACTTTTGCAGGTTGTAATTGACGGTGTCATTCTTATACCTGCTTAATAGTTATTTAATAGTTGTGTTTCTACGAAGTGGAGGCTTAAATGTTAGAATTGAGACCTAATTGTGAATGCTGCGATAAAGATTTACCGCCTGCATCAACAGAAGCGCTTATTTGCACATTTGAATGTACGTTTTGTAAAGGTTGCGCAGAATCGGTATTGAATTATATTTGCCCAAATTGTTCCGGTAATTTAGTTGAGCGCCCCATCAGACCTCTTGCCGCATTAAAAAATCATCCAGCGTCAGCTAAGCGTGTTTTAAAAGAATTAGGCTGTTGAGCGCAAAACGAACATCCGGGTAGAATTCAAATTAAAGCAGAGCGCTTCGTCTCAAATATTGAAGCTGCTACTCTAGTATAAACGCAGGCTTTTTTAATTTAGTTACTCAACAGAAAAAAGGATATTATCGTCATGAAACTTAGCTTAGTTGCGACTTCCATTATCGCTTTAACGCTTTCTACCAGCGCTTATGCACTTGATATCAAATTCGCCGATGAGGCATGGGGAGACGTCAACATTCCAGAAGGGCAACAGTGCCAGAAGTTTGGTGGAGTCAATCCTTCAACCCCTGAATGGATAGTTTCAGGCATCCCCTCCGGTTCCGATGCTATCCTTTTAGCATACAGCGATCGCGATTCAGAGAAGATGAATAACGGTGGGCATGGACAGATGAAATTCGCCATTAATTCAACAAATGAGAGCGTAGAAGTACCTTCAGTTCCTGGACATACATTCGATATTCCACCCGAATTTACAATGACTGAAGCACATCGCTCACCCGGTTGGGATATAGAAGGTGCGTACATGCCGCCTTGCTCCGGGGGCAAAGGCCATGCTTATTATGTGACAATAAAGACGCTTAAGGGTGACATGGTAACTGCTGAAACCGTCGTGGAAATGGGCAAGTACTAATAAAAGCATCTATCCATAAGGTAGCTGCTAACCAAAAACTCACCGGAGCTTTTATGCTGGGCTCTGCCAGCTTAGACGTTTTCGGTGAACTTTACGTTTGATACAGGAGGCGACCCGATTGAAAAAAATACTATTGATCATAAGTGTATTTCTACTCAGTGGCTGCTTAGGGATGCCGGAGTCTGTAAAACCTGTGTCAGGCTTTGAATTGAAAAAATATTTAGGGAAATGGTATGAAATTGCTCGTCTGGACCATGCTTTTGAAAGAGGGTTGAGCCAGGTAAGTGCCGAATATAGTTTAAAAAGTGATGGTGGTGTTGCCGTTCTTAATCGTGGTTTTTCTGAGGCAGACAGTGAGTGGCAAGAGGCTGAAGGTAAAGCCTATTTTGTCAACGAAGACTCCGAGGGTTATTTAAAAGTCTCGTTCTTCGGGCCATTTTACGGCTCTTATGTCATTTTTGAGCTGGATCAGGGCTTAGATAGTGAGAGTTATCAATATGCGTTTATTTCGGGACCTACTTCAAAATATCTCTGGCTTTTATCAAGAACAGCTACGGTTGAGCCAGCCGTTATTCAAAAGTTTATCGATATGTCTAAAGAGCGTGGCTTCAAAACAGAAAATCTAATCTATCCACAACAGGAATAATACCTGTGCTGATTCTGAATCCTTTCATGTTGTTGATAGATCAAAACCATACGCGTAAGTTCTGAGGAAAACCGGCCGGCGTGTCTTATTGATTTAGCCATGTCCGCTTTTTTCGCCGCGCGGTGTTTCTTTGATACGCCAGAGAAAGAACAATAATATGGTGGCACAGCTTATCAGCATGATTTGTAAATAAGGACGGCCAGACAATATAAGTATCGATATTGAAAAAGTAGCAATAATCATTAGGGTTGAGCGTTTTTTGGTCTGGCGAGACATGCGGTGGGTGGCTTCCCACTCTTTTAACGCAGGGCCAAACCAACGGTTGTGCAATAGCATTTGATGAAAGCGCGGAGAGCTTTTGGCAAAGCAGCCAAGCGCCAGGATAAGAAAGGGTGTTGTGGGCAGAATAGGTAAGACAACGCCGATGCCACCCAGCGCGATAAAAAACCAACCGCAGCTAATCATTACACCATTTTTTACACCAGCACGGGTTATTTTGTTCACTCACGCAGCCTGTATCAATTTCTTTGTCTTTATATTATGCGAAAGCCTAACACAGTTAGTGGCTCGTTTATCGGGAAGCTATGGTTTGCCATTACTTTCTGCGTTAGCTCTGTTTCTGGTTTAGCACTCCTTCTGCGTTAGCGGTCTTTCTAGGTTAGCATTAAGAGTAAACTTCTTATTAGCTGAAAATAAAATGCCATCTGTATCCATGGCGTTATAAGATTCAGTAAAAGCCAATCGCATATTGTGTAAATGTAGCGCCGATTAGTATTAGCTTAGTTAGTACTGGCGTAGTAGCGCTATACAGATGCCGGAGCCGTTTGATGAGTACGACAAGTAAGCCGGGTAAAGATGAGTTGTGTCAGCTATTTCGTGGCTTTATAGCCGCTCAAAATGTTATTTCTGATGCCGAAACACTTAAGCCTTATGAGTGTGATGGCTTGTCGATGTATTGCGAGATGCCACTGATTGTTGTATTGCCAGAGACAGTAGCGCAGGTACAGGAAGTGTTACGTATTTGCCATCGTTATGCGATTCCTGTGGTTGCCCGCGGTGCAGGCACAGGCTTGTGTGCCGGAGCAATGCCTGATGCTGAGGGGGTTGTTCTCTCACTGGCTAAGTTTAAGAATGTCCTTGAGATTAACCCACAAACACGCACAGCCAGATTACAGCCCGGTGTGCGTAATTTGGCGATTAGCGAGGCGGCGGCAGAATATGGTCTGTATTACGGGCCTGATCCTTCCTCGCAAATAGCCTGTACGATTGGCGGAAATGTAGCTGAAAACTCTGGCGGTGTGCATTGTCTTAAATACGGTCTGACGGTACACAATGTTCTGAGCGTAGAAATGCTGACCGTAGAGGGGGAAAAGGTCACATTAGGCAGCGATGGGCTGGATAGCTGTGGTTTTGATTTATTAGCGCTGGTCAACGGTTCAGAAGGTTTGCTTGGTGTGATTACCGAGATTCAGGTTAAGTTACTACCGATACCTGAAAAAGCACGTGTGGTGATGGCCGGTTTTGATAACGTCCAGCAAGCCGGTGATTCGGTGGGTGGCATCATTGCCAGCGGTATTATCCCTGCGGGTTTAGAGATGATGGACTCTTACGCGATATCGGCGGCAGAAGACTTCGCTAAAGCGGGTTACCCCAAAGAGGCGAAAGCCTTGTTGTTGTGTGAGGTCGATGGCACCGAAGAGGAAGTACAGGAGCATATTGAGCAGGTAGAAAAACTGTTCCATTCCTTTGGCGCTACCTCTGTCAGGACTTCACAAACAGAAGCGGAGCGTGCCCTGTTGTGGAAAGGCCGTAAGTCTGCTTTTCCGGCCGTAGGCCGTATCTCTCCTGATTATTACTGTATGGATGGCACTATTCCTCGTGGTCAGTTAGCGCATGTTCTCACTGAAATGCAGCGCTTATCTGAGCACTATCAATTACGTGTGGCAAATGTCTTTCATGCGGGCGATGGTAATTTACATCCGTTGATTCTGTTTGATGCGAATATTCCCGGTGAGTTTGCCAAGACCGAAGAGTTCGGTGGCAAGATCCTCGAGCTCTGCGTTGCTGTGGGTGGCTGTATTACCGGTGAACATGGCGTTGGCATCGAGAAGATTCGCCAGATGTCGGTGCAATTTACAGAGCAGGAATTACTCCAATTCAATGCCATTAAAGATGCCTTTGATCCTGGGGGTACGTTGAATCCAGGCAAGGGTGTGCCGACGCTACGCCGATGTCAGGAGTATCGCTCGATTGAGCCCAAAAATAAGGATATGGAAAACAATAACAATAACAACAAGCATAAGGAGGGCGTTGCTCATGGCTGATCTTTCAACCGAAATACAACAGCAGGTTCTGGCTGCCCGTGATGCTAAACAGACATTGAATATTGTCGGCGGTGGCAGCAAATCATTTATGGGCCGCGAGGCGGTTGGTGAGCGGCTGGATATCTCTGGTCATCGTGGCATTGTCAATTATCAGCCTGTTGAGTTAGTCCTGACGGCGAGAGCCGGCACGCCACTCACCGAGATTGAAGCAGCTCTTGCTGAAAATAATCAAATGCTGGCGTTTGAGCCGCCTCGCTTTTCGGGTGTGGCGACTCTAGGCGGTACGCTCGCGTGTAATCAATCGGGCCCGGGACGGCCTTGGACGGGTTCTGTACGCGATCATGTATTGGGTGTTCGCTTAATTAATGGCCTTGGGGAACACTTAAAGTTTGGTGGCCAGGTGATGAAAAACGTCGCCGGTTACGATGTCTCACGCCTACAAGCAGGCGCGATGGGCTCGTTGGGCGTTATCACCGAAATTAGTTTAAAGGTACTACCCAAACCCGCAGCAAGCCGCACACTGGTTTGGGATATGGGCGCTGAGGAGGCTATCGTCTTTATGAATCAACTTGCCGCAAGGCCTAAACCTTTAAGCGCCGCCTGTTGGTTGCTGGGACGTTGCTATGTGCGGTTGTCCGGTGCGCTTTCAGCAGTGGAGGCCACGGTAAAGGAATGGAAAGGCACAGCGTTAACGCAGAATCAGGCAGATCAGTTCTGGCAGCAGCTAGGCCAGCAGGAATTGCCGTTTTTTGACACCGATCTGCCGCTGTGGCGTTTTTCGGTTAATTCAGCGGCGGGTATTCCATCACTGGATGAGCTCTCTTTAATTGATTGGGGTGGGGCACAGCGCTGGTTCCGTGGTGAACAGGATAAGCTGCATATGGAATCACTGGCGGCAACCGCCGGAGGGCAGGTCAGCCTTTATGCAGGTGGGGAGCGTCGCTCGGAAGTGATGCATACGACACCCGCCGTTCTTCAGGCCATCCAAAAGCGGATTAAAGCATCGTTTGACCCTGATGGTATTTTTAATCCCGGACGTTTATATCACTGGATGTAAAGCAGGCTTTTATGAAAACGGACCTCATTCCACACTATCAAGATTCCCCGCAGGGACAAGACGCCGAACAGATTCTCAGAAGCTGTGTGCATTGCGGATTTTGCAACGCGACCTGCCCGACTTACCAAGAGCTCAATGATGAAAGAGATGGCCCGCGTGGGCGTATTTACCTGATCAAGCAACTGCTCGAAGGTGGCGAGGTTACTGAGAAAACCCGCACGCATCTGGACCGCTGTTTAACCTGTCGTAGCTGTGAAACGACATGCCCTTCCGGTGTTAAATACGGCCGCTTGATTGATTTTGGCCGCGCTGAAATAGAGAAAAAACTCGACCGTCCGCTTAATCAGCAATTCATACGCTGGGCGCTTCGTCGAGTGCTGCCTTATCCACAGCGTTTTGGCCCGTTATTAAAAGCAGGGCAGATCCTGCGGCCGATCATGCCAGAAGCGATTAAAACCAAGATACCGCCTAAGCGACAGCTGAACAGCCCGTGGCCAAACAAACGACACGGCCGGGTGATGCTGGCGCTGGCAGGATGTGTCCAGCCAGGTACCGCAGCAAATACCAATATCGCCACGGCGCGCGTTTTAGATAAGCTGGGTATTACGCTGCTGGAAGAGCCTAACGCAGGGTGTTGTGGTGCCGTCAGTTATCACCTGGGTGCACATGATGAAGGGTTGGGCTTTATGCGGCGTAATATCGATGCCTGGTGGCCAGCGGTAGAGGCGGGCGTTGAAGCGATTGTAATGACGGCGTCTGGCTGTGGAGCCATGTTGCAGGATTACGGCTACGCACTAAGATATGATGCCAACTATGCTGAAAAAGCAGCAAGAATTAGCGAGCTGACCAAAGACATCAGCGAAATACTGCACGCAGAAGACCTCACTTTGCTTTCTGTTAATACCCGTGAATCTTCCGGCAAAGTTGCTGTGCATTGCCCCTGTACCTTACAACACGCGATGCAGCAAAATGGCGTGGTTGAAGATATTCTTCAACGAGTGGGTATCGAGTTGACTGGCACTAAGGATAAACACCTTTGCTGTGGTTCGGCGGGAACTTATTCACTCTTACAGCCTGACATGAGCCAAAAACTGTTAAGCAATAAGTTAGAAGCGCTAACGAAGGGGAAACCAGATCGTATCGTGACCTCCAACGTCGGGTGCCAGCTGCATCTCGAATCGAAAGCGAAAGTACCTGTGCAACACTGGATTGAATTGTTGGATCGCTGAGAAGCGCTACAAGGCATAGGAATAGTTAAAGAGAGAAATGTAGAATCAGAATAAATACAGGGGCTGGTTAGCCCCTGTATTGTAAACAGCTATCTTAACTTCCAAACGCTTGGCTTAAATGTTCGCTTTAAATATGTATCAAGACGGATTTAAGTTCAGTGTAATGCTCGATCACGGCTGATCCCATCTCTCTTCCCAGTCCGGATTGTTTATAGCCTCCGAAGGGCAGTGCTGAATCAAGCGCGGTATGGCAATTAACCCATACACTACCGGATTTGATGCGCGGGATCATGCGATGCACCTGTGATAAGTTATTCGACCAGATACTGGCACCTAAGCCATAGGGTGAATCGTTAGCGGCTTTAATCACTTCGTCAATATCATCAAAAGGACGGGCGACCAGAACAGGACCAAAGATCTCTTCCTGCACAAGTGCAGAGTTTTGTGCAAGATCCACCATGACGGTTGGTTTAACAAAGTACCCGGGGCCGTCTATGCCATTTCCGCCGGCGGTAATAGTGGCACCGTCCTGGCGGCCTTTTTCGATATAGCCGTTAACTCTATCCAGCTGCTTCGCCGAAACCAACGGACCCATTTGCGAGTTAGGGTCTAATCCGTGGCCTAGTGAAATGGGATGGACTCCCCCTTCCACCGGTAATAATCTGCCACAGAGGTTGTTGAGACAACCCGTCGAAAAGCAGGAGTCCATCATGAATACTATGCGGATAGGTTTAGATTTGGCCAAAAATGTCTTCGAAGTGTATGCCGTCGATGGCAATGAGGCATTCCTTTTTCGTAAGACACTAAAACGTCAGCAGCTTCTAACGTTCTTTTGTCGTCTGGAGCCCAGTATCGACGGTATGGAAAGCTGCGGCGCTGCCCACTACTGGAGTAGAGAACTCCGTAAACTAGGCCATGACATCAGGATGATGGCTCCACAGGTTGTCGCTCCTTATCGTAAAAATGAAAAAAACGATCGCAACGATGCAGAAGCTATATGTGAGGCAGCGGGTCGCCCCAATATGCGCTTTATACCTGTTAAGGATGAGGAGCAACAGGCGGTTTTGACGGTTCACAGGGCGCGCTCATTGTTTGTGGGTGAGCACGATGCGCTTGTTAATCAGGTTAGAGGGTTTCTAACCGAGTTCGTGATTGCTCTACCTCAAGGCCGCTGTCACGTCCGTTCGAAACTCCCTGATAGTCTAACCATAATGTGCCGTATCTAGCCCGTGAAGTATTCGCTGATCAATATCACCGACTCTGTGAATTGGATCGGATCATCAATGAATTCGACCGTAAAATCGATGCGATAGCAAAAGCTAAAGAAACCACTAAACGCCTGATGTAAGTTGAGGGTATTGGTCCACTGAAAGCAACGGTACTTGTGGCCACTGTAGGCGACATTCGGGAGTTTAAGAATGGCCGCCAATTTGCTGCGTGGCTAGGATTGGTGCCCCGCCAATGGTCATCAGGTGGAAAAGCACGACACGGACGGATCACCAAGCGAGGCGATGTGTATTTGAGAACCCTTCTGATCCATGGGGCGCGTGCGGTGATGTGGTATCTTGAGATAAAGGATGATCGTAAAAGTCTGTGGGTGAAGTCGATCAAGGAGCGTCGAGGGTTTAATAAAGCCGCGGTGGCTTTAGCCGCGAAGCATGCCCGCATATTGTGGGCAATGATGTCGAAAGGCACTGATTATTGCCCGATCAGCACCTAACCTGAAAAGATAAAGTTAAAGAGAATTGCGAGAGAGTGAATGTAATGGTACGACAGGTTGAACCGACGTTAGCAAAGCCTGAGTTCGCAGCGGGTCTTAGAGACCGGTAGGGGAAATGAGGAGCTAACGAGCGGAACTCCATTAGGGTCCGAGTCGATATAGACGACTCATTTAAGAGACCGAATACAAGCGAGCAGTTAAACCTCACATGTCAGCATACAATCTCTTGGAATACGGCGGGACTCCATCCCATTTTCCTAAAAGTGAGTCAATGAAAACAAAAATTCTGAGTGTATATGATGTTCAAGCCTAACCCATATGAGCCTTCTTAAATAAATAGCCCAAAGTAACTCTTATCGGCTGCGTCAGCGGCCAATCATAAAACCATCAGCAAGGCCGTTTACTTCATCTGTGTTTGTCGGCTGTTAAGTGTACTTACAGCAGCAAGCATACCACGGGCACTGCTTCGGGTGGCTATTGCAGTGGCGTTTCCCGCCCTGATGTTACCAGTCCTTCAGTAATATCAGGGGCACTACGAATTACTTCATTTGTATTACAAAACATAACCAACGCTTATACATGGAAGTCATGATAAGGCGTTGTCATAAAAATATCTTTTAGTTGTCTTCGTTCGTTCATATTCCCTGTTTATGCTTTT
Source organism: Neptunomonas sp. (assembly GCF_041601355.1). Taxonomy (GTDB): domain Bacteria; phylum Pseudomonadota; class Gammaproteobacteria; order Pseudomonadales; family Balneatricaceae; genus Neptunomonas. Next base: position 18,320 of record NZ_JBFIIH010000040.1, read on the forward strand.
CGCCAATGATTTGAATAATGCTTTACCGGTATGACAGTACCGGTACCTGATCTGGCGGAAAGATATGTCGAATAAAGTAATACTGGTCGTTCTTGATGGGCTTGAGTACAACACAGCCGAGCAGTGCATGGGTTTTTTGCATGCGTTGAAAGAGCAGGGCAAGGCGACATTGTATAAGTTGCAATGTGAGCTTCCGTCGATGTCTCGGCCCTTGTATGAAACGATCCTGACCGGCGCTACGCCGATTCAAAGCGGTATTGTACATAACCATGTAGTGCGTAATTCTACGCAAACCAGTGTGTTTAGTTTGGCGCGCGAAAACAGCTTAACGACGGCCGCTGCGGCCTATCATTGGTTTAGCGAGCTGTATAACCGTGCTCCTTATGATGCGGCCAGAGATCGTTATACCGAAGCGCCTGAGCAGCTTATTCAATACGGCTGTTTCTACCACCAAGACCATTATCCGGATAGCCATTTATACCTCGATGCTGAATGGCTACGCCGTAAATACGATCCGGATTTTTTGTTAGTTCATCCGATGAATATTGATGATGCGGGGCATCGTTCTGGGTTTGATAGTGCGCATTATCGTAATACAGCTCGCCACTCTGATATGTCGTTGTCTTATCACTTACCTGAGTGGATAGCGGCGGGTTATCAAATATTGATTACTGCTGATCATGGAATGAACAGTGATAAAAGCCATGGCGGAACTCTACCCGAAGAGCGTGATATTCCTCTATTTGTTATCGGCGAGCGCTTCTCCCATCAAGCTGATTGCTCACCTTCGCAAACAGAAATCTGCGGTGTGGTGTGTGATCTTTTAGGAATACACCATCACCAAAAGCCCGTAGCGAGTGGCTTATTGTGTAAAGAGCGACGTAAACAGCTCTCTTATAAAGGGGCTGCATAATGGCGTTAGCTATTTTTGACCTGGATGAAACCTTAGTAGCGGGAGATAGCTGCTCGCTATTTTGTCAGTTCTTGCTAACTGAAGGCTTGGTCGATAGTGCGTTTGTAGAACGTGATCAGCAAATGATGGCTTTGTATAACGCCGAAGCTCTCGTGCTAGATGATTACATCCGTTTCTTTATTGAGCCACTGCGCCATTTAAGTATCGCTACCATCAACGAGATGATGCCGTGCTTTGTTGAGCAATATATTGCTCCTCGTATTTATTCTGAAGCACATCAAATTTTAGAGAATCAAGCTGCATTGGGAAATCGCTTGCTGATTGTCTCGGCAACCGCTGAGTTCATTGTTAATGCGGTTGCACGCCATTTGGGCGTAGCCGATGTTTTGGCCATTCGCTTGGCAAGTGAGCAGGGTTTTTACACAGGCCAAATTGACGGTGTTCCAACCTTTAGAAACGGCAAGGTAACTCGCTTGCATAGCTGGTTGGTCGAGCATGATGAAACCTTAGACGGTGCTCAGTTCTACAGCGATTCTATTAATGATCTGCCTTTGCTAGAGGTAGTTGCTTACCCCATTGCAACCAACCCGGACAAGCAGCTTTTGCAGATAGCAACACAGCGCAACTGGTCAGTTCTTAACTGGTCTGCGTTTCGACCTAGTGATTTATGTAGTGACTCATTTAATGATCAATCCGTTCAACACTCAACCATTCAGGAAGCAACCCATGTCTAAATTTCTGATCGCCAGTGCAATAGCACTTATCTCAGGTAATGCAGTAGCGGCGTGTCCGGCTGTTGTCGGTGCTGATGCAGGTGGAACTTATCCCCATATATTTGAAAAAGCAGAATTTGAAAGTCTGCATGGCTGCCAGATGAGCTTTAATGAGAATCCGGTTATAAAAGCACTTAATAGCCGTATAGCCGGTAATGCAGAGCTACTTTCGCTAGCTAAGCGCATACCAGAAGAGCCATTGGTGATTGCTCCGTATCAGAGTATTGGTCTGTACGGTGGTGTGCTGGATGGTATTTCTAAAGCGACAGAGTCAGGCACCTCTGATCTGTTGTCGGTCCGCCATGTGAACCTGGTACGTTTTAGTGATGATTTGGCAACGGTCGTGCCAAACGTGGCTAAATCCTGGAAATGGAACAGCGATTTTACAGTACTTAAGGTTAACCTGCGTAAGGGCCATAAGTGGTCAGATGGTAGCCCCTTCACGGCCGAAGATATTGCTTTTTGGTACAACAACATGCTGATGGATAGCAATATTATCGAGAAGCCAAAAGATCGTTTCTTGTCTGCGGGCAAAGCGATAAAAGTTGATGTATTAGATGAAACCACCGTGCAGTTCACTATGAACAAACCTGCGCCGGGCTTTTTGGATAACTTTGCTCAAGACTACGCGCAACCGTTTCAGCCTAAGCATCTGCTAGCTCAGTTTCACCCTAAATTGAATAAAGATGCGGATAAAAAAGCCCAAGCATTAGGCTTTGATAATGGCTATGAGGTTATTAACTTCTACTACGGCCAGTCTGATTGGAAAGATATCCCAACGCCTTTGTTAAAAGACAAAGCCGCTTCTGATCGCTTAGTTAACGCTGGTTTAACGGCAATTATGCCATCTCTGGAGTCTCATTTGGTTGTGGAAGAGTCGTTGGAAGGGCGCCGCTTAGTGGCTAATCCATACTTCTTCCAAGTCGATACGGCAGGTAACCAACTGCCTTATATTAACGAGATCAAAGAAGTTTTCATTGGTGATGAAGATATCCAAACCGCTAAGCTCATTGCTGGCGAAGTGGATTACAAAGCGCAGGCCGTGAATTTGCCGCAGACTCCTGTTTTGCTAGAAAACAAGGGGCAGGGCAAGTACGAGATTGCACTGCGTCCAACAATCGCTCAAACCACATTTGCCTTCAACCTGACCGATAAAGATGAAGAGAAGCGTGCGGTATTTAACAATATCAATTTCCGCCGTGCTATGTCGGTAGCGATGAACCGTGACCAGATTAACGAAGTGGCGTACTTCGGTTTGGGTAAACCCATGCAGTACACCGGTTTTGATGCGGATACCACGCCGTTTATTACCGACGAATTACAAAAAAGCTGGACTCAGTTTGATCCGAAAATGGCCGCTGAACTGCTGGATAAAGCCGGTGTTGTTGATAAAGACAACGACGGTGTACGTGACCTTCCTTCAGGTAAAAAGCTTGAGTTAAATATTCAATATGCAACTCAGGGCACGCCGACTGAGCTGGTCGAAATCATTGCCACTAACTGGACGGATGTCGGTGTAAAAACCACTATCAAAGAAGTGACCTCTGATGAGTACCGTAACTCGCAAACGGCTAATGATCTAAGTGTACTTAGCTGGGTAATGGGGCGTCCGTTGTCAAATATTGCCAGCAACACCGAAACGCTGGTTCCTCCTTATGGTGGTTTCTTTGATTTGCGTACGGGCATGTTGTGGTCACAGTTCCTTGACACTAATGGTGCTGAAGGTGTCGCACCGCCAGCAACCGTTGCTCAGATGCAGAAATTGGCCGCTCGTTTTGTGACACTCAAAGCAGGTACGCCGGAATCTAACGAACTAGGTACAGAGATTGCTCAGCGGGTGGTTGATGACCTGTTCATTATCGGTACGGTTAAAGCAGTATCTCCGGTTTACCGCAGCCGCTCTCTGGGTAACTTTGCCGTACCTAAAACATCTTCATATGAGTTCTATCGTATGTATCCATATCTTGCTACTCAGTGGTTCTTGGGTAACGAGGACATGGCTAATAACTAATCATTTGAAAGGTTAGAAAAGGGAGAGGCACTGTCTCTCCCTTTTAATGAGTGAAGCTTTAGCTATCTGAGTTTGCTAACCCTATTTGAGGGTGATGCCCTATACAGACCAAGGTTATCAGTGGCATAGGGTTAACACGTTATGTTTATGGAGTCCGGTTGTGATTGCCGATTTTTTTACCAACACCTGGTTGTTGTGGGTTCTACTCAGTGTGGCTGGATTTTTGTTTTGGCGTAGCCGTAGCAGCCAGTACTTTCATTACGTACTTAACCGTTACCTGCTGGCGTTAATGACACTACTGATCGTGAGCGGCATTGTTTTTTCATTGATGGAAGTATTACCCGGTGATTGTGCCGAAAAGTATATTGCTTATAAAAGTACTCAAGGGGAGATGATTACACAGGCGGATATTGCTGCTGAAAGATCACGAATGGGTTTGGATCGCTCTTTAGTGGTTCGCTGGAGCAGTTGGATTACTGATCTCACATTAAGAGGTGATCTGGGTTTTAGTTGCGCTAAGCGTCAGTCAGTCAATGTTGCATTGGGTGATCGCTTCTGGATGAGTTTTGGCTTCTGTATTGCTGGTTTAGTGTTTGCCTATTTGATTGCAGTCCCTTTTGGCATTCTCTCGGCTTACATGATCAATAAACCCTGGCTGGATACGAACCCGCAGCATAGCCAAAAACAACGCCTGATTAACTCGCTTGGTTTGAGTTTTAACAAGTTGTTAGATCTTAAGTTACGCGTTATCAGTTATCTGGGGTTGGCATTACCTAATTTCTTATTAGCGTTGAGCATTATTTTACTTTACGTATTTGCAGGTGAACCCGTACCTACGGGTTTGTTTTCAGATCAATGGAGTAATGAGCCTTGGTTTGGTGCGAGTGGATTTCAGTACGCTAAGTTAACTGATTTTCTGAGCCATATCTGGCTACCCATTTTTGTTATTGGCTGGGCTGCAACCGCACTGCAATTACAAACGGTGCGCGCTTTAGTCGTTGATGAATCTAATAAGCTTTATGTTGATGCCGCCCGTGCTCGTGGTGTGCATGGTATGAGCTTATGGGTGGGCTACCCCGTCCGTCATTCAATTAGCCCGCTGTTTAACAGCATTGGTTTCGATTTTCAGCGAGTATTTAATGATCTGCCTATCGTAGCCGTGGTTATCGGCCTTACAGATTCAGCAGCACTACTAATTGAAGCATTGGCCATGACGAATGATCAGGAGATGGCCGCCGCGATTCTCTTTCTGGTGGCCTTGGTTGTTATCTCGATGAATTTTATGACTGATATCGTTCTGGCGGCGATCGATCCGCGAGTCCGTAAGAGTGTACTTGGATAGATTATGATGAGTAGTGTATTGGCCCGTTTTGGGCAAAAAACTAAAACATCGCAAGATGAGTCTTATTACACCGCGGGCCAGTTAGCGTTGATCAAAGCACGCTTTACGCGCAAGGCCAGCGGAGTAGTCGCGGGTTGGGTATTGGTATCTATCATTCTGATGGGTTTCTTTGCACCGTTTTTCTCTCCGGTAGACCCATCCATTCGTGGTGCTGATGCTGAATACCGACGAGGAGCACCACAAGCCTTTTTCTTTTGGGATAAGCAGGGCGTTTCTTTACGTCCATTTACGTACACATACAGCAAAAGCAAACCCAAAATTGATTTTCAAGCACTGGCCGCTAGTGGCGGTTTGGATGCACTTGATGCACTGACTTCCAGCGGTGCGCTGAGCTCCTCCTCACAGAATAAATATAACGTCGATAGAGATAAACGACGTTATGTGCAGTTCTTTGTTAAAGGGTGGGAATACAGCCTGATTGATTTCAGTATGGCGGGCCTGGATTTGGATCTTCGTTGGGATCGACACTTGTTTGGTGTTGAACAGGGCGATATTCATCTAATGGGCACAGACGAAGATGGCAAAGATGTATTCAGCCGTACCCTACATGCGGTGTGGGTAACGGTGAGTATTGCCGTGGTTGCTTTGATCGTTAAGCTGTTTACTTCCTTGCTGGTAGGTGGCGTCAGTGGCTATTTTGGCGGGCGAGTTGATGCGGTGCTAATGAGCTTTACAGAAGCGGTTCGTGTTATCCCATCGATCCCTGTTTACCTGGCGTGTGCTGTTGCCTTATCAAGTATGGATCTTACCTCTGTGCAGCGTTACTTTGCGATTGCTGTGGTTATCGGGGCGCTAGATTTTGCTACGCTAGGGCGGCGTTTGCGTACTCACATTCTAACTGAGCGAAATCAGGATTATGTATTAGCGGCGCAGCTGTGTGGCTCCAGTAGCTGGAAGATCATTTGGCGCCATCTGATACCGAGTTTCACGAGTTATATTATCGTCGATACCTTGATTAACTTTCCTTACGTCATCTTGGCAGAAACCAGCCTTAGCTTCTTGGGATTAGGCTTAACTGAACCGGTTAATAGCTTGGGTGTTTTACTGCAAAAAGCTCAGGACCCAGATATTCAGCAAAATATGATTTGGCAGTTCTTTCCGGTACTCGTTTTTGTGGTGTTAATTATGGCTTTTGTTTTTGTTGGCGACGCTCTGCGCGATGCTGCTGACCCTTATTCGGAGAAGAAATAAATGATGATTAATAAAAGCATGCACACTAATCTGCTTGAAATTCGCGATCTAAGTATCGACTTCAATACCGATGAAGGTTTAGTTCATGCCGTTGATAATATTAGCCTTAATATTCGCCCGGGTGAGGTGATGGGGCTTGTTGGCGAAAGCGGTTCTGGTAAGTCGATCACCGCGAAAAGTATCATGCAGCTACTGCCGGGCAACGCCATTATTCAGCCGCAGAGCCAGTTGCGACTTTGCCACGACAACAGTGATATCGATATTCTAAAGCTGCGCGGCCGCGACTTACGCAAAGTGCGTGGTGATATGGTTTCAATGATATTCCAAGAACCTATGGCCAGCTTTGCACCAGCGATTCGTCTCGGTGAACAGATCGTAGAAACCATGCAGATTCATTTGGGTTACAGTCGTGAACAAGCTCGTCGAGAAGGAATTGCCTTGTTTGATCGCGTTGGTATTGTTGATCCTGCCCGACGCTTCGATCAGTACGTGTTTGAGTTGTCAGGGGGGATGCGACAGCGCGCCATGATTGCTATGGCATTATCAACAAAGCCTAAGTTACTGATCGCAGATGAGCCTACCACTGCTTTGGATGTAACGATTCAGGCGCAAGTATTGGAGTTAATGCTAGAGCTGCGCGAGCAGATGGGCATGGCAATGTTGTTTATTACGCATGATCTGGGCGTTATTTCCAAAATAGCCGATAACGTAACAGTGATGCGCAAAGGCGAAGTGGTGGAGGCGGGCAATGCAGACCAAGTGTTGTTTAGGCCCCGGCACCACTACACCCAGCGCTTGTTAGCCGCTTTACCGAATTTGGATAACTTACCTGAAGCACCAAAGGAGAAACCGCAGGCGCTCCTTAGTATTAATGATCTTTCAGTAAGCTATCCAATGGCAGGAAACAGCCGTAAACAAGAGATGTTTACGGCGGTAAAGAATATCTCGTTGGATTTGCCGGAAGGGCAAATTATCGGCTTGGTGGGTGAGAGCGGTTCTGGCAAGACGTCGTTAGGTAAGGCTCTTTTGGGAGCTGCACCTATTAGTGAGGGAAGTGTTAAGTATTACGGCACTAAGAAGAAAGTGCATTTTGGCGCAAGCAAACGCCTTAAGCGTAAACGTTTATCCAAAACGGCACAGATGGTGTTCCAAGATCCTCATAGTTCGCTGAATCCAAGAATGACGATTAGAGATATTATCGCTGAGCCGTTGGAGGCTATGAAGTTAACCTCCAGCCGAGAAGAAACCGACCAGCGTGTAATAGAGGTTGCTAAGCGCTGCCATATTGAAGTTGAACATTTACGGCGGTTTCCGCATGCTTTTTCAGGTGGGCAAAGGCAACGAATCAGTATTGCTCGGGCACTGGTGTGTAATCCAAAATTTATTGTGGCGGATGAATCGGTGGCGGCACTGGATGTGTCGATTCAGGCCGAAATCCTCGCTCTATTAAAAGAGCTAAGGGCTGAGCTAGGTCTGACTATTTTGTTTATCTCACACGACCTTAGCGTGATCGCTAATTTATGTGATTGGGTGTGTGTGATGAAAGATGGTGCCATGGTTGAGCAGGGTACTGTCAGGCAGATTTTTCTTAAGCCTCAACAACCTTATACTCAAAAATTAATTGCTTCTATTCCACTGTTAGAATCGCCACAAGCTCGGCTTGATCGCTTGCCTGAATACACAGAGACCCAGGTACAGAATCAGGCACAACCACCAGAACTTTCTAAAAAGGCTCCTGTAAGAGGATCTATAAGGGCATCGATAAAAGAGCCTTCGATGATGGCATCGTCTATAAAATCGCACAATGAAGAGCGGCGTTGTTAAGGCTCTTTTATGGATTATTCATTAGCAGAAGTGCGTGCTTACAATGCGGTAATTCAATGTGGAAATTTTACGCGGGCAGCACAGCAGCTGTCCGTTAGCCAACCGGCTATTACAGCGCAAATTCGCAAGTTAGAGTCGCGCTTTGAAGCACCTTTACTAGAGCGCTTTAGTCGTGGCTTGAGGCCTACAGAGTTGGGTAAACGCCTTTATCAAATCACGTGTCAGTACAGTGATTTACAAGGGGCAATAGAGGCACTGGCTAACCCGCAAACGACCCCCGGTAAAATGACATTACGTGTGGCTACCGCCTCGCCGTTGGTGTTTATGCCATTAATCGCACAGTTTAATCAGCGATTCCCCGAGGTCACTTTAAAAATAACCTCTGTCACCACACTGCGTTGTAAAAAAATGATACTCAACCGCGAAGTGGATATCGGTCTCTTTCCATCTGATGAGTTGGAGCCAGGGCTTTCTCGGTTTGCTTATTCGTCCCACCGACTTATGGCTATTGTGAAATCTAACCATCCTTTGGCGATGCAAAAGAGTCTTAGTGTGACGCAGTTAGAAGGGGAACCTTTGATTTTTTATAAGCCGGAAGCCTGTACTCAGCAGTTGTTAACTGCGTTATTTCGTAAATCCAATATGAATGCGAACGCTCATATTACGGTGGATGGTCGTCTTGATATGTGCGAAGCGGTTGCCTATGGGCTAGGCATTGGTTTTGCGTTAGAGCAGGATATACGCCCCGATGAACGCTTACGTACAGTATCGATAACTGAGGCCTCTGCAGGTGTGCTAGAACATGTTGTTTGGCAGAAAAACCGTAGTGCATTGCCGGGGATCAGGGACTTCATACAACTTACTTTTGAGCAGCGCAGTGTAAAAGAGTAATTAACTCTTTTATAAAGCAGCCCTCCTTTATTGATAGGAGGGCTTTTATTGTTTGTTCCGTATTTACTCGGCTAACTCTCTATGGGCCGTGGGCGTTGCTATATGGAATTTTGGATTATCAAATTCACGATGTTTCATATCATAATATGCTTGGTAGAAATCACCGTCGCTTTCTGCATTAAAGGTAAAGAACATGGCTCTACGAGTCATGTTTGAGCTGTTTATTTCTGAGTAATGGGGTGCGTAAGAGTCAAATAGAACCACATCACCTTTTTTAGCAGTCACAGGCGTCCAGCGAATCTGCTCACTTATATCCTGACATATATTGCCATGAGTACGCCCACCTTTATCGCTATCAAGTATAGGCAGGTTACCATTAAGAGTGCTTACCCGCGTGGTGTTCAAGTCCTTGAGGTCTTCTAAGTAGTTTTCAGGAAAGAAAAGACAACCATTTTCGATGGTAGCATCATCCAAAAAAATAGCGGCGGTGATATGGTAAGTTGGCTTAAACTGATCATAAGCGATGATATCTTGATGAGGTGCGAATGCGCCACCACCTGGATTTTTTGCGTTACATTTATCTTTGAATAAAACGAATTTTTTTTGAGTCAGTTGTTCTATCAGAGTTTGTAGCTTCGGAATGATTTTAGTACGAACAGCTACACTGTATCCACTGATGTATTCATAACGGCACACTTTGTTTGCGTTATCTATTTCAGGAACAACAATGAGTTCATCAGTGTTTTTATTGTAAAACTCTGTGAGAGTATCTCCATTTTTTGCAATGCTTTTAAGTAATTGCTCGGAACGTGTATAGAGCTCTTGGCTTGCATTGTCTAAGGTTTCAATATCATCGCTATTGAGTGCTTGTTGTAAGGCGATATAACCTTTTTGAGAAAATGTTTGTGCGTCGTTTAGCATGATGAATCCTGAGAATTAGGCGGGTATTGTTACTGTTGAAATAGCGGCTTCAAGGTATGGCAAGTAATGCCTAATGCCGTGCTGACTGAGTTCCTGTACTTTACCTTCATCATCCCAACGGCGAAGTTTAATAGATGCTTGGGCAAACGGGTCTTGTAAGAAAGCCTGTTGCTCCGATACTGACATCAAGCCACCCTGATTATTGAGTGAGTCGAGCGAGGCTGCAGATAATCCCGCTAAATACCCATCTTCAACCGCACAAAGGTAGCGTTTTGCCTGGGCATGTAAGCGGATAGGCTCGGTGACTTCTTTAGGAAAGTAAGGTGCTAAAAATTCAGCGCCAATAACGTCATGTTTATAATTACCAAAAGCTAAATCTGTTGCGGCGATCAAGTGTCCAATATCGTGCAAAAGGGCGGCAACTACCAGCTCAGAAGATTCCCCTGCTATGATTGCCAGTTCTGCACACTGAACGGCATGTTCTATCTGGTTGATATCTTCACCATAGGTTTGATTACCCTGAGCATCAAACAAAGAGGCTATTTGTTGAATAAATATGTGCATGGTTACCATCATTATAGAGTGAGTTATATGGGTTAAAGTGCTGGCTATGACGTTTCTCGTGAGCTATAGCGAGTCATCAGTGTTTCCATAAATGGTGCAATAATAATGTGACAGGATGATTAAGAAAAAGTGACACTAATGTATAAGGGCTGTCGTACATATTCAGTGGGGTGTATGTTTGTGTCAATACGATCAATAATAATCGAATAGTCATTGGCGAGAGTGGTAATACCGATGAAAACACTTTTAATCGTTGCACATGCACCTTCTGAAAACACACGCCTGATGGCCGAAGCGGTTTTGAAAGGCGCACAACACCCGGATATTGAACAAGTACACGCCCGCTGGGTTCCGCCGTTGGAAGCGACTCCGGAGGATGTCTTGGCGTGTGACGCCATTATTATGGGTACCACAGAAAACCTGGCTTATATGAGTGGTGCACTTAAGGACTTCTTTGACCGCTGTTATTACCCTTGTCTGGAAGCAAAGCAGGGATTGCCCTGTGCTTTATACGTACGTGCCGGTAATGATGGT